>CANQQW010000023.1 GCA_947626075.1 uncultured Clostridia bacterium
TAACGTCTATGTCCATGTAGTCGTTAAGCCAGCTTAACGGTAAATTCATTTATTTTCATTCCTTTCGATTATTTTTGGTTTGGGTAATTGTGATTTAATGGTATATTGACGCTGCGGTCGTAGGGGCGAACCGTGTTCGCCCGCCGCGATACATTGGAAACGGGCTGTCGAGGGCGCCAGCCCCTACGACGCACAATTTCAAAATTACGGATGTAGGGGACGGCGCCCACGACGTCCCGCACTAATATAAATCATAATTTTATCCATGATTTAGAATTGACGCAGGAAGCGTAAATCATTTTCAAAGAACAGTCTCAAATCATTTATATCATACTTACCCATTGCGATTCTTTCAAGTCCTATACCGAACGCAAAGCCGGAGTAAATCTCGGGGTCGATTCCGCAGTTGGCGAGTACTTTCGGGTGAACCATACCGCAGCCCAAAATCTCGATCCAGCCCTCGCCCTTGCACATCGGGCAGCCCTTGCCGCCGCACTTGAAGCACGATATGTCAAGCTCCGCCGACGGCTCGGTAAACGGGAAGTGGTGCGGTCTGAAGCGCACCTTTGTTTCGTCGCCGTACAGGCGGTGAATAAACATTTCAAGCGTACCTTTAAGGTCAGCCATAGTAACGCCCTTGTCAACGACAAGCCCCTCGATCTGGTGAAACACGGGGGAGTGCGTCGCGTCAACCGCGTCGCTTCTGTAAACCTTGCCCGGCGCAATTATGCGTATCGGCGGCTTCTGCTTCTCCATTACGCGCACCTGCATACCCGACGTCTGCGTTCTCAAAACAACGTTGTCACTTACGTAGAATGTGTCCTGCGTGTCGCGCGCGGGGTGGTTCTTCGGGATATTCAACGCCTCGAAATTGTAATAGTCAAGCTCGACCTCGGGGCCGTCGGCAATCTCAAAGCCCATGCCGATAAACGTGTCCTTGATGTTGTTCATTACCTTCGTGAGCGGGTGAAGCTCGCCGCGCTCCTGCGCCCTGCCGGGCATCGTAACGTCGATTACCTCGGCTTTGAGCTTTACCTCCTCGATTTTCGCGGCTATTTCAGCCTTTTTCGTCTCAATCATTCCCTCGACCTGCGAGCGTACCTCGTTCGCAAGCGCGCCGATTACCGGGCGTTCCTCGGCGGTGAGCTTGCCCATGCCCTTTAAAACGGCTGTAATCTCGCCCTTTTTGCCGAGATACTTAATGCGTAGCTGCTCCAGCGCGTCAAGGTTTAAATCGCCCGCAAGCGCCTCGTGCGCCGCCGCTCTGATTTCTTCAAGTTTTTGTTTCATCATATTTCTCCTTTCGAATAAAAATCAAAAAAGTGCTTCGTCCTGCAAGGGACGAAGCACACCAATACTCCGCGGTACCACCCGACTTCCGATTATTAATCGGCTCTCTGTTATGGATAACGGCATTACCCGTCGCGGACTACTTGCCTGTGGTTTCACCCGCGCGGCTCCGGAATGAAATTTCGGTACCGTACCCTTGCCGCGCGTACTCACAGCTCAATAATACGCGCTCTCTCTGCGGCGGAATACGTCCTACTTTGTTCCATCATCGCTTTTATATTCAATTCGGTGGTATTGTAACATATATTCAGAAAAAATGCAAGTGTTTTTTTTATTCTACCGCCTCAATCAGGGTATCCACCTCCGTTTTCGAGTTCCTAAGCACATACATTCCCGCCGTTAGAGGCTCCGTAAACACAACCTCCGAGTATCCATCGGTAGTGGGCTGTAATGATGTTTCCAAAGGTACACGCTCTTTATACGGATATTTTATGGAATTGCCGTTGGAGATAGTTTCACGGAATTTTCCCTCAATCGTTCTTGTTCTTATTTCATAACAATTAGATGTGGCGGTTTCTGTTTCTTCAATATACCGAGTGCCTTCAAAGCCGCTGATTGTAACCTTCGTTCCGTAATCGGCAAGATAAAATCCCGTGCCTCCTACTGTAAACATATCGTCCGTAATCGAAGCGCCGTTAATTTTGTCGGCAACTCCCGTTCCGAAATTTCCCCCCTGCGGATAGCGCTTTCCCTCACCACTGTAGCCGAACGCAATCGGTAAAGCATACCCGCAAAACGAGGCGGGAGTAATGTCGGCGCGCGGCATATTGGAGCTTTTGCTAAAGTAGACTATCTTATCCTCACCTATCTTAAGCTGAAGAATATTTTCGTTTACCGTGTCTACATTTGAAACCGACTTTCTCGGAAATATGATAAAATCCTCGGTAGAATTGTCGCCGTTATATTTCAGAACGTCTATGTACCAATCGCCGTGCTTCACGAAAAATCCCTCCTGTGCCTGCGCCTCGGTAAACGTAAGGTAACTTTCCGGCACCGGAGTGGGTGTGGGTGCTATGGTGCTCGTCGGCTCCGGCGAGTATATGTCATTCGCCGTTTGGGCGCTGTTTTCGTAGCTTGCCGTCTCGCGTGTTCCGCAGCCTGTCAGCACAGCAACAGCGGTCAAAAGAAATAAAAGTGCCGTTAATTTTTTCATGTCGTTCATTACTCCTTTCATTTCGTATATAATATGTAATATTGGTATCCACAAACATTATAATAGCATATTTTATATGTAACTGTCAATTATTTTTTATGGTTTTGTCATAAAAAATATGATTTTATGATATTATATACGTATATAATATGAATGGTGGTTTGTATGGATGAAATAGAAAAGTATATCGAAAACAAAAAAGAATTCGTGAGAAACAGGATAACAGATCTTCGTTTAAAGGCTAATGTTTCGGAATATCAAATGAGTTTGGAGCTCGGGCAGAACAAAAGCTACATTCAGTTTATTTCCTCCGGCAAGGCTATGCCGTCGATGGCGGGATTTTTCAATATTTGCGATTACTTCGGCATAACTCCGATTGAGTTTTTTGACCCGTCCGTAAAGGAGCCTATTTTGGTAAATGAGGTGTTTGCTTCCATAAAATCACTCGATAAAAGCGACCTTGAAATGATACATCTTATTGCGCAAAGGCTTAATAAAAATAAATCCGAAGGCGGTTAAAGCGTTCGGATTTATTTTTTGGCGCGCTACTTTTTTCGCATTTTTACAAGTACCGCTATACTGCACGCAAGTCCCACCATGCCCACGGATATGATAAGCAAAAGCAGCGGCAAAAGCAGTCTGTCTTTTAGTGTCCCCTCAGCGCTTTTTTTCGGCGTGTTCCAAACAGAATCCGGGCGCGCGGAAAGCGGCGAATATTCGCGTATTTCCGCCTGTGACGGAAGGCTTTCACCCATACCCAATCGCAGTAAATAATAGGAGCTGTCCGTTTTCTGCATCACGGCGAAGCTGTACTCGGGAGTTTTTGTGTCCCCCTCGTAGTATATATCGGAGAATACAACAAACGTTACGCCCCCGCCCAAATCGTACACCGCTTTAAGGCGCAGTACCTCGGTCGCAAAGTACACGTTGAAGCCGCCTGTATAGTAGTAATAGCCGCCGCTGTAACAGAAGCCGCGGCTTAAAAGGTTGTTTACGGGCGGTTTTTCGGGCGTTATGCGGAAAACGTTTTCCATAATGTAATCTATATATTCGCTGCTGACCACGGACACATTGTTAAAGCCCAGCGAACTGCTTTGGGACGAGTACGGAACGAGGTCGGTAAGTATTTGGAAATTTTTATGAGTATAAAGGACGTATTTAAAAAGCGTGTCGTAGTCATAGTCCTTTATGTCGAAGCGCATTATGTCCGCGCAGGCGCTCAATATCAGTTTAATATTCTCCGAGTCCGCGTCGCTGATACTGTTTATCCTGTTCACAAATGTATAGTCCGCGATAGTCCGCTCTTTCAGGCTGTTCAGAAAATTATACACGCTGTTTTGAGAAATATACGAAACGAATTGTCCTTGTTTGTATTCCACAATGTATTCCACGGTATCGTAATTAACCGCCGCGACGCGCGTAAGCGTGTCGTTTTGCACGGCAAAGAATTCATTGTCCGAATCGGAGGTAAGCATAAGATAGTCCGCTCCGCCCGAGGTTACGGCAGCGAGACGGTACGAGCTGTCCGCGCCGCAGGGGATTTCAAGGCTGTCGGTAAGCTGTATGCCGTCGGAGTCGTCGTAGACTTCGCATACGATTTCTGAGGCGGCGGTGCGGACAAGCAGGAGCGAGGGGCGGTTCTCAAAGCTTTTTTCGCCCGCGTACACGATGCCCGAACCGTCCTCAAACACGCCGTATTCCTCGATTTTATCGGAAAGAACCTCGTCGAATCGGGCGGAGGCGACGACGGTTTTTGAAAGGCAAATGAGTATAAAAATCAACAAAAAAACGGTCTTTTTCACGAAAAAAATCACCTCCCGTACACTTTTTCTCTCGCGTTTCGCGTCAAAACGTCAAAGAATGACGCAAAAACCACACTAAAATTCTCTTTACCCTCGTGTTTCGCGTCAAAACGTCAAAGAATGACGCGAAAACCACGCTAAAATTCTCTTTTTCCCTCGTGTTTCGCCTTAAAGCGAGAGGGATTTGCGGAAAAAAATTATCTCTTAAACGCTATTTTTTCCGAAAAAATTTAATTTTTTTCGGATTTTGTGTTAAAATATTCGGAAATATATGGTACAATATAGAAAAAGCGGAGAGGGGAGAAAAATGATTAAAGAGATAAAGAGTATTTTGGTCAGCGCGGAGGAAATCGACAAAACCGTCGAAAAATTGGCACAGCGCATAAACGCCGATTACGCGGGTAAAAGCATAGTGCTTCTCATAATTCTGAAAGGCAGCGTCGTTTTCGCGTCCGACCTTATGCGAAAGCTCGACATCGATGTGACGCTTGAATTTATGCAGGTTTCAAGCTACGGCGGCGGCAGCGTTTCTACCGGCCAGATAAAAATAACAAAGGACGCGCAAACAGACCTTAACGGCAGAAACGTGATAATAGCCGAGGATATTATCGACAGCGGCAACACGCTTAAAGCTCTTACGGAGCTTCTTAAAAAGCGCGGCGCGAACGTTGAAGTATGCACGCTGCTCTCGAAGCCGTCAAGGCGCGAGGCGCAGGTGGACGTTAAATATATCGGTATGGAAATACCTGATGAGTTCGTTGTCGGCTACGGAATGGACTATGACGAAAAATTCCGCTCGCTTCCTTACATCGGCATACTGAAAGAGGAGGTTTATGCCGACTGACTCGGCAAATTATTTACATAAACACGAAAGGACATAAATATGCAGGGATTTGAAACAATAATAAGCAGTATAATGACGCTCGGTCTCGCGATGCTCATAGGATTTGTATGCGTTAAAACGGGGTATGTGACAAAGGAGCAAAACAGCGCTCTGTCGCGGATAATTGTCCGCGTGACGCTGCCGATACTCGTTATTATGTCGCTGACAAGTATTGATTTTGACAGAGAAAAGCTTATAAACTCCGCTCACGTGCTTTTAATTTCTATCTTCGCCGTCGCGGCGCTCTATCTTATCGGAGCGCTTATCGCGCGCTTAGGTAAAATAAACGGAGCGAAGCGGTATATGTACCGATGTATGATGTGTTTCGGCAACGTCGTATTTATGGCGTTTCCGCTGATTAAAGCGCTTTACGGCGCGGAGGGGCTTCTGTACGCCGCCGTTTACGAGCTGGCTAACGATATGTTTTTATGGACTGTGGGAGTTTATACCCTCGGTAAATCAAATGAAAACGGAGTGAAAATACCTTTCAAGGACAGATTGAAAAAGCTTTTAAATCCCGGCACGATAGCGTTTACGCTTGCCTTTATTATGATGGCGGCGGGGCTTAAATTTACGGGAATAGCAGCCGACGTGCTTAACGGAATAGGCTCGACTACCACGTATCTTTCCATGCTGTTCATAGGCGGCACGCTCGCGGGCGTGGATTTCAGACACATATACAGGCGCTTGTGGCTTTTCGCGCTGACGGCTGTGAAGATGGTGCTTGTTCCCATAATACTGATACTTATATTAAAGCCGTTTAACCTCGGTGAAACGGTTACGGCGGTAATAGTATTGCAGGCGGCTATGCCGACGTCCACGGTGCTTGTCGTGCTCGGCACGGAGTACGGCGGCGACGTCTCTTACTGCGCCGAGGGCGTGTTCATAACGCACGTTTTGGGGCTTTTAACGCTGCCGCTGTGCTATTTTCTCATGGGCGTTATTTAAAAGATTTTATAGTGCGGCTTTTCCTCGTCGAAAAAAATGTAACGCATATAGTCGTCCACAATTATGCATACGGGGCTTAATAAGAACCATAAAATCATGTACGGCAGGCAAATCTGACCGAGTAGGTTATACGGCATATCCGCGTAGCTCCACACGTTCAGTCCGAGCCACAGGTTTAATATGCACCCGGCGATAAATTCCATTATTGTGATTATAAACGAGCCTATGAGCATTTGTATAAAAAGCGGAATGTCCCACGTGTATTTTTCGTTTATAAGACCGAGCAAAAGGAAGCACAGCCCGCCAAGCAAAAACATGCTCCAATGCGAATAGCCGCGCCACAGCATTTCTATAAGTATATAAACTATACCGCCGAACGATACGAGAAACATATATTTTAACAGCTTAGCCATAATATCACCCTTTCAAAACAAGCGCTGCATATTTATTATATGATGATTTAAAAAATTTTAATCGAAAACGGAAAAATAAAAAAATTATCGGCGCGCAGCGGCTGCCGCAAACGGGCGGGCGCTGTTTGCTCACACATAAAAAGGGGACACTAAATTTAGTGTCCCCTTTGTCAGTCGTTATTAAATGTCGAGATTTGAAACATACTTCGCGTGTTTTTCAATAAATTCGCGTCTCGGTTCAACCTTGTCGCCCATAAGCACCGTAAACGTTTGGTCGGCAACGATCGCGTCCGCGAGATTGACGCGCAGCATCGTTCTCTTCGCGGGGTCCATTGTCGTTTCCTTAAGCTCCGCCGGGTCCATCTCGCCGAGACCCTTGTAACGCTGTACTTTGGCGCCGGGTCCCAACTCCGCTATGAGCGCGTCGCGCTCGTCGTCGGTAAACGCAAACTTTTCAACGAGGTTTTTGTTCTTGCCCTTAAACACCTTGTAAAGCGGCGGCTGAGCGATATATATATTGCCGTTCTCTATAAGCTGCGGCATATACCTGAAGAAAAACGTCAAAAGCAGCGTTCTTATATGCGCGCCGTCCACATCGGCATCAGCCATAATTATTACCTTGCCGTATTTCAGACTGTTTATGTCAAAATCCTCTCCGATACCTGTGCCGAGCGCCTGTATTACGGGGAGCAGCTTTTCGTTGGAATACACCTTATCTATACGCGATTTTTCGACGTTGAGCATCTTGCCCCAAAGCGGAAGTATCGCTTGAAAGCGTCTGTTGCGTCCCTGCTTCGCGCTGCCGCCCGCGCTGTCGCCCTCTACTATAAACAGCTCCGCGTAATCCGCGCCTTCGTCGGTGCATTTCGCGAGCTTGCCGAGCAGAGACGAGTTTGTCGCGTTCGCGTTCTTGCGCGACGCTTCTCTCGCCTTTTTCGCAGCCTCTCTCGCGCGGCAGGCGGTGAGCGTCTTTTCAACAATTGTCTTTGCCACTCTCGGATTTTCCTCCAAGAACGCCGACAGCTTGTCCCCAAGCGCGTTCTCCACAAGCGTCCTCGCCTCGCTGTTGCCGAGCTTCGTTTTTGTCTGTCCCTCAAACTGCGGCTCTGTTACTTTTACGCTGATAATCGCGGTAAGTCCCTCGCGAGTGTCCTCGCCGGAAAGGTTAGCGTCCTTTTCCTTAAGCAGATTATACTTCCTCGCGTACTCGTTTATTACCCTTGTAAGACCCGACTTAAAACCGGTTTCGTGCGTGCCGCCGTCGCCGGTGTGGATATTGTTGGCAAAACTCAAAAGCGCCTCGGAATACGCGGTCGTATACTGCATCGCGACCTCTACCATCATATCGTCGCGCGTCGCCTCAAAGTATATTACGTCGTCATGGAGCGGGTCTTTGTTTTTGTTGATGTATTTGACAAACTCCTTTATGCCGCCCTCCGCGTGGAGCGTGACGGTTTTGGGGTTTTCTTCTCTCAGGTCGGTGAGAAGTATTTTGACTCCCTTGTTAAGAAACGCCTGCTCGCGAAGGCGCTTTAAAAGCACCTCGTAATCAAATTCAAGCACCTCAAATATCTCGCTGTCAGGCTTAAAGGTAATCTTTGTGCCTGTCTTGTCGGTATCGCCTATTATCTTTAATTTACACGTCGGCTTGCCCCGCTCGTAGCTTTGGTAATGGATATGCTCGCCGTCGCTCACCTCCACCTCCAGCTTTTCAGACAGCGCGTTTACAACCGAGGAGCCTACGCCGTGCAGACCGCCGGACACCTTGTATCCGCCGCCGCCGAACTTGCCGCCCGCGTGGAGAATCGTGAGCACGACCTCGACTGTCGGTATGCCCTGCTGCGGGTGGATACCTACGGGGATACCGCGTCCGTTGTCGGTAACGGTAACGGAATTGTCCGCGTTTATATCAACCTTGATTTCCGTACAGTAGCCCGCAAGCGCCTCGTCTATGGAGTTGTCCACAATCTCGTAAACAAGGTGGTGCAGACCTGCGGACGATGTTGAGCCGATATACATACCGGGACGCTTTCTTACCGCGTCAAGTCCTTCAAGCACCTGTATCTGACTTTCGTCATAGGTGGTTTCAATCTTTTCCAAATCACTCATAAATATAATCTCCTTATCTTAAATTCTAACCTTTTTCTGTCATCGTAAACCGCGTTTTGCCAGTATTCTTGACGAAACCGATGAAATAAAAATTTTTGTGTCCTTACGGTCGTTCGTCACGACGAATGACTTTGGCAAGTCGTCGGTTGAATTTATAATCAGACCGTTTTTTTCGGATTTTGCAAGAAATGTCCTGCCCAAACGCGATACGGTCGTATTATCCATATCAAATATGCCTATAATATCCTTTGTGTTTACAACTATATTTTCCTCTACGCGTAAATACATCAGCCGTCCTCCTTTACCGCGGCGCCGTTTTTTATATTGATGAGGCGCGTGTTTTCCGTGCTCAGCGCAACGTCCGTATCGGTCGAAGTTATGAGTACCTGCTTGCCGCGTATCTTCTCAGCGAGGTACATACGTCTGTTTATGTCAAGCTCGCTCATTATATCGTCCAAAAGCAGCACGGGGTACTCTCCCTTTATGTTTTGCATATAGTCCGCCTCGGCAATCTTCATGGACAGTGCCGCGGTGCGCTGCTGTCCCTGCGAGCAGTACGTCCGCGTCTCCCTGCCGTTTACCAAAACGCGCAGGTCGTCGCGCTGTATGCCGGTCTGCGCCGAGGCAAAGTCTATTTCACGGCGCTGATTGCGCTCGAAATACCTGAAAATCGCGCTTTTATCCGTGCTGTCGATTCGGATGTCGGGTGAATAGAGTATTTTTAAGTCCTCGCCCGATATTTCTTTCTGTATTTTCGAGGCAAAATCGTCAATTATACGTATAAATTCAATGCGGTACTCCATTATTTTAGCCGCTTCAATCGCTAACTGCTCGTTCCATACGGACAGCATCACATCGGAGCGCGCGCCTTTGGCTTTGAGCGTTTTTAAGTGGCTGTTCTTCTGCGCGAGTACCTTATGGTAGTCGATTAGGCTCGTGAGGCAGCGCGGGTAAATACGGCTTATCGCCGAGTCCATGAACCGCCGTCTTTCGGACGGCGCGCCCTTTACAAGTCCCAAGTCCTCCGGCGAGAACATGACAACGTTCAGGTAGTTCATAAGCATACTCAGCTTCGATATTTGAACATGATTGATTTTTATATTTTTCTTACCGTTTTTTACAAGCTGCACGGAAGCCTTGTAGTCGCGGTCGGCGTCGTGAAATTCAAGACCGAGCTTCGCGAAGTCCTTACCGAATTTTATAAGCTCTCTGTCCGTTTTTGCTCGGTGGCTCCTGCCCTGCGAGAAGATGTACACCGCCTCGAGGATATTCGTCTTGCCCTGCGCGTTGTCGCCGTAGATGACGTTGGTATACGGCGAAAACTCAATCCTTTCCGAGGCGTAGTTACGGAAGTTTTGGAGCGTCAGCGATGAGATGTACATTACGTTTTTCCCACTTCGATTTCAGCGGCGCCATCCTCAAAGGAGACCGTCACGGTATCGCACGCGCGTATCTTTTTGCCGCGCATGACGCACGTTTCACCGTTTACGGAGACAATGCCGTCCAAAATCATTTCCTTAGCCATTGCGCCGCTCTCGGCGAGAGACGCATATTTCAGGAGCTGGTCGAGCTTTATATATTCGGTTGTTATATCAATATTTATTTTTTCCATAACATCATGTCCCTAATTCTGTAATCTCGTTACCGATGTAACTCCATGGATTTGTATTATCTTCTTGCGTAAAAGCGCCAAATCCGATGTGTTGCGTATTTCCACGCCTATCTGTATAACGGCTATGCCCTTTTTCGTGACGTACGCGTTCACGGACTTAAACGGTATTTTAAGCGTCGCGAGAATATTTGTAATCTCAAGCAGTACGCCGTCGCGGTCGGGAGCCTCAATTTGCAGATTGGCGATGTACGAGGTGCTGCGCTCGTCGTCCCACCATACCTCTATAAATCTTCCCTTGTCCTCGTCGGACATATTTTCGGGGTTCATATTAGGGCAGTCGCGGCGATGTACGCTCACTCCCCTGCCTTTCGTTATAAAGCCTACTATATCGTCGCCCGCGACGGGGTTGCAGCAGCGCGCGAGACGTACAAGGCAGTTATCGATGTCCTTTACAACTATACCCTTATTCGACGCGTGGCGCTTTGCCGGCTCCGCCTGCACGGTATGGTGTTCCGCATCGTAAACGGCTTCAAGCGTCTTTTTTTCTTCAAGCGCCTTGTTCTGTTTTATCCACTCGTCGCGAAGTCTTACGACTACTTTCTGCGCAGTAAGTCCGCCGTAGCCTACGCCGGCGTAGAGGTCGTCTATACTTCTAAAGCCGTAGCGTCTGGTAATTATCGCGATCCATTCGGGTTTAAAAAGCTGCTCGTGAGTGTTGCCGAGACGACGCAGTTCACGCTCTATAAGTTCTTTTCCGTGTTCAATATTTTCGTCGCGGCGTTCGCGCTTGAACCATTGATTTATCTTATTCTTCGCCTGCGACGTGCGGCATACTTTGAGCCAGTCCCGGCTCGGACCGTGCGTGTTGGCGGTCAGTATCTCGACTATCTCGCCGTTTTGAACCTGATAGTTGTTCGGCACGATTTTTCCGTTTACCTTTGCGCCGCTCATCTTATATCCGACCTGTGAGTGTATGGCGAAAGCGAAATCTATAACCGTGCTTTTCGCCGGAAGAGATATAACCTTGCCCTGAGGCGTGAACACAAAAACCTCGTCCTCAAACAGGTCGAATTTGAGAGTGTTAAAGAAATCGTCGGTATCTATGAGATTCGTCTGCGTGTCAAGAAGCTTGCGCACCCATTCGAGCTTGGAGTCCATATCGGTCGTTCCCGACACGCCCTCCTTATATTTCCAGTGCGCGGCGATACCGTTTTCCGCTACGTGGTGCATTTCCCACGTGCGTATCTGTATTTCAAACGGCGTACCGTTCGGTCCTATAACCGTTGTGTGCAGCGATTGGTACATATTGGGCTTGGGCATGGCGATATAGTCCTTGAAACGCATAGGCACGGGCGTGTACAAATCATGCACCATGCCGAGCACCGCGTAGCAGTCAGCTACGGTATCCACGATAATTCTTACCGCAAACAGGTCGTAAAGCTCGTCTATCGTCTTATTCTGCGTGTACATTTTGCGGAATATCGAGTAAAAATGCTTAGCGCGTCCCGTAACCTGTCCCTTGACGTTCATCGCTTCAAGCTTCGCGCGAAGTATGTCCATAATATCGCGTATGTACTTTTCGCGCTCGTCCTTTTTTTGGTTTATGCTTTGGGTGATTTCCTCGTATGCCACGGGGTCAAGGTACTTTAAAGCCAGGTCCTCAAGCTCTATTTTAATCTTCGACATACCGAGACGGTGAGCGAGAGGCGCGTACACGTCAAGCGTTTCCTTTGATATGAGAAGCTGCTTCGCGCGCGGCATAAATTTAAGAGTTCGCATATTATGCAGTCTGTCTATGAGCTTTATCATTACGACGCGTATATCCTTAGCCATAGCAAGGAACATTTTACGAAGATTCTCAACCTGCTGTTCCTCGCGCGTATTGTACTTAATCTGCTTCAGCTTCGTAACGCCGTCCACAATCTCCGCAACGCTTTTCCCGAATAAATCCTCGATATTCTCATATGTGTACGGAGTATCCTCCACAACGTCATGCAAAAGCGCGGCGGAAATAGCCGTCGCGTCCAAGGAAAGCTGAGCCGCGATATAGGCAAGCTGCACGGGGTGCTCTATATACGGCGCGCCGCTGCGCCTAAACTGGTGCTTATGCGCCGATTTCGCGAGCCTGTAGGCAACGTAAATCATATCGGTATTGGCGTTGGGGCTGTAGCCCTTTACCATATCGATTATCTTATCCACAAGTACGTCCGTATCGTCGGTATACTGCGGTATTTTTTCCGGCGCAAGAATTACCGGTTTTGTGTTCTCCATGCCGCTCACCTCCTCTTTATATCTTTCAAAATCAGCTGAACCGTTTCCGTTCCCTGATAGCTGTTTATATCCAACTGAAAGGCTATGTTGACAAAATCGCCTCTGTTAAGCAGCGGCGCATACTGTCCCATAGAAAAGCCTATACAGTTTATCGTCCGATTATTCTTTATAATTCTAAGTTTTAAATGCTTATTGTCGATACCGACCGCCGCGGCTGACGCAACCTGCGCGTTCGCAAGCGCGAATACGGGCTTTTCATTACCCATGCCGAACGGTTCAAGCTTGGAAAGCATTTTGACGTTCGCAACGGTTAATGACCGTTCCGCGATCGGGCAGTCTATGTCCACCGACGGTACCATGTCGCTGTCCGTCAGAACTTCGTCGGCGTATTTGTTTATCGCCTTTTCAAAGCTTTCAATCTCGTTTTGGTTTATGTTAAGCCCCGCCGCTACCGCGTGACCGCCGAAGTCGGTAAGGTGCTTTTCGCATTTCATGAGCGCGTCGAACAAATTAAACGCTTTTATGCTGCGTCCCGAGCCTTTGCCCACGCCGTTTGAGCAGGAAATCAGTATACAGGGCTTATAGTACTTATCGCAAAGGCGCGACGCGACTATGCCGATAACGCCCTGATGCCAGCCCTCATGCGCGAGTACAATGACTTTTTTCCTTGCGCTGTTCGCGTCCGCCGCTATCATATTAAGCGCCTCGTCAAAAATACTCTTTTCCGTAAGCTGCCTTTCCCTGTTTTCCTCATTGAGCGCAAGCGCTGTTTCGCGCGCTTTTTCGGCGTCCCTTGTGAGAAGCAGCTCCACGGCTGTCACCGCCGTGCCGAGCCTGCCAGCCGCGTTAAGCCGCGGCGCCACCGCGAATGCTATATTGGACGTGCTCAAAGCCTTGCCCTTTATTCCGGCAATTTCCATCACGGCGTCAATACCCGGTCTTTTTGTATTTTCTATCGCCTTAAGTCCTCTGTCGGCTATAATTCTGTTCTCGCCCAAAAGAGGCACAACGTCGGCTATAGTGCCGAGCGCCGCAAGGTCTACGTATTTATCAAAGACCTCCTTTGTGCTCATACCGCGCTTCATCGCGAGCGCGAGTATCAGCTTAAACGCCACCCCGACTCCCGCAAGAGAGTTAAACGGGTATTCGCAGTCGGGGCGCTTCGGGTTCAAAATCGCCGCTGCCGCCGTCGGCAGACGGTCCTTGCAGGTGTGGTGGTCGGTTATTATCATGTCCATATGCTGAAGCTTCGCGAACTCCGCCTCGCCTATTGCCGTTATGCCGCAGTCAACGGTTATCATAAGGCGTATGCCGCGCTTTAAAAGCGTGTTCACCGCCATAATATTGATACCGTACCCCTCACCCTTGCGGTCGGGGATATAGTACTCCGCGTCGGCTCCTATATCCGTCAGGAACTCGTACATAAGCGCGGTAGCCGTTATTCCGTCAACGTCGTAGTCGCCGTAAACGGCGATTTTCTCCTTTTCCTTAACCGCCTTTTCTATACGCTCCACAGCCTTGTCCATATCTTTCATAAGCATGGGATTTACTATGTCCGCCATAGACTTTTTGAGAAACGCGCCCGCATTTTCCGCGTCTATGCCGCGGTTTAAGAGAATGGTGGATATGACGCGCGGTATATTGTACATCCTCGACATATCGTTTATATCTTTTTCGTTAAGCGCCTTATGCTTAAAGCTCCATCTTTTCTCCGTCATAGCATACTCCCAAACTAAATTTTTACCTACTTATTATATTAACATTTTTTTTAGTAAAATTCAAGTAAAACAGGTATTTTTGAATAAAAATATGAATATCGGGCAAGATAGCATTACAGAAAGGAGTGAGAGGGCAATGAGCAACAATAACAAAGGCAGCTTTAAGAACGAAAATCAAAGCAATAACCAGAACCAGAACCAAAAGCAAAACCAAAAATCAAACAGTAAGAATAATAACAATCAAAACGATAACAGCAATCAGAAGAGTGATTATTAAAGAAACGAAAGCGTCATTGCCTTTTCACGGCAATGACGCGTTTTTGTTATCCGTATCTTTACAGCGTGCCGAGGCTCGCCGCCTTAAGGTACGCGTTTATAAATCCGTTAAGCTCTCCGTCCATGACCGCGCCTATGTTACCCATTTCGTAGCCCGTGCGCAAATCCTTGACCATGGTGTACGGCTGGAAAACGTAGGAGCGTATCTGGCTGCCCCAGCCGTTATCCATCTGCACACCCTGCAAATCGGATATTTTCTCTTCCTGCTCGCGCTCGGCAAGCTCGACAAGCTTACCTTTTAGCATCTTCATGGCGTAATCCCTGTTCTGGAACTGGGAGCGCTGCGTCTGACACGACACGACTATACCCGTCGGGATATGCGTTAAGCGCACAGCCGACGACGTTTTGTTGATATGCTGACCGCCCGCGCCCGACGCGCGGAACGCCTCCATTTTTATGTCCTCGGGGCGAATATCTACCTCTACGTCGTCGTCAAGCTCAGGCATGACCTCGACCGACGCGAACGACGTCATACGCTTTCCCGCGCTGTTGAACGGCGAAATGCGCACAAGGCGGTGAACGCCCTTTTCAGCCTTTAAGTATCCGTAGGCGTTAAGACCCGTAATCTCGACCGAGCAGCTTTTTATGCCCGCCTCGTCGCCGGGGAGCGAGTCCACTATCTCGAACGTGTAGCCGTTCTTCTGCGCCCACATCTGGTACATTCTGATAAGCATCTCGCACCAGTCCTGCGCCTCCGTGCCGCCCGCGCCCGCGTGGAACGTCATGATGGCGTTGCTCTTGTCGTACTGACCGGACAAAAGCGTTTCGAGCGTCATCTTGTCGATTTCTTCCTCAATTTCCTTTGCCGCCCGCGCTACCTCGGGAACCATGCTTTCATCGTTTTCCTCGTTCGCGAGGTCGATAAGAACGAGCGTGTCCTCCCATTTACCTCTTAAATTCTCGTATGATTCAACCTTGTCTTTAAGCTGCTTCGTTCTTTGCAGCACCTTTTGGGAGTTTTCCATATCGTCCCAAAAGCCGTCCTTAAGGGCTTCGCCTTCGAGCCTCGTTATTTCCTCCTGAGCCGATGCGATGTCAAAGTGAATCCCTCAAATCGTTTATATGTTCTTCAAAGCCTTGCAGCTTTTGCTTGTATTCTTCAAATTCCAACATATTTATATCACTTCCTTAACTTGATTGTGTTCTTATTGGTTTTTACCGCAGCAATGCTTATATTTCTTGCCGCTGCCGCAGGGGCAGGGGTCGTTTCTGCCGGGCTTTTTCTTTGCCGTCTTCGTTTTTGAAAGCGAGCCGTCGCCGCCGGTGTCCATAGGCTTTGCCACCTGCTCGCGCTCAATCTTGATACGCGGCTGAGCCGTTAATACGTAGCGCACCGTGTCTTTCTTTATACTGTCGAGCATACCCTCGTAAAGCTCACTGCCGACGTTTCTGTACTCCATAACGGGGTCGTGCTGACCGTATGCCCTAAGACCTATCTCGCGCTTTACGTGCTCCATCTCGTCGAGGTGATCCATCCAAAGAGTATCGACTACGCGCAGCATGAGCACTCTTTCAAGCTCGCGCATATTCTCGCCGAATGTTTCCTCCTGCTCGGCGTAACGCTTCATGGCTATGTCCATGAGCGTATCTTTAACGTCCGCGCGGGTAATTGTTTCCATGTCCTCATCGGGGATAACAAATTCGCCTTTCGCGTTGAGGTTTTGATTCGCAAACTCCGTGAGCGCGCGGATATTCCATTCCTCGGGTATTTCCGAAATACCTATAAAATCGTCAAGCGCGCCGTCTATCGAGGACTCGATCATATTCTTAATCGTACCGCTGATGTCCTCGCCGTCAAGCACAGTCTGACGCTGCGCGTAAATAATTTTACGCTGCTCGTTCATAACCTCGTCGTATTGGAGAACGTGCTTACGCGAGTCAAAGTTGCGGCTTTCAAGCGTCTTTTGCGCGTTTTCAATCGCGTTTGTGAGCATTTTCGCCTCGATCGGTTCGTCCTCCTCGAGACCTAAGGCGTTGACCATCGTCTTAACCTTGTCGCTGCCGAAAATTCTCATAAGGTCGTCCTCAAGCGAAAGGAAGAATTTGGACGCGCCCGGGTCGCCCTGACGTCCCGCACGTCCGCGCAGCTGGTTGTCGATACGTCTCGACTCGTGACGCTCCGTGCCTATTATAAATAAACCGCCGAGCGCTTTTACCTCCTCCTGCTCGGGACGGATTTGCTCCTTAAACTTTTCGTTAAGCTCCGTGAATACCTTTCTCGCGTTTATTATTTCCTCATCGTCCGTGTCGCCGAAGCCCGTAGCCTCCGCTATAAGCTCGTCGCTAAAGCCCTGCTTCGCCATTTCGTGCTTCGCCATATACTCCGCGTTACCGCCGAGCATAATATCCGTACCACGTCCCGCCATATTTGTGGCGATAGTTACCGCGCCTTTTTTACCCGCCTGCGCGATAATCTCCGCTTCCTTGGCGTGGTACTTGGCGTTCAGTACCTCGTGCTTAATGCCCGCGCGCTTTAAAAGCGCGGACAGTATTTCCGATTTGTCAACGTTTACCGTGCCGACAAGTACCGGCTGACCCTTTGCGTGGCACTCCTGTATCTGACGGATAACAGCCATGAATTTGCCTTTTTCGGTCTTAAACACAACGTCGTGCATATCCTCGCGGATAACGGGCTTGTTTGTCGGAACAGCCACAACGTCGAGCTTGTATATATGCTGAAATTCTTCTTCCTCGGTAAGCGCCGTACCCGTCATACCCGAAAGCTTGCCGTAGAGACGGAAGAAATTCTGGAACGTGATCGTCGCGAGCGTTCTCGACTCGTTTTCAATCTTAACGCCCTCTTTTGCCTCGATAGCCTGATGCAGACCGTCGCTGTAGCGTCTGCCGGGCATTATGCGTCCCGTGAACTCGTCCACGATAAGCACCTCGCCGTTCTGAACGACGTACTGCTGGTCGCGGTGCATAACGCCGTTAGCCTGCAGCGCCTGGTTAATGTGGTGCTGGAGCTTCATGTTCGCGGGGTCGGACAGATTTTCAATTCCGAAGCCCTGCTCCGCTTTCCTTACGCCTCTTTCGGTCAGCATAGCCGTTCTCGCCTTTTCGTCAACGATATAGTCCGCGTCAAGATCCTCGTCAAGCTGTTTGTCGTCATGCTCAGTTACGACGTGCTTTTTAAGACGCTTTACGAACATATCCGCCACGCGGTACAATTCGTTTGCGTCCTCGCCCATGCCGGAAATGATAAGCGGCGTTCTCGCCTCGTCGATAAGGATAGAGTCAACCTCGTCCACGATAGCGTAATTGTGACCGCGCTGTACCATTTCTTCCTTGTGTACGACCATGTTGTCGCGGAGGTAGTCAAAGCCCAGCTCGTTGTTCGTTCCGTATGTGATGTCGGCGGCGTAAGCCTCGCGTCTCTCGGCGTTGTCGAGGTCGTGTATGATAAGTCCGACGCTCATGCCAAGGAAGCGGTAAACCTTACCCATCCACTCGCTGTCTCGCTTCGCAAGGTAATCGTTGACGGTAACGATATGTACGCCGTTTCCCGTAAGACCGTTAAGGTACGCCGGAAGCGTCGAAACGAGCGTTTTACCCTCACCTGTTTTCATTTCGGCGATACGTCCCTGATGCAGTATAACGCCGCCGACTACCTGCACGTAGAAGTGTTTCATGCCCAGAACTCTCCAGCTTGCCTCGCGCATTACCGCAAACGCCTCGGGAAGAATGTCGTCAAGGGTCTCGCCGTTTTTAAGGCGTTCCTTAAATTCGGGTGTTTTGGCTTTAAGCTCCGCGTCCGACAGCTTTTCCATATCGCCCTCGAGCGCCATAACCTTGTCGGCTATAGGGTAAACCTTTTTAAGCTCCCTGTCCGAATATGAACCGAATACCTTTTCAAATATACCCATTGTATTTTCTCCTCTATATTTATATAATATTATCGTCTGTAAAGCCGCGCAAAAAGGGATTTTACATTAATACTATGATAGTATACCACAATTATAAGTCAATTACTACTGTTTTTTATAAACTTTTTGTAAATTTGAGTAAATTAACCAATGCATTAAGACACAAAAAGGGTGTATTTCCCCGCATTATACCACAATAAGCGTGTCTTTTATGTATTTTTTTGTGTTCGCGCCGACCATAATTTCAAACTCGCCCTTTTCAACAACGCGCTTTAAGTCATGCGTCACAAGCGCAAGGTCTTTTACGTCAAGGCGCAGCGTCACTGTCTTTCTCTCCCCCGCTTTTATAAACACTTTCAAAAACGCCTTTAATTCCATACGCGGCGTCAATATCGAGCTTACGACGTCGTTTACAAAAAGCATAACCGTTTCTTTTCCGTCCATCGCGCCGTTATTCGTAACGTCAACGCTCACCTCCACAACGTCGTTTTCCGACACTCTTTTCTTTGACAGGCGCAGATTTGAATACTCATACCTTGAAAACGAAAGTCCGTCGCCAAAATCGTACACGTTTCCCTCATCCAAGTCCACATACCTACCGCCGTGCCAGCCGCCGTAATCGTTATAATAACACGGGGTCTGCGCGCTGTGGCGCGGGAATGAAATTGTCAGCTTGCCGCTCGGATTAAAACGCCCCGCGATAAGTTCCGCCGCCGCAAGTCCGCCGTAATCGCCGCCGTTAAACATCTCTATAACCGCGTCACAATTTTCTTTAAGGTACGATATGCAAAGCGGCTTACAATTAACAAGCACCGCTATAAGCTTTTTTTGTGTCCCTTTAAGACGTTTTACCAATTCAAGCTGTATCGGCGTAAGAGAAATGTCCGCCCTGTCGCGGTATTCGCCGTTTTGAGCGAGGCAATCACCCAAAACGCACACTATAACATCGGCTTTTTTCGCCGTTTTTACCGCTTTGTCTATTTCGTTTTCATATCCGAAAATATCGCAGCCTTTCTCGTAAAGTATACGGCTTTTCGCAAATACTTTTCTCATGCCGCCGAGCACCGTATAATATTCGCCCAAAGGCTCCGCGTCCCGTTTCGGCTCGGGGTGAGAGAAGTATGTCCAGTCGCCGTAAAGGGCGCGCACATCGTCCGCGTTAGGTCCTATTACGGCTATGGCTTTAGTGTCCCCGTCAAGCGGCAGCGCGTTGTCGTTTTTAAGAAGCACAATACTTTCTTTCGCAAGCTCGTGATTTACTTTTTTGTGTCCCTCACACGCTATGACGCTCCTTTCGGGCCGTTCCTTGTTGTCAAAAAGACCGAGACGGAATTTTACGCGTAAAATTCTGCGCACGGCGTCGTCGATAAGGCTCATGTGTATTTTTTTACTTTTCAAAAGCGACATAACGCACTCGTAAAATTCGTGCGTGTTCATACTCATGTCGTTGCCCGCCTCGACCGCCGCGCGCGACGCTTCGGTAAGATTTTCGGCGAAGTGTTGATTTGTAACAAGCGAGCGCACATTCTCCCAATCGGTCACGACAAAGCCTTTAAAGCCCAGTTCTTCTTTTAAGATTTCGCGCAAAAGACGTTTGTTAGAGGTAATCGGTTCCGCGTCAATCGATCCGTAGGCGGCCATTACCGAGCCGCAGCCCGCGTCCACCGCCTTTTTGAAAGGCGGCAGAAACACCTCGCGGATTTTACGCTCGGTCACTTCGCTGTCGTAGGCGTCGCGACCGCCCGTCGCTTCGCCGTATGCTATGTAGTGCTTCGCGCAGGAGATTATAAGATTTTCGTCCTCGTACCCCTCTATAATCGCCTTTCCCAGCTCTCCGACGACATAGCTGTCCTCGCCGAATGTCTCGTCCACGCGTCCCCACCTTAAATCGCGTCCGATACATAGCACGGGTGAAAACGTCCAGTCGAGACCGTCCGCGCATACCTCGCGCGCCGTTACGCGTCCCATTTCCCGTATAAGCTCGCGGTTAAAGCTGCAAGACGCGGCAAGCTGCGACGGGAACACTGTCGCGCCGTTACGGAGCGCGTGACCGTGTATCGCGTCTATACCCAATATCGGTGGTATCCCGAGACGCGACGACGCCGCTTTTTCGCGTATCTCATCCGCCTCGGCGCCGAGCACATGCAAAAATGAGCCTATACCGAGCGCTTTATACTTTTCGTAATCCTCGCTTTTCAGCGTGTTATAGCTTACCTGAAGCATTTGCCCTACTTTTTCCTCCGCGCTCATGCGCGAGAGTAAATCGCTGACGCGCTCCTCTATGTCCGCGTTTTTGTCCTTATATATTTCCATATTGATTACACCCTTTCCCATATTAATTAAAGTATATCCGCCGGTAAAGCGTTTGTCAATGTTTACATTCGCGCGGATTTGTGATAGAATACGATTAATATGAAAAGTTAATATGAAAGGCGGTTAAAAAATGATAACATCACTGAAAAGGGCGGTGCTGCACATACTGGACGCCGCGGGCGGCATAAGCGTTTATTCGGACGGTGAGCTTGACATTGCGGACGCGAGCGTAAACAGCTTTATAACGAAGCATATAGAAAAAATATTTGAGGACGCATCGCTGCGAAGAGGGGAATTCGCCGGTAACAGCGGCTTTAAATATCAAATTACGGAGTATATAAAAGACGAGGACGGCGGTTTTAACGCCCTGTCACGGTTTATCGCGAAGCGTCTTTACGACGGTTTGGCATCGTCCGACAAGCCGGAGTCCTGCGACCTTATAGTATGCGACTGTATAATAAACGATCTGCCGGTGCTTGCCGTTTTAAAGTGTGACAATAAGATTGGATACACGCATCAGGTCACGCAGGAGGAAGGCACTGTCAAAAATCAGATTATCAACCACTATGCAATTTTGCCGACAACATCGCAGAAAATAAGCGAATGTGCGTTTATAAATCTTACGGACTTTACGATAAAGTATAAGGGTAAAAAACGCAATATCGACGGTGAAGCAACCGACCTTATGGCGGATATGGTTTTGGAGTGCATATATGATATTTCCTCGCGCGAGTCGGTGAACGCGGTTAAACGCATCGCGAAGAAGGTCGCGGAGGAAAACGGCGGAGACTCGATTGAAACCATGTCAAAGATGAAAGAGTATGTGACCGAAACGGTTGAGGAGGGTGAAAACAATTATATAGAAACGGACAAGGTGGCGGATAAAATATTCGACGGCAGACCGGGTATGCGCGACGAGTTTATGCAGAAAATAGAAAAGGCGAACGTGCCGCAAAGAGTAGCGGTAAACAGCTACGTCACAAAAAAACTCGCATCAAACGTCAAGCTCGTGACCGATATAGGCGTGGAACTTACCTTTCCCGCCGAATATTACCAAAACAGCGACTACATAGAATTTATAAACAACGACGACGGCACAATCTCCATTCAAATAAACAATATCGGCGAAGTCGTAAATAAGTAGGTTCCTTTGCTTTATGCGCCCGTAAATTTTTATTGCGGCTTTACAAGCTGCGCGAATTGTGGTAAAATATATATAAATTATTGATGGGGAGTCGATAAAATGGAATTACATGAATCCGGTGAAATGTATCTCGAAACCATTCTTATACTTAAAAATCGTTTCGGATATGTGCGGTCGATAGATATAGCGAATGAAATGAAAGTGTCAAAGCCGAGCGTGAGCCGCGCGGTCGGACTGCTTAAAGACAACGGTTACATTACCTTTGACCCCAACGGTATGATTTTGCTTACGGACAGCGGAAAAAATGTCGCGGAAAAGATATACGAGCGTCACAAGCTGCTTACAAAATTTCTTATCTCTATCGGTGTGAGCGATAAAACCGCGTCGCATGACGCGTGCAAAATCGAGCACGTTATAAGTGACGAAACGTTTGCGTGTCTTAAAAAGGAAATGCGCGAAGAATAGTGTAGCGGGTGATTTTTGCTATACAAAACGCTTATGGACATACCAATGTCCATAAGCGTTTTTCTTTTTAGCAATATTCAATAAAATCATTATATAGAAGCGGTATAGCTTTCTCTATGTACATTCAAATTACGGATATTGCAGGGCCATTCGTCCTGTGTCCAGTTCCCTGCGTTTCCCGCGCGCCGGAATTGCTCTGCCATCTCAGAGTACCACCTTACTTGATTTTTGTTATAATATGGGTCGTTGTGCGGATTCGGGGTAAACTTATATCTGTGTCTGCCGGGATTAAACAGCATACCTCTGTTTGTGCCGAAAGACGCCTCGCACCACCTATAATTAATGCCGTTTATGCAAATCCTGCCTTGAATTGCGTTTACATCCGGCTGCTCGTATTCATCATCTTCATCATTGTAAATCTCCTGTGAGTTTGCACATTCAAATACAAGGTCGGAGGCCGCATCGTTGCCGTTGCCGATGTAGGTTTTCTGAACATCATCCACGTAGTAGTCGTCAATGCCGATAAGCTCGATGCTGCCCTTTTTGTCTTTACGATACAGAGCCAGTACGCGAACCAAATCCCAAAGCACAACATTTCTGTCACAGTCCGTCGCGTCGTATATAAATTCCTCACGTACTGTTTTTATGCTCTCGTCGCAATACTCCTTTAAATCGCTGATTTGATACGCCACTCTCAGCGTTTCCTCAAGGGAGATTTCCCCTGCTCCGCCGCCTGCGTTTATGATATTTTCTATCTGGAAATCCTGTCTGACTTCGCGCCTTACGGTAGACCTGTTTGTAATTTCTTCTACCTTGTTGTATGATTGGTTCGCGGCGATGGATACGGTTTTATTTTTCCTGATTTCATAGATCATTACCGTAAAATAATTGCTGACAAAACCGTTTTTACTGTGGGCGTCGGGGAATTTTGCATCCTTAATTTGATTCCACATATTTCGCGCAACAGGACTTATCTCTGTACGTAAAACCGTTTTCCGCGATATAAGAAGATTTTTCTCGGGTATAACAGCGTCTATTACCACCTCATCGGGATTGACGGTTTTAAGTTTTTCGGCATCATTCCAATCATACCTGCCGCCGCATACTGTGTCGGTTTCTGAATCATTATTGCCCATTAAGGTTGTGGAAATAGTCGCCGCAGTCGCAAAATCGTGAGCGCCGTCGGGAATTTTCTTAAAGCCGTCCTGTATAAGCATGCCGGTGCAATCCAGACTGCTTTTGTTTTCATGCTTCCAGAAAGGCATATCCAGGCTGAACGAAAAGCTCCCGTAATTCGGCTCTCCGGGCTTATTGGGGACATCTTTCATGGTAAAGTAAAATTCTATTCCCGTCGGAACGCCCGCGGGTGAATAGACGCTGAAATCACCGCTTTCACCCGGATTTATAATTTTGGGGAATTCGGCGCTTTTTTTACCCCACGGAATACTTGACGAAACAAGCTTCAGCTTGTGGTCGGTATCGTTCATGATTGTGATATTATATGTCCAAGTTGGCATTTTAAAATCCTCCTTTTAAATGAAATTTTAGTTATATATTAGTTATATAATTTAAGCAAAACTCTCTCATAAATATCCGCACTACCGGTCTGTACGTCGATTTTTGAAAGCGTTAAACCTTTATTTACATAGTATTTTAGCATAATTGAGGTCGTTTGTCCGATAACAAACGACCTCAATTACACAATTGAGGTCGTTTGTCAAGCGCTTTTTGCACTTTTTTTCAAAAAAATTCAAACAAAAACGAGGAACGGCGCAGCCTAAGCTGCGCCGTTCCCCGAAAATTAAATTTTACCGTTTTATCTCACTCCGCCGCATAGCGGGTGGTTTTTTGGCGACCCGGATGAGGCTCGAACTCACGACCTCCAGCGTGACAGGCTGGCGTTCTAACCAACTGAACTACCGGGCCATTCCCAACACTTAGATATTATACAGGCAAAACGGATAAATGTCAAGCGTAATATTAAAATTTTTTACGCGTAAGTTTGACACGACATGAAAATAAGGGTATAATGTAATTGAGTGAGTTTACGGCGAAGGGGTGACGGATATGCCGGCGATAATAACCGACACGGTGGAGACTTTATTGAAAAACAAAAAATACGCGTCGCTGCGCGACGTGCTGCTCTCGATGAATGAAGCCGACATAGCGGATATGTTTACGGATATTCCCGAGGAAAGCATACCGCTTCTTTTTCGTCTGCTCCCGAAAGATTTGGCGGCTGACACGTTCGCGCTTATGGAGACTGATAATCAGGAGCTTCTTATACGCGGGTTTTCCGACAGCGAGCTTAAAGAGGTCTTTGACGAGCTTTACGTTGACGACGCCGCCGACATTATCGAGGAAATGCCCGCTAACGTTGTTAAGAGAATACTGAAAAACACAGACCCCGAAATGCGCGCCGTCATAAACGAGATACTGAATTATCCCGAGGACAGCGCCGGCTCGCTTATGACGACGGCTTATATAAGTCTGCGCCCGGAAATGAATGTCAGCGAGGCGATAAAGCGCATCAGGCGCACGATAAGCGAAGCGGAGACGGCTTACGTCTGCTACGTTACGGACGACAACAGGAAGCTTATGGGAAGCCTTTCGGTTAAAAGCTTGCTGCTTGCCGAGCCGGAAGAAAAGATAAGCGACATAATGGATAAGAGTATTATATGCGTCCACACGCACACCGACAAGGAGGACGTGGCAAAAGACATGAACAAGTACGACCTCGTTACGATGCCTGTCGCGGACGACGAGGGCAGACTTGTCGGCATTGTCACGTTCGATGACGCGATCGACGTTATGCAGGACGAGACTACGGAGGATATAGAGAGAATGGCGGCTATAAGTCCGACGGAGGAATCATACTTCAAAACCTCGGATCTGCGCCATGCGCGGAACAGGATTTTTTGGCTGCTTATTCTCATGCTGTCGGGCGTTATAACCGGCGGAATACTTAAAAGATATGAAACGGCATACGCGTCTATACCCATTCTCGCCTCGTTCATACCGATGCTTATGAGCACGGGCGGCAACTGCGGCTCGCAAAGCTCCACAATGATTATACGCGGTATGAGCCTTGACGAAATACGCCTGCGCGACTTCTTCAAGGTGGTGTTTACCGAGATACGCGTGGCGTTTATAATAGGACTGATACTCGCGGCGGCGGACGGGATCTGGATATGGCTGACTATGGGAGACGGGAAAATCGCGCTTACGGTGAGCTTGTCTATTGTCGGCATAGTAATCATATCGCAGCTTATCGGCTGTACTCTTCCGATGCTTGCCAAGCGCTGCTCGCTGGACCCGGCGGCAATGGCGGCGCCGATTATAACGACCGTGGTCGACGCCGCCTCGGTGATTATTTATTTCTTTATAGCGTCGAGGCTGTTCGCGCTCTGAAAATGCGACAATAAAAGTATACGAAAAACATGATATGAAATTATGCAAAAAGTAAATTTTTTGGAAAAGAATGTTTATGTTATTGAAAATATATTAAATACGTGTTACAATGTAGCTGTTAAATTATTAACAACTACATTATTTTTAGGAGGTACTTCTTATGGGAAGATTTACATTGCCGAGAGACCTTTACTACGGTAAGGGCGCTCTCGAGAACTTAAAAAACCTTGAGGGAAAGAAAGCCATTGTCGTTACGGGCGGAAGCTCGATGAGAAAGGGCGGTTTCCTCGACAAGGTTGAGGCATATCTTGGCGAAGCCGGTATGCAGGTAAAGCTTTTTGAGGGTGTGGAGCCTGACCCCTCGGTTGAAACGGTTATGAAAGGCGCTTCGGCTATGGCTGAGTTTGAGCCGGACTGGATCGTTGCGATAGGCGGAGGCTCGCCGATCGACGCGGCAAAGGCTATGTGGGCGTTCTATGAATACCCCGACACATCATTTGATGATTTGTGCGTTCCGTTCAATTTCCCGAAGCTTCGTCAGAAGGCTCAGTTCTGCGCGATTCCGTCAACATCGGGTACGGCTACGGAGGTGACGGCGTTCTCTGTTATCACGGATTATTCAAAGGGCGTTAAGTATCCGCTGGCTGACTTCGAAATCACTCCCGATGTGGCTATAGTAGACCCCGACCTTGCGGCTACATTGCCGGTCAAGCAGGTCGCTTATACGGGTATGGACGCTTTGACGCACGCTATTGAGGCGTATGTTTCGACGCTTAACTCACCGTTTACCGACCCGCTTGCAATCAAGGCAATCGAGATGGTATTCGATTATCTGCCGCAGTCGTATCTTTGCGATATGGACGCAAGGGAGCAGATGCACTATGCGCAGTGTCTCGCGGGACAGGCGTTCTCGAACGCGCTTTTGGGTATAGTTCACTCAATGGCGCACAAGACGGGCGCGGCGTTCTCAACGGGTCACATTCCGCACGGCTGCGCGAACGCGATTTATCTGCCCTACGTTATCAAGTATAACGCTCACGAGCCTGAGGCTATGAGAAGATACGCGGATATTGCGAGACGCGTGGGACTCGGCGGTACGTCGGAAAAGGCTCAGGTAAACGCGCTTATCGAGAAGATAGAAGAGTTTAACAGAGCTATGAACATTCCCAAGACGCTCAAGGAATTCGGCGTAAACGAGGACGAGTTCAAGGAAAAAGTAAAGAAAATCGCGGAGCTTGCGGTAGGCGACGCATGCACAGGCTCAAATCCGCGCGCGATTACGCCCGAGCAGATGGAAAAGCTGTTCGTATGCACGTATTACGGCACGGAAGTTGATTTTTAATTAAAAACAGCATTAAAAAAGGGACGCGGACTGAACTGCCCCAGAATATACAGACAGTACAAAAAAGAGCGTCTATGGTAAAATATTACAATTCAAGCAACATACTG
>CANQQW010000024.1 GCA_947626075.1 uncultured Clostridia bacterium
GTTGTTGTCGGCGGTCTTGACAGTGTGGCGTCGGATGAGGCGTCGGATATTCCCGATACGAGCCACGTCACCGTTACCATGACTGTGGAAAATCAGCCCGCGGACAGCGAGAACGCCGAGCAGCGGGAAATTGACGAGATTTGCGGTAATGCGGCTATCAGCTTCATAGATATTGCGCTTGTCAAGCAAATAGATAACGGCGCGTCGGAGAATATTAGGGAAACGAGGAACCGGCTTACAATCGTAATTCCGTTCGACACAAATAATAAAAACAACATAACCGTCTATCGCTACCATGACGGCGCGGCTGCGGCTCTTGTAAACACAACCGACCGGGGCGACTACTTTACTGTCGGAAACGGGTATATAACAATTTACACAAGTAAGTTTTCAACTTATGCCATAGGCTACGACGAAAGCTCCTCACCCTCTTCGTCGCGCGGAAGCGGCAGCGGACGCGGAAGAACCACATCGACACCCACGGCGTCGCCGAAGCCTACGCCAACGCCTACACCGGAAGCAAGCGCGTCGCCAGTGCCGACAAGTGAGCCGACCTCCGAACCTGACAGATCAGACGACGAGCTATATAATCCTTTCACGGACGTTACAAGCTATTACTGGTTTTATGAGCCTGTGCTGCAAGCGTATAGGGACGGTATTATGGAGGGTGTGACCGACACAACATTTGAACCCCTTACGGATATTACGCGGGGAATGTTTATAACCGTGTTGTATCGTATGGAAAATGAGCCGGAAGCGGACGGCGGATACACGTTTACAGATGTGCCGAGCGATGCTTACTATGCCGACGCTGTGGCGTGGGCGAGCGCGAACGGAATTGTTAAAGGCTATTCCGATACCGAGTATGCGCCCGATGACGTCATAACGCGCGAGCAAGCCGCGGCGATAATGTTCAGATACGCAACGTACAAAGGCGAAGCTCCGACGGGAGCGTGGGCGATACGGCTCGACTATCCTGACCTTTCCGAAATTTCCGATTGGGCGGCTGAAAGCGTTATGTTCTGCACAATGAAGGATATTATGGTGGGACGCGTCAGCGGAGAGTTCGATCCGAAAGCGAATATTACCCGCGCCGAGGGCGCAGCCGTATTTGAACGGTATTTGAATACGACAAGGTAAAAAATCTGCAAAGGCGCTATCTCTTTTATGAGGATAGCGCCTTTTATACGGTTATTATCAGTCAGAATGCAGACGTTAATTTAGATTAAGGTTCAACAGTATACTAATTCCGCGAATACAATCTCCTCCGCCTGCGATTTGCAAGTATTGAGCAAGCCCACCCATTTGAGTTGGTCTGTCGCTTTCAGTTCCTCCGTCGCTCCTGCCGATTTCATCAGTTCCGGCATCATCAGTTCTATCCGCTCCCGCGCCGTCTTGTCGATCTCGTTCAGATGCGCTGTCAAGTCCCCCGTGGAGTATCAGCCTGTTCCAAAGCCCCGGATTGTGCTGTTTCAGATAATCCTCCCTCATCATTCCGTACTTGCCATATGTCGGTTTCATCGCGGGATAACTTAGGTTTGGGATATAGTAGTCCCCGTATTTTGTATAAGTAAGTTCTTTCATAATTTCCCGTCCTTTCTGCGAGTTCTGTTCGCTGTCGTTTTTATTATCCATTTATTGAGTTCGCTGTTGCCACAAGGCGTTGCCGTTTTAGAAGCGCCTTTCATTATGGGGTTGCGTTTTGCCACCTCATATCAAACTATGTCCACTAAAACGGTACACCGGGTTGACAGCATACCGTTTCGGTACGCATATTGACAATCCTTGCCGTTATTGTGCGGTGTTCATCGTTTCAAAGGCGTCTGCCCCGATTTGGGGAATTCTTTCACAGCTTTAACAGCTTCAAATAAATCTCTCTGATTAGCTTCAAGATTTCCGCCTGCTTGTCCTTGATGTCTGATATATCCGAGGCATAAATGCTCTTACCCTCGTTCAGCCGCTTCGCAATTTGATTTATGTTGTTGCCATTATACTGAAGCAAGCGCAATATTTCCTTCATCTCCGGCATATCAAGCTTTACGATTAAGCCGTCGATTGCCATTTTACGCAGATATGCGCTCATATTGACGCAGCCGCTCTGTGCCATCTTTTGTTGGATAAGTTCGTATTCGTCCTGTGAAACTCTAAGATGTATTCGTTGTTCTCGAATAATCATTTTCTCCTTTGCGTCAAGGTGTGGCTAAAATATCCATCCCTGTTTTATCTAACTATTCTTTCGATTAGAGCCTGTTATTTTACCAATCAATCTATCATCAAAAAACTCAGTCCCATTTTGGGAATAAGCTCATTTTCACACGCTCTTTGATTGATAGATAGATATTTAATTAAATCTTTATTTAGTTATTTAGTAATTATTTTATTCTTTATTTATTTGCGTGCAGTTTTCCAATATTGGGTTTTCCAACGTAGGGCTTTCCAATGTTGGGTTTCCCAATATTGGTTTTTCCAAACACGGCTGTTTTTTTGAGTTTATAGGCTGTTCATAAATGATATATTCCACATCAACCATTTGCCCCTTGTCGTTCCGCGCCTTACGCCTCTGAACATACCCATATTTCTCTAATTCCTTTACGCAATTCCTTATAACATAGATACCGTCCTTTGAAACATTGGCTAAACCTTTAATACTGTACTTCCAATCCTCCGGCAAGCTAAGCATGAAGGACAGCAGCCCTTTCGATTTGAGTGACAAATTCTTGTCCCGCAAGTGATAATTGGACATTACCGTAAAATTCCCGTTTTTCACTGTTCTGAACACTGCCATAATTAACCTCCTATAAGCGTTTTCATGCAAAATCGGCTTTCTTGTTACAGTGTGTATATGGGAACAGCACAGACGAATATTATCGGTGCGAAATTTGAAAAATACCTGCTGTTTGTTTCCCAAAGCATCAAAAATATCCACTCGCCCAAAAGCGCTAAATACGGAGCAAACAGCACGGCGCGTTTTTCTTTATACTTATTAAATGCGAAGCAGTACGCCGCGAAAAGCATTAAAAACATAACGGATAAATGTACTGCGGTTGCAAACAGACTGTACTTATCGTAATTTTCACCGTCGTCTACCACCCATTCGCGCAAAGCGGTTTCTTTTATAGGCGTAAAATGCGTCATATCAGAAATTGCGTATGTGCCGTCTCCGAAGTCAATGGTTGATTTATCGCATATAAGCTTATACATTCCCCCGAAGCCTTTATCGGCAATACGTTTTCCTATTTCATTCAAAATAACTCTGTTGCGTTCTTCGCTGTTAAGGCTGCGTGTAAGCTCATAGTCGCCCGGATTGTAATAGCCCTTATCCTTAAGTCCCATCATTACCCAGTGTAGCAACGGAGTATTCTGTTCTTTCGCTGTTTCTCGATCGAGATGAACGGAGTATATATACAGATTAAACAACGCCGTCACAGCCGTAATAACCGCCGCGACGCATACGACTGCCTTGATTGTATCTCTTTTACTCTCGCTAAGACACATATCGACCGTTACAGCGACAGCCATAATAAGCACCGTAAGCTTATTAAGTCCTCCGACGGCCGCCGTAAGTCCCATAAGAAGATATATTATTATCTTTTTCCTGCCCGTCTTTTCTTTTGATAACAAATATAAGTAGAAAATCAGTACGGGAAACAGCATCGACAAGGTATCGGTATACACCGAAGCGCCCATAACGTAATATTGCGGGCTTATCGCGAACAGCGCCAACGCGAACACGGCATCAACCGAGCTTAACAGCTTTTTGCATATAAGCGACACAATAACCATTGCCGCCGTGAGCATCAGACTTGTCACAAACACGGCTACAGAAAAATAATGTGTTATTCCAAGCAGTGACGCCGCTTTAAAAAATACATACAAAAACGTCATCGCGCCGAGGTTGTTTGGGAAAGAGTAATAATAATCATACAGACTTTCAAATGTACCTGTTTCTACCCATTCAGCCGCGCCGTTATTTACCGCTCCGACGTCAAACATAAGCTCTTTACATTCAAGCGCATTACCCAAAATTATCTGCGCTGTAAACATTATCACAGCGAATACGATAAGAATTATCTTATAATTTTTACACACCGCCGTTCGATATTTATTCAAAACAAAATATACCGCGCAAAGCACAGTCAGGCACGCAAGCATCGTGATTACAAGACGCGGCGCGGCATGCGCGGTATTGCGGAAAAGCGCATTAAAAACAACAAACGTGAAGCATACCGCAAACATGACGAATACCACGCGGTATACAATATTTTTCACCTTATTCATAATATGTTTTTCCCGTCAATGCGCCACAAACATTGAGACTATACCGATACAAATCGGTACAATCATTGCGATTGCGGTTACAAGACATATAATTCTCACTGTTCTCTTACTCATTAATTACACTCCCCGTTTTGTCAGCAGATTATTTATAATAGACGCCGCCTGGGCTCTTGTCGCTGTGCTCTGCGGCGCGAAATTACCGTCGCCCATACCGAAAATCAGCTCGTTCATGTATGCGTACTTAACGCCGTCAAGCGCCCAAACGGATATAGCTCTCACATCATCAAACAACAAATCCATAGGAGCTTCAAGCTTATCTATGTCTACCTCGCCCAGACCGTACTGATATACCGCCTGCGTAAGGTACGCCATTTCCTCGCGCTTTATCGGAGTTGCACAGTTAAACGCGCCGCTTACAGTAACCTTATCCTCTCCTACGTCAACCGAATAGCCGTCTATCATTCCTTCGGGAATAAGTCCCTTGTCCAACGCGCCCTGCACATAAGGCGCGTACCATTCGTTTCCCGATACGTCAAGACATTCACCCGCGCGGCATGGCGCGGTCTCTATTCCGCCCGCTTCCATTGCCATTCTCAAAAACTCCGCGCGCGTAACGGAAGCGTCGGGATTAAATTCCGTGTCCGACACGCCGCTTACAACTCCGGCGTTCGCCAGATTATTTATTATACCCTCCGCCCAATGACCGCGTATATCGGCAAAGTAAGCCGCCTGCGCCGCCGTCGGCACGATTACGGCAGCGAGCGCCAGCGCGGTCAGGGTTATTCTTAATTTCATTATGTATATGCTCCTTTCGGATTATCATGCTTTAATCGTTCATCAGTCTGTCAACAACTACCGCCGCCTCGGCGCGCGTAAGACCTTTCTTCGGCGCGAACGTGCCGTCGCCCATGCCGTTTATAAAGCCGTGCATATACGCCGCCTCAACCGCGTTCGCGTAAGAGGGCGAAACCTCGGCAATATCCTTAAATGTGTCCTTTGACGCGGAGTAGCTTGACATATCCCAATCGCTTGCATTTTTCATCTTATAGCTCATGCAGTTCATAACAAGCGCCGCCATTTCCTCGCGCGTTATCGGCTCGTTGCCGTTAAACTTACCACCCTCGTATGAATATACGTCAGCCGTTACTGCCTCCTTGTCCTCCGTCGCCTCGGCAAGCGTCTTTGTAACGGTTTCGAGACCCGCAAACGCCTGTGTAGTAAAATAGTTGTCCTCTATTCCTGTCATTTCCACGGGTATTATTCCCTTGTCAGCCGCGCCCTGAACGTAATAGCAGAACCAATCCTCCTGCTTCGCGTCAAGACATTCACCCTCGCGGTACGCGTGACCGACTATACCCGCCGCGTCCATAACCATCTTTAAAAACTCCGCGCGCGTTACGCTTCTGTCTGGGCTGAATTTACCGTTACCGTCGCCCTGTACGACAAAATCATTGGCAAGCCTCGTTACGACTTCTTCGGACCAGTGACCGTCCATATCGGTAAACGCAATATCTTTCTTTACATACTTATAAAGCTCCGGCACGTCCTTTTTCAAATCGTCCGCGATAAGCTTCGCCATTCTTCTCGCGCCTTTTTCCTTTAAGTGAGTAGTGTCGTTCGTACCTGTCGGATACGCCTTACTTTCAAGCGGCTCACAGATGAAGTAACCTGAAAGCACGTCGTCCTTTTCCATACTGTTCCATGTGTCCGTTACGAACCTGTTCGCGTCCACAAACGCGCAGCCCGTTTCTTTCGCCAAATCTCTTGTCGGATCGGCGTAGTCCTGACGGGACTCCATGAAATTACCCTTTTCGTCATCCCACCAGCCGGCAGCGGAGGCTGTCATAAGCACGGGTATACCGCCGCGTTTTTCAACCTCGCCTATATACTTGTCGGTTATGAGCTTCTTGTAATCCTCGACGCTTATATAACGCTCGGGCTTATTCACGTCGCCGTCGTTAATACCGAACTGAATGAACACGTAATCGCCGGGGTGCATTTCGGTAAGTATTCTGTCGAGACGTCCGTCATTATTGTAGCTCTTCGCGCTTCTGCCGCCCATAGAGCGGTTTTCTATTATAACGTCATCGGTGAAATAATCGGCGAACACCTGTCCCCAGCCCGTCTGCGGATACACGTTTTCGTAAACGTACGTCTGCGCCGTCGAGTCACCCGCAATATATATTGTAGGCTTTTCGCCCTTTTCCTCTCTTGCGGGAAGCTGCTCTATCTCAATTTCCGTCACATTCGGGTTCTCACCTATAACCTGCACGGTAATTTTACCGTCTTTCGGTACAACGGGCTGTTCGTTTTCCTGCGTCTTGCCCGCTTCAAGCGTGTAAGCTCTCACGCGCTCGCCGCCGTTTATGTAAATATTCGCGCTCGTTTCCGTCTTGCCGCCCGTAGTTACGGTAACGGTATAGTCGCCGTCGGGTACTTCGACCTCCTTTACCACACCGTCAGTCTTGTCGGGCTTTACCTTGGTCATGTCGTACTTTTCGTAAAACAGACCGTCATCGGCAAACGCCGCTCCCGCCGCCGCTGCAAAAAACATCGACGCGCTGAGCATAGCGGATATTATTCTCTTCAGGTTCATAATAAACACTCCTTATCGTTTCTTATCTTTTTATTATATAATATATAACGCAAAAATTCAACATAAATTTTTGGTTTATACGCGTATACGCTTACATATTATATAGCACCGCGTTGCATATGGCGGCGGCGACATTCGAGCCGCCCTTTCTGCCCCGCGCTATGATATACGGCACGCCCGCCGTCATAATAAGCTCCTTCGCTTGTACAACGTTCACAAAGCCTACCGGCACGCCTATAACCGCTATGGGACTTATCAGCTTATTTGTAATCAATTCGTGCAGCTTTATAAGCGCGGTAGGCGCGTTACCCACGGCAAAAATTACGTCTTTGGCGAGCCGCGCCGCCTTTTCCATACTTGCCGCCGCCCGTGTGGTGCCGTTTCTTTTGGCGGTCTCCGCCACGTCCTCATCTGACATGAAGCAATATACCGTCCCTCCGTACTCACCGAGACGCTTTTTATTTATACCGCTGCGCGCCATTTGAGTATCTGTCACAATATCCGCGCCGTTTCTTACCGCGTTTTTGATTATATCAACAACATTCTCGGAAAAACACATACTGTCCGCGTAATCAAAATCCGCAGTGGTATGTATGACGCGCTTTACTATAGGTTTAATTTTCTCGTCTATCTCGTGCGGCAGCTCACTCTCTATTATCTCGAAGCTCCTGCGCTCAATATCGGCGGGCAGCACACTCTCAAACTTAATCAAAATTCAATACCCTCTCTCGCCTTTACTCCGTTATCGTACGGGTGTTTAATTTTCTTTATCTCGGAAATATAATCGGCGCGGCTCGTAAACCATTCCTCAGGATCCCTGCCCGTAAGGATAAGCTCGCCCTTGTAATTATCTACTATGTCGCGCAAAAGCTCCCTGTCAAGCAGGTCGTGGTTGTACGCTGAAAACACCTCGTCCAGCACAATCATGTCAAAGTTCTCCATATTCCACTGGATATACTTTAAATTCGCGTTATGGCAATGTATAATATTGTCCTTGTCATCGTCCGTCATCGAGCGAAAAAATCCGTACTGTCTGTCGCAGCGCATTACCTTTATATTTTTCGCTTCCATAAGCATTTCAAGCTCGCCCGTATACGAGCCTTTCATAAACTGTACAAACATAATCCGTTTTCCGTGTCCCGCCATTCTTACCGTCAGACCTATCGCCGCGGTCGTCTTACCCTTACCGCCGCCGCAGTAAATATGTATCACATCTATACCTCCCCGTTAAGAATTTTATATATAAGCTCCATATCAAGGCTTTCTCTTACAATATGCGCGAGACGGTCATACTCCCTTTCGCGCACCGCGTTCATATCGATATTTTTAATACCGTCAAGCGTTATTCCCTTTTTTTCGCAAAGACACTCAACTGTTTTCGCGGCGCACTTGTCGAATATACCGTGTATATAACTGCCGTAAACGTCTCCGCGCCGGCAGCCGCCGAGTGTGCCGTCCGTAAGCTCCGTCAGCTTTGGGAGAGTGAATTTGTCAGAGTGAGTAAAAATACTCTCGCCCGTATGGATTTCATATCCCTCAAACTCCGCGCCGCTAAGTCCTTTGAAAGTCCCCTCTATATCTCGAAACTTCCCGCTTACAAGCGAGCGCGTTTTTTCGCTGTTGAAACGCGTAACAATCGGTAAAAGCTCCATACCGCGGTACTCGCCCTTTCTCTCCGCGCCGTACTCGTCGATAATTTGTTCGCCGAGCATTTGATAGCCGCCGCATATACCGAAAATAGGACGTCCGCTTTTTTTGATTGCCTCTTCCAAACCGTTTTCACGCATCCACATAAGGTCGGAAACGGTACTTTTGCTGCCGGGCAGAATTATCATATCGGGATTTAACAGCTCGCTTACGCGCTCCACATACCGCACGCTTACGCCGTCTATACAGTCGAACGCGTCAAAATCGGTGAAGTTGGAAATGCGCGGAAAGCGTATCACCGCGATGTCTATAATACCGGCTTTCTTGTTTTCAAGGCGCTCCGAGAGAGAGTCCTCGTCCTCGATATTAAACCGCTCATACGGCACGACGCCCGCGACCTTAACGCCGGTAAGCTCCTCTATCATTCTAAGCCCCGGACGCAGTATATCCACGTCGCCTCGGAACTTGTTTATAACCGTCGCCTTGATTCTTTGTCTTTCCTTTTCGTCAAGCAGCATTACGGTTCCGTAAAGCTGCGCGAATACGCCGCCGCGGTCAATGTCGCCTACGAGCAGCACGGGCGCGTCGACCATTTCAGCCATACCCATATTAACTATATCGTCTTTTTTCAGGTTTATCTCGGCGGGCGAGCCCGCGCCCTCTATAACAATCACGTCATACTCCGCGTCAAGTTTTTTATATGCGTTCATAATATCGGGAATGAGTTGTTTTTTGTATTTAAAATATTCCGCCGCGCGCATATATCCGCGCACCTCACCGTTTACAATTAACTGCGAGCCTTTGTTATCGGTGGGCTTTAAAAGTATCGGATTCATAAACACCGAAGGCTCCGTACACGCGGCGGCGGCCTGCATAGCCTGCGCCGTACCCATTTCAAGTCCGTCCCCCGTTATATGCGAATTAAGCGCCATATTCTGCGACTTAAACGGGGCGGTTTTCAGTCCGTCCTGCCTGAAAATACGGCACAGCGCCGCGGTAATTAAGCTTTTACCGGCGTTCGACATCGTGCCTTGTATCATAATCGGTTTAGCCACAAATATCACCCAATTCCTTTATCAATACAGCGTTTTCGGGGCGGGTTTTGATTGCAATTCGGTAAAAACATTCGTTCAAACCGCGGAAATTTGCGCAGGAACGTATGAGTATACCTCGCTTTAACAACGCTTTATCTATGCCCGCCGCACCCTTTATCAGCATAAAATTAGCCTCAGATTTAAACACTTTGACCCCTATTTCGTTCAATTTTTCACTCAAAAATGCACGTTCCGCCCGTAATAAAGAAAAGTTATCCCGTAAATATTGCGTATTTTTCGCCGCGGCTATACCCGCCCGCTCGGCGGCGGCGGAAACGTTCCACGCCGGAAGTTGTTTTTTTACCCTCTCGGCAAATTCCTCGTCCGCAATTAAATACCCCAGACGCAGACCCGCCAGCGCGTAAGTTTTCGTAAAAGCCTTTATGACCGGCGTTTTCCCTTTCATGGAGTACGCGCCGGCAAGGTCGGCAAAGCACTCGTCCACAGCGAGCAGCGCGCCGCTTTCCCCGCACTGCTTTGCCGCCTTTTCGAGTATATCCTTATCGAATATATTCCCCGTCGGGTTGTTGGGGCTGCACACAAACGCCATGTCCGCTCCGCGAAGCGCGTCAAAAAAATCATCGCGCAGAGAGAAGCTGTCCTCCTCGTATAAATCATAATAACGTATTTTCGCTCCGACGCTTAAAAGCGCTCTTTCATACTCCGAAAACGACGGCGATATTAAGAGTGCCGTTTTCGGCATGACCGCGCGCGCGACGGCGAAAATCATCTCCGAAGCGCCGTTCGAGCAGACCACGTTCTTTACGTCCGCGCCCTCGCGCTTTGCTATTTCTTTGCGCAAATCACGGTACTCAATATCGGGATAAACTCCGAAAAGGTCCGCCGCGTCCGTTACCGCGCTTATTATTTTTTCGTCCGCTCCGAGAGGGGCGGTATTCACGGAGAAATCGAGCCTTATATTTTTACCGTATGTATCGCCGCCGTGAGAAAATCTGTTCATATGACACACCCCACGGCTATTTTCGCCGCCACGAGCACCGCCGCGCAAATTACCGAGGTTAAGTACATAATACGCGAAGCCTGCTTTATATTGTCGTACTTGACGTCCTTAATGCTGTCGCCGATAAACGGCTTCTTGTAAAGCTCGCCGAAATAGTACGCGTCGCCCGCGAGGCGGATACGGAGCGCGCCCGCCATGACCGATTCCGTTTGAGCGCTGTTCGGGCTGGCGTGCTTGCGCGAGTCGCGGCGGTGAATATACGACGCGTTGCCCGCGTCGAATCCTAAAAGGCGCGACGCGAAAATCATAACTCGCGCCGCTATGCGCGACGGTATATAATTCGCTATATCGTCGAGCTTAGCCGCCGCCTTTCCGAAATACAAATACCTTTCGTTTTTGTAGCCTACCATAGAGTCCATAGTGTTTACCGCCTTATACATACAGCCCAGTACCGCGCCGCCGAGCGCCATATATATAAGCGGCGCAACTATTCCGTCGCATATGTTTTCCGCTATTGTTTCGACCGCCGCCTTTGTAATTCCCACGTCGTCAAGGCTATCGGTATCCCGTCCGACAATCATCGATACCTGCTCTCTCGCTTTATCTATATCACGGCGCAGAAGCGAATAATATATCTTATTCCCCTCCCTGCCGAGCGCGCGCGCCGCTATCATAAAGTAACAGATTACGCTTTCCGCCGCCGCGCCCGCAATTATATTGCGCCTGTAAAGCAGGAATAAAATTACGAACGGCACGGCTCCGCTCACGGCTGTTACGATTATAACCATCAGCGCGCCGCCTACCGTCTCGCCCGTCTTATTTTTCGGAAAAATACGCCTCAGCGCCTTTTCCGTAATTGAAACAAGCCCGCCTATAAGACGCACGGGATGCAGAAAAAAGTTCGGGTCGCCGAATATCATATCAAGTAAAAATCCTATGCCGAGCGCTGCCGCCTGAGCTATAATCATATCGTTTCTCCTCCCTATTGACTTTTAATAGTCAGTCTTTCATTAACGGCTTGAAGCTTCGCGCCGTTTCCTCGGCTCCGTCGTACCAAATCACGTACCCGCCGCCGTTCTCCGTCATATAATCATAAAATCCGCCGCCGAAAAGCTCGCTCATAACAGCCATAATCGTGCCGCCATGCACAATGAACGCGGCGTCGCCCGCGCCGGGGCGCAAAAACTCGTAAAAGCCGCTCACGCTGCGCCGTTTAAAATCCTTTGGCGCTTCTCCGTTCGGAAACGGCAGCACGCCGCCGCTTTTGAGCCATTTGTTATAATACGCGTCGTCCTTTAAGTCCTCGTAAGATTTATTTTCAAAATCACCGAAGTCACACTCGCGAAGCTTGGGGCAGATTTCTATCTCCCTGCCCGGATATATAAATTCGGCAGTCTGTATACACCGCTTCATCGGGCTTGAAATTACCCTGTCACATTCGGGATAGGCGTAATTTAAAGACTTGACATCCAAAAGTTCCTCGTCCGCCGCGCCTATATAACGTTTTAAACGGTTGCCTCTCGTTTCGCCGTGGCGAATTAAAATTATTTTCATTTTATCACATTCTCTATTCCGCATACAATTCTTATTACTCTCTCGGCTTTTTCGGCAAGATAGCAATGTACCCGCCCAACCGCCTCCCTATACCCGCGCTCGAACGCGCCGACAGGCACGACGCCGCAGCCTACTTCGTCCGATATTATAATCACATCGGGATTGTCGCCGATAAGCCTTTCCGTCTCCTCCAAAACATCGAGACCGTTTGCCAGCTTATCGCGCGCGTACAGATGAAAATCCCGCACAGCCCGCGCCTTTTTTAATTCCTCATACGGCGCGTTATACGGAGTGATTTTCTCCACGCCAAGCTTACTTTTTACATACTCACCCTTACCGTTATACGCGCCGCCGAATACGAAAATCATGCCAAACGTCCCCCTATCACAATAACAATAACGGTTATAAGCTCGCACATCTGTATAAAATAGCCGCAGGTGTCGCCCGTTATACCGCCTATTTTCTTCGCGACGAAGAATTTATAGTAAAGCAGCATGAGTATAAGCAAAAACAGTACCGCGCCGCCGATAAACGGGCTTAAAACTATCATGACAAAGCCGCACGCGGCAAGCATAAGTATGGTCGCGGCGAGCGTGACAGGTCTGTTCATCGCCGATGACATTTCATATAAAAGTCCCGTATTTTTCGCCGTGCGCATAAGCGTTATCTCTATCGCGCACAGCGCGCGCGACATCACAAAGCCAAGCCCTATCATAGCCGTTTCGCCGTATATTGTGACCTCGTTCAAAAATCCGAAGTAAATCATGTAGTACATGACCGCGCTTATTATACCGAACGCGCCCACGTGCGGGTCGCTTAAAATTTCAAGCTTTTTTTGCTTGCTTCCGTATGAGGCGAGCGCGTCCGAGGTATCTATAAATCCGTCGGCGTGTATCCCGCCCGTCACAAGCACCGGTATTGCCGCCGCGACGGCAGCGAAGCACGCGTTATTTATGCCGAGCCTCAAGCATACCGTGAACCACAGCATCAAAATCCCGCCTATCACCGCTCCGACGAGCGGGAAAAAGCACATTGTATACCGCATGTTCTCCTTACTCCAATATATATGCGGCATTGGTATTTTGGAGTACATCGCGAACGCCAGCCCCAACGACTTAAATACACGCATAATTTACCTCCTTTATCCTGAGCGGCACGCCGCAGACTACCTCGTAAACGGCATCCGCCATTTCAGCCGCGCGCACGTTCACGCGCCCGAGCGCCCTCATGTACCGCTTTGTTTCCTCTTCATATTCAATTCCGTCCGAAAATATCTCATTCGTCACGATAACCGCGTTATCGCATCGTTCCTTTAAGCTCTTTAATCCCGCCGTCACCTCGTCCGCCGCGTCCGCGCCGCGCGCCGACGCGCCCTCGGATGAAAACATCTCGTTTGCGAGCAGATTGGACAAACATTCCAAAATAACCGTGCCTCTTACGCCGAGATTTTTTACGTCGGTGTACCTCTCAACCGACGTAAAGCCCTTATCCGCGCGTATCGCTCTGTGGCGCTCCGCGCGCCGTTTGCTCTCGCCGTCCGTTATTTTCATCGTCGCTATGTATGTTCTTTCGCCGCCAAAGCTCACGGCGGCGTTTTCGGCGAACGCGCTCTTGCCGCTCGCGCTGCCGCCCGTTACAAGCACAAACATCTATCTAAGCTCCTTATACCTTTCTATGTTTATATCTCCGAAGGTTACCATGTCCCTGTACACGGCGAGCGCCGTATCGAGCATGGGAAGAAGCATTACTCCTCCCGTACCCTCGCCCACGCGCATAGCGGCGTCAATCGGCGCTTTCTTGCCGAGTATTTTAAGTATGTCCGCCGACGCTGTTTCTCCCGAAATGTGCGACGCAATCATAAAATCGCGGCTCTTTTCGGTGAGGGTGTACGCGCAAAGCGCCGCCGCAGCCGATATAAAGCCGTCAATCACAACGGGTATTCCGTAAACGCCGCCGCCTATAAACACTCCCGCAAGCGCGGCTATGTCATAACCGCCCACAGCCGACAAAACATCCAAAGCGTCGCTTCGGTCGGGCTTATGGAGCAGTATCGCTTTTTTTATGACCTCTGTTTTCCTTTTAAGTCCCTCGGACGAAAGACCCGCGCCGCGCCCCGTAACCATTCGCGCGTCCTTGTTTAAAAGCACGCTTGTGACCGCCGACGCGGTTGTGGTATTGCCTATGCCCATCTCGCCCGTCACAATGATTTTATATCCCTTGCCGCAAAGCTCCTTTACGCACTCGATACCGATTTCAACCGCTCTTTGAGCCTCACGGCGCGTCATCGCTCTTTCACGGAGCATATTATTCGTGCCGCGCGATATTTTTCTGTTAATGACGCCTTTAACCTCTCTTTTAACGCCCACGTCCACGGCGATAACATCCGCTTTTGCATGGCGCGCCATAGCGCACACGCAGGTTTTGCCTTTCGCAAGGTTCTCCGTCACTATCGCCGTAACGTCGCTCGTGGTCTGCGATACGTTTTCCTCCGTTACGCCGTTGTCGGCGCACATCACGAGAACGCAGCGCTTGTCTATGCTTACGTTTTGTGTCCCCTGTATTGCGGCTATGTCCGCGATTATATCCTCGAACACGCCCATGCCGCCCAAAGGCTTAGCAATGGCGTTCCATCTCTCTGCCGCGGCTTGGCGCGCGGCTTCGTCAATTTCCTTTATTTTGTACATTTATATTCCTCACAGCTTTTCACAAAATTTTCGGCAATGCTTATATCCGAATAAAAGTGAAGATGCGCGAACGAGGCGAACAGGTTAGCGTCCGCGTATGCGCAGTCCCATTTAGTGTCCCCTTTTTGCGCCGAAAATTGAGAAACGTCCGCCGAGCTTTTAAAGTAATGAAATTCACGGGCGCGGATTTTGTGTCCCTTTTCGCACAGGACATTATCGCGGAGCGCGGTCATTTCCATGTAGCCGAAATGCTGAAGTGAGCTTTCCGCGCGGCACACGCCTTTTATCACTCCCGCCATTTTATGCGTTTGACCGTCAAGCGCGCACAGCGTCTCGTGCAGGTACATAAAACCGCCGCACTCGGCGATACACGGCGCGCCGTCCGCGATTTTTTCCCTTACGCCGCGCAGCGTAACGGTATTTTTTTCAAGCTTGTCCGCGTACAGCTCCGGGTAGCCGCCGCAGAGAATAAGTCCGTCGCAGTCGGGTACTTCCTCGTTCGCAAGCGGGCTGAACTCCGCGATCCGCGCGCCCATGCTCCGCAGTAAGTCGAGGTTGTCCTCGTAGCAGAAGCAGAACGCCTTGTCGCGGGCGAGGGCAAGTGTCACGTCCGCCGTTTTGTTTATAACGGGCGCGTTTACGTGTAGGTCCGCGCGCTCGGCTATCTCTAAGATACGGTCAATATCGATAAACCGCCGCGCGTAATCGGCGAGTATGCGAAGCTTCGCACCAAGGTCGGTAATTTCCGGCGCGGTAATAAGTCCCAAATGGCGGCTGTCTATTTTCGCTTCCTTTATGCGCGGCAAAAAGCCGAGCGGCTCCACGCCTATGGCGCGCGTCTGCGCCGCTAAAGCGCCGTACAGCTTTTCGGGCATGTTATTGAAAATCACGCCCGCGATATTGTTTGGCGCAAAGTCCTTAAATCCCTTTACCACAGCCGCCGCCGAGCGGCTCATACCGGCACAGTTTACTATAAGTATCACGCTCGTATCGGTAATTTGCGACAGCTCGCATGAGCTTCCCTTGCCGCTTGACATAAAGCCGTCGTAAAAGCCCATTACTCCCTCTATCACCGATATTTCACCGCTGTTTTTATGTAAAAGATACCGTATTGCGTCGTCCGTCATAAGGTAGCTGTCGAGGTTATGCGCGTCCGCGCCGATAACTGTTTTGTGGAACATCGGGTCTATGTAGTCAGGTCCGCACTTAAAGGAGGATACGTTCATGCCTCTGTCGGTAAGCGCCTGTAAAAGGGCGCAGGTAACGGTAGTTTTACCGCAGCCGCTGCCCGTGCCGGCGAGCATTATTCGTTTCAATATGTATTCCTCCTTACGCCCGTTATCACAAACACGGGGTTTTGTGCCTTCATCATGCTGTATCCGGCGATATTTTCCGCGTAAGACGCGTTTATCTGTACTGTTTCGTACGCGTAGTCCGCGTCGTTGAACGCGTCGATCGCCGCGCGGAGCGTTTCCAGCGTTATCGCGTTCACTGTGACGCGCGACGCGCCGCACGTCTTTATTATCGCGCCGATGTTTCCCGATGAGCCGCCGATGAACAGTTTGTCCGGCCTCGGAAGCTTGGTGAGTACGGACGGCGCTTCGCCGTGTATTACATTTATGTTGTCCGCCATAAACTTTACCGCGTTTTTCGCCGTAAGTATGCACGCGTCGGTACTTTTGTCCACCGCGTATACTTTTCCTTTCGGGCATAAGAGCGCCATTTCAACGCTCACCGAGCCTGTACCCGCGCCTATGTCAAGGCATATGTCGCCGGGTCTGATTTCAAGCTTCGACACGCTTATTGCACGAACCGCAGCCTTTGTCATCGGTACGGAGGAACGAATAAATTCGCCGTCGCTTATACCGATTCTTACACGGTCGTCGTACTTTTCGTTTATTATTACCGCGACGCTCAGCGGCGCAATTTTTATGTCCCTGAGCTTTGCCGCCGTGCCGCGCGTTATTTTTTCGTTTTCGTAGGAAAGGTTTTCGCCTATGTACACAATAGCGTCCGAAAGTCCGTAATCACACAGCCTGCCGCACGGGTTTTCACCCGTCAGTACAAACGTTTTTTTGTGTCCCCTTACCTCGCTTACGATATTTATATCGCGTCCGTGCGCGCTTACGATATTTATATCGTCGCAGCTCGTTTTTATCTTGGCGCAAAAATATGAGACACAGCTTATTCCGGGGTATACAACCGCGTCGGGGCAGAGCTTCAAAAGCTTTGCGGCGCCGCTGAAAAACGACGCGTCGCCCGAAAACAGCACACACGCGTTATTGCATGGATTGTCATGCAAAATACGCAGGATCTTATCCGCGTCGTACTCAAAAAACACGCGTCTGCCGTTTTTCGCGTAAGTCTCGGTAAGACGTTTTGCACCGATTATAATATCGGCATTTTCAATTTTTTCAATTACCTCGCCGGTAAGGGTTTTACTGTCCCCCATGCCCGCGCCCGCGATAAAAACGTTCATATTACAACCACTCCAAAATAAGATTTTCCGCTTCGTCGAGCGTTACTCCGTCCTCTCTTTGAGGTCTGTCTATGACAATAAGCTCCGCGCCCGTTTCCGCTGCGGCATCCGCTTTTTCCTTAAAGCCGCCGTTTTTGCCCGCGCTCTTTGTGACAAGAAATTTTATGTCATATTCCCTCAAAAGCGCCGCGTTAAGCTCCTTTGAAAACGGTCCCTGCATACATATCACTCTTGACATTTCAAAGCCTGCCGCACGGCACATTGCCAACGATTCCTCCGACGGCAGCACCCGCGCGCGGCTTCTTTCGCGAAGCGGCGAAAACGAGCCTATCTCTTTCGCGCCCGTTGTGATGAAAATATTTCCCGATTTGTTTTTCAAATAGCTCACCGCGTCCGCAACGCTCGCAAAGCGCTTGCCCAAGTCCGTATCATCGCCGCGCAGTACGCGTATATACTTACACTCGCATGCCGCCTTTATATTCGCCGTGACAGCATCCGCGTAAGGATGAGTCGCGTCAACGACTATCCTCGCGTTTTCCTTACGAAAAAACGCGCGCATTTCATCCTCCGTCATGCGTCCCGTTCTGACGTTCGCGCCGCTAAGCAAGCGCGCGCCGTAGTCCGTCGCGACGCACACTATGTGGTTTATATTTTCCCTAACCAAAAAGTCGGCGATTTTGTGTCCCTCGTCCGTGCCGCCGAACAGTATAACATCATACATTTTTATATCCTCTCGGTGTGACCATTTTACCGTTTATAACCTTTGACGACGAGCTGCCTATAAACACTGTCGTAAACATATCCGCATCGTATGTCCCAAGCTCTTTAAGCGTCATCACGCTGTATTCTTCGCCTCCGCGCCCTATATTTTTCGCCGCCGCGCATACTGTTTTGCCGTCTCTGAAACGCGCGGCTATGTCACACGCCTTTTGGAGATAATCACGTCTTGCGCGGCTCGACGGATTATACAGGCATATTACCATATCCGCCTGCGCGGCGAGCGAGATTCGTTTTTCTATTACCTCCCACGGCGTTAAAAGGTCGCTTAAACTTATAACCGCGAAGTCATGTCCCAGCGGCGCTCCGACAAGCGCGCCGCCGCTGAGCATTGCGGACACGCCCGCGACCGAACATATCTCAACGTTTTCATACTCCGCCGCAATTTCATGCGCGAGCGACGCCATACCGTACACGCCCGCGTCTCCGCTGCAAACGACCGCCGTTTTTTTACCCGCAGCGCTCATTTCCACCGCGGCGCGCACACGCCGCGCCTCCTCTCTCATACCCGATGTGACATACTCCTTGTCCGGGAACATCTTTTTCACAAGCTCCGCATAGACGGTATAGCCTACGATTACGTCAACGCTCTCAAGCGTCTTTTTCGCTTCAAGCGTCATACCGTCGCCGCCGCCCGCGCCTATCCCGACAACGTAAAGCTTCATATTTAGTGTCCCTCCGTTTAGCGTCATTTGTTAAAATCTATTTTTACAGCGCGTTCTCCCAGCGCCATTGTCACAGCGTTCCTCGCCGTTTTTTTCACGATTATTTCAGCGCCTGCCGCGCATACGGCTCTTTCGCATACGTTGTCCGTGCCGACTGTTTTTTTCACGAAGCTTGACGCGGTAAATTCACCGTCAGCCTCGTTAAGCTCGTTCGCCGTGAAAGTCAGAAGCGGCAGAGAATACTTTTCGCAAAAATTAAGTATACCTTTCTCGTCTTTCTTTATATCGACGGTCGCCGCGGCGCACAGCGCGTCCGCGCTCACATTGTTTTCACGCAGAAATTCCTCGATCGTTTCCGTCACGTTTTCCGCGTTTCTTCTGCAGCCGATACCGACAACAATATTTCTCGGAACGAGATTTAACGTGATTTCAAACGGCTTTTTATTTTCCGCGCCTATATATATGCCCGCTCTTGCCGTTTCGGTGAAGCAGGCGGGAACATTCAAAAGCTCACAGCCGCTCGCAAGACCTATCTTTTCACCGTCCAGCACGCGCGACGATATTTCCTTTATCAGCTTAGTGTCCTCGATATGCAGCTTGTTCGCCGCCGCGAATGTATCAACCGCGAACGCGCCGTTGACATCGGTCGCGGTGGTTATGACCGCCTGCGCGCCCGTGAAAGCGGCGATTTTTTCCGCCAGAGCGTTTGCGCCGCCCATATGTCCCGACAATATGGGGATACAAAATTTCCCCCGCTCATCCATGACCACCACCGCGCAATCGCGCGATTTATCCTCAATATACGGCGATACCGCGCGCACGGCGATACCGCACGCGCCGACGAAAACAAGCGCGTCGTAATTTTCCCAAAGCGCGGCGGCAATGTCGCAAAGCGCGTTAAAGCCCGTAAAATTTCCGGCGCGGTATTTTTGCGGCGCGAATCCGTCCGCGCCCAGCTTTTCCGTAAGCGTTCCGGCAAACGCGGCTCCCGCGCGCGTAAACGCGATTACCGCAATTTTCATTCCGCGCCCCTCCTGAACTCTGTCGTAAACGTCTTGTCATAAAGCTTCGATAACGAATAATCATCGCCTAAACACTCACCCACGACAATCAGCGCCGTTTTTGTGATATTATTCTTCACAGCCGTTTCGTTTAGTGTCCCGACGGTGCAGCGCATAATCTTTTCGCCGCGCCATGTCGCCTTGTACACAATCGCGGCTTTAGTGTCCCTGCTATAGCCGCCCGCAATCAATTCCTCGGCGAGCTTATCCGTCATAGACGATGAGAGAAAAATTATCATTGTCGCGCCGTGGGACGCAAGAAAGCGTATTTTTTCACGTTCCGGCACGGCGGTTTTTCCCTCCATGCGGGTTATTATAACCGTCTGCGACACGCCGGGGAGAGTGTACTCCGCCCGAAGCGATGCGGCCGCGCCGCAAAACGACGACACTCCGGGACACACGTCATACTCTATGCCAAGCTCCTTAAGCGCGTCCGACTGCTCGCGCAAAGCGCCGTAGATCGACGGGTCGCCGGTATGAAGGCGCACTATATTTTTAGTGTCCCCCTGTTTCATTATCTCAATTATCTCGCCAAGGTGCATTTTTGAGCTGTCGTAAATTTCAGCGTCCTTTTTCGCCGCGTCAAGAAGCTCGGGGTTTACGAGCGAGCCGGCGTATATAATAATATCCGCCTCGCTTAAAAGTTTTTGACCCCTTACCGTTATAAGATCCGCCGCGCCGCTCCCCGCGCCTACAAAATGTACCATTTATATCTCCTTTAATAACGCGTCCGCGTGTTTTGTTTTTCCTATCACTCCGTACTTATTCAAAAACATCACAGCCCCGGTTTTGATATTTACGCGGCGGCTAAGATACATATCTATCCTTTCCATAAGCACGGATATGGTTTTAGTGTCCCTTATGATTTCATACGCTACGTCCGTCGTGGGGCAGGCGAGAATTTTTTCAAAGTCCTTTACTCCCGCCAGGGCGGCGCACAGCGCAAGCGTTTCCATGCGTCCGTCCGCGTATGCGGAATGAGTGTTCATAATACCGCTGCCGAGCTTTACGAGCTTGCCCATATGCGATATTAAGACGGCGCCGGTAAAACCGAGGTCGGAGGCGTAGTCGAGCGCGTCTCCGACAAAGTTGCTGCACTGCACGGTTTTCTCTATGCCAAACTCCTTAAGCGCGAAATCCGCGCCGTAATTGCCCGGCACGAGCACGGCGGTTTTGTGTCCCTCGGCGCGCGTCGTTTTAAGCTCGAGATAAATAGTGTCGGTGAGCGCTTTTTCGCTCATAGGCTCGACAATACCGCTCGTGCCGAGAATTGATATGCCGCCCTCGACGCCAAGACGCGGATTGAATGTTTTTTTAGCGATTTCCTCGCCCCCGGGTACTGAAATTATAACGTTGAAGCCGCCCTCGTAATTTGCCGCCGCTTCCGTGACGCTGCCGCGTATCATACCGCGCGGCACGCTGTTTATTGCCGCCTCGCCAACCTCGCGGTCAAGACCGCTTTTTGTGACGCGTCCCACGCCCTCGCCGCCGTCAATCATTATGCCGCCGTCTGTTTTCGTTACCGCGGCGCGCACGGTTATACCGTCGGTAATATCGGGGTCGTCGCCGCTGTATTTAACCACGGAGCAGACCGCCGCGCCGTCCGTCATTTCCGTTTTTGCCACGTCAACCGTCACGCTTTTGCCCGCAGGCAGAGTTACGGCGACGGTTTTTACTCGTTCGCCCGTGAGCAGGAATATTGCCGCCGCTTTTGCCGCAGCCGCCGCGCAGGTACCCGTGGTAATGCCTTTTTTTAAAAATCTCGCGTTCTTCATCTCGCCTTTCTCCGTTCCGCGCTTCGGTTACCCGCGCAGCTTTTACTTGTGTATTATTTTATCATAACCTGTATAAAAGTTCAATATGTTTCGTCAATAATAAAATGTAACGGTCATGTTAGATGCGTCGTTCTCGATATTGATAATACAATTTGCGCGTTCCCTCTTAGTCAAGAGAAGTGGATTTTGAGCGGTTTGTATGAGTTTATAACCGTTATCTGTTGACATAAACCTTGATTTTGTGTATAATTAAACAATTAAGGTATCACATTTTATAGAAGACTATGCACAGATGACCGAGGATGCGTTCTCAAAGCTCTGCAGAACAACTATTCTCTCCGAATAGACAGCCTCAAACAGGCTCTATGACCTGATTACAGTATAAGAAATATCGGAACGCACAGTGACTTATAACTTTACACCACAGGAGGAGGAATAAATCACATGGGAAAAGAATTATTCGATAACATTCCGAGCAAGGTTGGAGACCTGCTTAGCGATGTTAAAAATGGAAAGGTTGGTCTTCCTGATCTTCAGAGGCCATTTGTCTGGAAAGATAGCAAGGCACGCGATCTATTGGATTCAATGCTGAAAGGCTATCCGATAGGTTACATAATGCTTTGGCAGTCTCCATATGGGTATGAAACCATTAACCATATCGGTACCAATAATAAGACATACATGCACCCGGATTATTTGGTGATTGACGGACAGCAGCGTCTAACGGCTCTTCTGGCGGCAATATCCGGGATCAAGGTAAAGGACAAAAATTACTCCGAACGTCAGATCCGCATTGCTTTCAATCCTCTCACTCGTGAATTCGCAGTCTGGACTGAGGCTTATGAAAGAAATCCCGAGTGGATTAGCGGAATCAACGCCGTGTTTGATGCGGACTCAAATCATGATGTCCCGAGGTTCCGCAGACAGTTTATAAAGGACTGTAATGCCGGCCGGCAGAAGAATGGAAAAGAGCTCCTGACCGATGAAGAAGAGGAAGCAATCGAAACAAACCTGAACGATCTGCTCAACCTGTCCATTTACACATTACCTACGCTCCGCATCAATGCAAAAGCTACCGAAGAGGATGTAGCAGAGATTTTCGTGCGCGTAAATTCAGGAGGGCAGAAGCTGACGGAGAAGAACTTCATAGAAACGCTGCTCGCCGTGTATGATAACGACGTCCACAATAAAATAGATAAGTTCTGCGCGGAGTCACGCATACCGAAAGACGGCACTTCTTATAACTTTATCCTGAAAGCCGATCCGTCTCATCTTATACGTATGGCAGTCGCAGTAGGTTTCCGGCGGGCGCGTCTTCGTTATGCATATATGCTCATGCGGGGTAAAAACCTTGAAACCGGTATTGTGACAAAGGAAGAAATGGACGCAAATCTCACAAAGTTCAAGAATGCATTAAATGAGGTTACTAATCTGAATAACTGGCATGCGTTTATGGGATTGTTCGCTGATGCAGGTTATGTGAATGGCAGCATTGTTGCTTCCACAAACGCGGTTGTATTTTGCTATGTGCTGTATCTGATAGGAAAATACGATTATAAGGTTCAGCCGATTGCTTTACAGAAAGTAATCAAGAAATGGATATTTATGTCTACAATTACGTACTTCTATACCGGCTCCACAGAATCAGAAGTCGAGAAGCAGTTTGCTGATTTAAGGAATGTGCATACAGCCGATGAGTTTGTTGCTTATCTGGACGGTGTAATTACCACCAGATTCTCAGACGACTATTTCAACCTTACGCTTCCTGCCGACCTAATGAGTGCAGCGGCAACATCACCGGCATGGTTCGGATATATAGCTGCCCTCAATGTTTTAGGGACTCCTATGCTGTTTAGCACAACAACACTTGCGGCAAAGCTTCTGCCGGGAGCAAGCGGAGACAAGAAAGCCATCGACAAGCATCACATCTTCCCGAAGAGTTACTTGACCGAAATTGGCTATACAAGCGACCGCGATCGGAACCAGATCGCCAATTTCACATATTTGGACTACAACACGAACATTGATATTTCTGACGATCCGCCGGAGGAATATGTAGAAAGATATCGCCGGAGGCTCGGCGAGGAGGGATATAAAAAGACATGTGCGGAAAATGCTTTGCCTGTCGATTTTGAAAAAATGTCCTATCCCAATTTCCTTGAACAGCGTAGAAAGCTAATGGCAGGCATTGTTAAGAAGGCTTATCAAAAACTTTGCGAATGATATGTAAAGTGAAGACCACCCTAAAAGGGGTGGTCTTCATTTTTTCACCTTGTCATATTCAAATACCGTTCAAACACGGCTGCGCCCTCGGCGCGGGTGATATTTGCTTTCGGATCGAACGCTCCGCTGTCGCGTCCTACCATAATATCTTTCATTGTACAGAACATCACGCCTTCGACAGC
>CANQQW010000025.1 GCA_947626075.1 uncultured Clostridia bacterium
TCATTAATTCGCCGCTAAGCGTAATTCACATTTTCAAAACCTCACGCTCCGCGTACATTCGCGGGGCGTGATTTTTTGTATAAAAAGAACCATGCGGACAAGTGTTCGCATGGTTACGGTTTGGTGGAGCTGAGGAGAATCGAACTCCTGTCCGAAGACAAATCCGCCCAAGTTTCTCCGAGTGCAGGTTATGAAAAATACTCCCGCCGCTGCTGCCTCATAACCACAGCCACAACGGCGGCAGTCCCAAAAGTCATGGCTAAGACAGGGACGCGCCTTAACTCACGTTCACCGCTAAAAATGATGCTTTATCCGACGGCGCGGTAACGCCGGTAAAACACACGCCGCGCTTTAGGCAGCGTAAGCTAATTCTGTATCGTTAGCGTTTATATTTAAAGTTTGAGCCTTTTTAAGCGATACTCATCGCTACTCGCTTCCTGAGGTTCCTAATCCCCGTCGAAACCGTTGCAGCCCCGAGTGTATTATCTATTATACCACATTTCTTTCAAAATACAACCCCGAATTTATTCCCTTTACCGCCTTTTTGCGCCTACCCGTACTCGACCTCTGCCCGCGTACCGTCCGAATCCCCCTTTATTTTACTATGACCGGCGAGGTCGTAAAATCCTTGCCGCCGATTCGATCGGACGCGGACGGCGCGCACAGCGCGTGCAGATCCGTCGCCCTCACGTCCAAATCAAACATCGCGCTTTTCTCCTTAAAGTCCGCCGCCTTTGTAATTATCGGTACAAAGCAGCGCTTTTTCGCCATTTTAAGTATTTTCGCGCCGCTTGAGTTCATTCCCAATACGCGTACATACTCGGGCGCGGACGAATAAATATCCTTTGTAAATCCGATTAAAGACGCGATTACCGCGCGTCGTATACGGCTCATGGTATAACGCTTACTTTTACTTTTTTCACAAAGCGCCGCAAAGCTGTCCGTTTCCATAGCCGCCCGTACGATCCTGTTATGAAGTCCCTCACTCATCTCGTTTACGCGCGAAATTTCCTCGGGACTTGACGCGCGAAGCTTCGCTATGACCGCGCTGTCGAGACGCGAAATATCGTACCCGAGCGCGCCGCGTATATCTGACAGCGAGTACGGGACAAACCGGCTCGCGTCCTCACCCTCGAGAAGCATTTTGCGTATACGTGACGCGGACGCGTAATCGCCGCGTGTACCGGTACCGTCATGATTTGCGCCTTCGCGCCTTACCGTGAACGGACGCATCGAGTTGCCGCTCCTCATAAGCGCGCGTATATACTCAACTGCAAGTATATTGTTGGGGGACGAAAGCAGATTGCCTTTTCCGTGCGCCTTCGCGAGCGCGGACGGATAGCTCATACCCTCCGACAAAAATGAGCGCACCTTTTCGCTTACGTCACCGCTCTCTTTTTCCATAGCCCGCGCCGTTTCCCAAAGAAGCTCAATATCGCCCGACTCCGAGCCGAACGCGAGCATATCCGTAACGCCGAGCGCGCTGAGCGTATTAACTCCACCCTCGGCAAAGCTTTGCGCCGCGTTAAGCGCGTAGCATACCGGCAGCTCCAGCACGAGGTCAACGCCGTTTATAAGCGCTTTCCTCGCGCGCGACCACTTATCCGCAATCGCCGCGTCGCCGCGCTGCACAAAAGAGCCGCTCATTACCGCGACTACGTAATCTGCGTGTTTCTTTACCTCTTGAAGCATATACGAGTGACCGTTGTGAAATATATTGTATTCCGCTATAATTCCGGCAATCATTTAATCACCTCACAGTCATTATACAGTAAAAATACCGACATTTCAAGCATATAAGAGGATAGTAATATAAAATTTGTGCAGAATAAAAACGTAAAACATATTGACAAAGTAGGAAATATAAAGTAAAATATATCTGAACAGTTATTCAAGTGTTCAGATTTAGATAAATACGGGAGATGATTTCATGGATGTATATATGGACAACAACGCTACGACGGCGCTGAGAAAGGAAGCGCTTGACGCGATGATGCCTTATTATACGGATATATACGGCAACGCTTCGTCGAAGTTTTACCGAGTGGGACGCGACGCGGAGCAGGCGCTTTACAAAATGCGCGAGAGTGTGGCGAAGAGCATAAACGCGCCGAATGTCAATGAGATATATTTTACCGGCTCGGGCTGCGAGGCTGATAACTGGGCGGTAAAGGGCGCGGCGATGGCGAACCGAAAAAAGGGGAACCACATTATAACGACAAAGATAGAGCATCACGCGATTTTAAACACCTGCGAGTACCTTGAAAAGCACGGCTTTGAGGTAACGTACCTCGATGTTGACGAATACGGCTTCGTCACGCCGGAGCAGGTCGAGGCGGCAATTAAGGACACAACGATCCTTATAACGATTATGACCGCCAATAACGAGATAGGCACAATAGAGCCGATAAAGGAGATAGCCGAGGTCGCGAAAAAACACAAGGTCATTTTCCATACCGACGCGGTACAGGCGATAGGTCATATGAAAATAGACGTAAAGGAGCTCGGCGTGGATATGCTTTCGCTGTCGGCGCATAAGTTCCACGGCCCAAAGGGCGTGGGTATGCTGTATATAAGAAACGGCATACGCGTAGATAACCTTATCCACGGCGGCGGACAGGAAAGAGGCAAGAGAGCCGCGACGGAGAATCTTGCGGGTATAGCGGGAATGGCGAAAGCGCTTGAAATCGCGGTGGAAAATATTGATAAGAACACAGAGCACTGCAAAAAGATGCGCGACAGACTGATTAAGGGCATACGCGAAAATATCCCGTACTGCCGCTTAAACGGCCCCGAGGACGAGGGAAGAATGTGCAACAATGTAAACTTCTCGTTCCAATACGTCGAGGGCGAGTCGATACTGATGATGCTCGACATGAACGGAATCGCCGCGTCGTCGGGAAGCGCGTGCGCGTCGGGGTCGCTCGATCCGTCGCACGTGCTGATAGCTATAGGACTGCCGCACGAAATCGCGCACGGCTCGTTAAGGCTGAGCGTGAGCGAGGACACTACGGAGGAAGAGGTTGATTACGTTATCGAGACGCTGCCTCCGATAATACAAAGACTGAGAGATATGTCGCCGCTTTACGAGGGCGTGGAGAAATAATAGAAAGGAAGTAACATAATTATGTACAGTGAAAAAGTAATGGATCATTTCGCGCATCCGAGAAATGTCGGTGAGATAGAGGACGCTAACGCCGTGGGCGAGGTAGGAAACGCGAAGTGCGGAGATATAATGAAGATATACATGGACATCGAGGACAATATCATAAAGGACGTAAAGTTCAAAACGTTCGGCTGCGGCGCGGCTATAGCGACAAGCTCGATGGCTACGGAAATGGTAAAAGGCAAGTCGGTTGACGAGGCGCTTGCGCTTACAAACAAAGCCGTTATGGAAGCGCTTGACGGTCTGCCGACAGAGAAAATACACTGCTCCGTGCTTGCGGAGGAGGCTATACGCTCCGCTATCGAGGATTATAAAAAGCGCGGCGGCACGGTAAAGGAAAACGCGGAATAAAAATTTTTTCATACAATATGGTGTTGTGAGCAGGTCTTAAATCAGGCTCACAGCACCATATTTTGTATTTATTGAAGTAAAAATCACCATATTAAGGGGTACATATTTTAACAAAATTAACAATGTTTTCATTAATTTAAAATAAAATGTTGCAATAGGAACATCTATGTTATATAATCACTGAAACTGATAATTTAGTACCAGCTACCAATAATAATTGATAAAATGCCATAATTACGGAAAGGAGCGCTCAAAAATGACGAGAACTGCGATAAAGAAGCAGCGTCATGAATACTTGCTTAAACAGATTAAACAGAACCCGTTTTTAAAGGACGAAGAGCTTGCAAAACGTTGCAGCGTGAGCGTTTCAACAATTCGTTTCGACAGAGCGGAGCTTGGAATAGCCGAGTACCGCGAGCGAATAAAATCAGCCGCGGTCGAGGGACTTGGCGGCGCGGCGCAGGGTACCGGCGAAGTGCTGGATTTGAATTTGTTCCGTGACGGAATATCGGTTCTCGAAACGGACAAAACAATGGTTTTTGACGGTACCGATATAGTCAAGGGTCAGTATATTTACGCTTTTGCCGAAAATCTTGCCTTGAGCGTCATAGACGCGAAAGCGGCGCTTGTCAAGGTGGCGAATGTGAAGTATATGCACGAGGCGCACGCCGGAGAAAGGCTTATCGCCAAATCCGATGTTATGAATGTCAAGGAAAACGTGTTCGTGATACGCGTAGTCATAAAAGCAAACATGAACGAGGTTTTTCGCGGGAAATTCAGTCTGCTTGTGGCGGACGGAGGAAATCCGGAGGGATAAATGAAGATTATAGTTGATGCTATGGGCGGCGATTACGCTCCCGAAGCGCCGGTGGCTGCGTCGGTAAGGGCGGCTGAGGAGCTTAATGTGGATATAGTGCTTGTCGGAAAGACGGACGCGATTGAAAAAGAGCTTTCGCGCTTCTCCTACAATAAGGACAGAATAAGCATAGTGAACGCGCAAGACGTTATATCAAATCACGAGGAACCGGCTAAGGCGGTGAGGTCGAAGAAAAACGCGTCGGTAGTCGTGGCGGCTAATATGCTGAAAAACGGCGGGGGCGACGCGATGCTTTCTATGGGCAATACGGGCGCGCTGCTCGCGGCGGGACTTTTAATAGTCGGCAGGATAAAGGGCGTGCTTCGTCCGGCGCTCGCGACGCTGCTCCCGAGCGCGAAAGGACCTAAAATGCTTATAGACGCGGGCGCGAACACAAACTGCAAGGTGGAAAACCTTGTTCAGTTCGCGGTAATGGGCAGTATTTATATGAAGAACGTGCTCGCGATACAAAATCCGACCGTCGGACTTATATCGAACGGCGAGGAAGAGGGCAAGGGCGACGAGCTTACAAAATCGGCGTACCCGAAGCTGAAAAACGCGCCTGTGAATTTTATAGGCAACATTGAGGGACGCGACGTTATGGAAGGCACGGCGGACGTTATGACGTGCGACGGCTTCGTAGGCAACGTGGTATTAAAAACCGTCGAGGGTATGGGACACGTTGTGAGCGGCAAGGTGAAAGACATGTTCACAAAAGGACTGTTTACAAGGATAGGCGCGCTTTTCGTAATGAAAGGGCTTAAAGATTTCAAACAGACCATGGATTACCGCGAATACGGCGGCGCTCCGCTATTGGGTACGAAAAGACCGGTGATAAAGGGTCACGGCTCGTCCGACGCGAAGGCGGTATTTTCCGCGATAAGACAGGCGAAGAAGTTTGTGGAAACGAACGTGATTGACGATATAGAAAAGAATATTAACGGCATGGAGGAAGAAATAAATGGCTAACGCAAAGATAATCGGTGTGGGCGGATACGTACCCGAAAAGGTTTACGATAACGCATATATGGAAAGTATTGTAGATACAAGCGACGAATGGATTGTAAGACGCACCGGCGTAAAGGAAAGACATATTTCGGCGGATGACGAGTACACGACGGATATGGCTGAAATAGCCGCGAAACGGGCAATCGAGAACGCGGGCGTCACCCCGCTTGACATTGACCTTATAATTTTCGCGACCGTCACGCCGGATTACTTCACCCCGTCCTGCGCCTGCGTTCTTCAGCGCAGCCTCGGCGCGGTAAACGCGGCGGCGTTCGATTATAACGCCGCTTGTTCGAGCTTCGTCACGGGACTTATCATAGCGAAGCAGTTTATACAGACGGGTACTTACAAGCACGTGCTTGTTGTCTGCGCGGACGTTCTGAGCAAGGCGACCGACTACACGGACAGAGCGACATGCGTGCTGTTCGGCGACGCGGCGGGAGCCGCGGTGGTAGCGGCAAGCGAGGAAACGGGTATTATGACCACCGACATGGGCGCGGACGGCACGGGCGCGCTGGCGATAACGAGCCTCGCGTTCCGCAACGACGAGGAAGAAACCGAAAAAAGAGTTGCCCACAGAAAAGAAAGCATATGGATGGCGGGACAGTCCGTTATGAAATTCGCGGTAAAGGCTATGGCTGACGCGAGCATAAAGGTTATCGAGGAAGCGGGACTTACATGGGACGATATTTCGCTTGTGATACCGCATCAGGCAAACTACAGAATAGTGGACAGCGCGATAAAGAGAATGGGTATAACGGAAGATAAGGTGTATTTGACGCTTGAAAAGTACGGCAACACCTCCGCGTCATGCATACCCGTGGCGCTTTCCGAGGCTGCGGCGAAAGGCAGGATAAAGAAAGGCGACAAAATTGTTCTTGTCGGCTTCGGCGGCGGTCTCACCTGGGGCGCCGCACTTCTGGAATGGTAACCCCGTAGGGGCGGTCATCGGCCGCCCGCGAAACGAAACCCCCGTAGGGGCGACCCTTGCGGTCGCCCGCGAAAACCAAACCCCGTAGGGGCGACCCTTGCGGTCGCCCGCTTACAACCGTAACGAAAGGAGAATAAACATGAAAACAAGATTATGTGAAACACTTGGAATCGAATACCCGATTATCCAGGGCGGAATGGCGTGGGTCGCCACGGCGGAGCTTGCGGCTGCCGTATCGAACGGCGGCGGCATAGGACTTATCGCGGCGGGCAGCGCCCCCGCGGACGTTGTAAGGGCGCAGATTAAGAAGGCTAAGGAGCTTACGGACAAGCCTTTCGGCGTGAACGTAATGATGATGTCGCCGTTTGTGGACGAGGTTATGCAGGTGATTATAGAGGAAAAACCGGCGGCGGTAGCTACGGGCGCGGGCAATCCCGCGAAGTACATACCCGCGCTCAAAGAAGCGGGTATAAAGGTAATGCCGGTAATCGCGAGCGTGGCTATGGCGGTCAAAATGGAAAAGAGCGGCGCGGACGTGATTATCGCGGAGGGTACGGAAGCCGGCGGACATATCGGCGAGCTTACCACTATGGTACTCGTTCCGCAGGTAGCGGACGCGGTGGCGCTGCCGGTAGTCGCGGCGGGCGGTATAGCCGACAAGCGCGGCGCGGTCGCGGCGTTCGCGCTCGGCGCGGACGGCATACAGGTAGGCACGCGCTTTATCTGCTCGACGGAATGTATCGCGCACGACAACTACAAGCAAGCCGTAATAAAAGCAAAAGACCGTGACGCGGTTGTTACGGGCAGAACAACGGGCGCGCCGGTAAGAGCGCTCAAAAACAAACTCACGCGCGAGTACGACAGACTTGAAAAGTCTGGCGCGTCATTCGAGGAAATCGAACAGCTCGGCATAGGCGGACTCCGCCGCGCCTTTGAGGAAGGCGACGTACAGACAGGCTCGCTTATGGCGGGACAGTCGGCGGCAATGGTAACTAAAATCGAGCCTTGCGCCGACATAATAAGGAGCTACTTCGACGGCACAGAAGAAATAATCGAAAACATAAAAAATCAGCTTAAATAAATCCCCGTAGGGGCGGTCATCGGCCGCCCGCAAAAGCGAAAACATCGTAGGGGCGGTCATCGGCCGCCCGCAAAAGCCAACCCCCGTAGGGGCGACCCTTGCGGTCGCCCGCAAAAACGAAAACATCGTAGGGGCGGTCATCGGCCGCCCGCACAAGACAAATAAAAACAAGGAGAAAAACAATGGGTAAATTAGCATTTGTATTCGCCGGACAAGGCGCGCAGACGGTCGGAATGGGCAAGGAACTTGCCGACAACTTCCCCGCCGCCGCGCGGACGTTTGACGAGGCGAGTGAAGCCGTCGGCTTCGACATAAAGGACATGATATGGAACGGCGACAGCGACACTCTGATGATTACCGAGAACACGCAGCCGGCGATAGTTACGATGAGCGTCGCGGCGCTTGCCGTACTCGAGGAAAAGGGAATAAAACCCGACGTAACTGCGGGACTTAGCCTCGGCGAGTACACGGCGCACGTGGCGGCGCGCTCGATGGACTTTACCGACGCCGTAAGACTTGTAAAAAAACGCGGCAAGTATATGCAGGAGGAGGTACCCGTAGGCGTGGGCGCTATGGCTGCGATAATCGCGCTTGACACACAGGAAGTTATAAACTGCTGCGAGGAAGCGTCGAAGATAGGCGTATGCTCGCCCGCGAACTTCAACTGCCCGGGTCAGATAGTCGTATCGGGCGAAATTGCGGCGGTCGAAAAGTGCTGCGAGCTGGCTAAGGAGAAAGGCGCGAAGCGCGCGATGAAACTACCCGTTTCCGCACCGTTCCACTGCTCGATGCTCACAGGCGCGGGTGAAAAGCTTGCAAAGGAACTTCAAAACGTGGAGGTACGGGACATGAACATACCCGTGATAACAAACGTCACAGCCGACTACGTACCCTCCAAGGACGACATAAAGCCGCTCCTTATTAAGCAGGTATCGAACTCCGTACGGTGGGAGGACTCGATACGCAGAATGCTCACGGACGGCGTTGACAAATTTGTCGAGGTCGGACCGGGCAAGGCGTTGAGCGGTTTTATAAAGAAGATTACAAAGGAAGCTGACGTTTTTAACGTTGAGGACATGAAATCACTCGAAAAAACTTTGGAAGGATTGGAGGCTTAAACTCATGTTACAAGGAAAAACAGCAATCATTACAGGCTCGGGACGCGGCATAGGCAAGGCGATAGCGTTAAAGCTCGCGTCATACGGCGCGAACATCGTTATAAACGACATACCGCAGTCCGATTACGCTGACGAAACGTGCGGGGAAATAAAAGCCCTCGGCGTGGACAGCATAGTTATAAAGGGCGACGTGAGAAATAAGGACGACGTTGACGCGCTCATAAAGGGAACGCTTGACAAATTCGGCAAAATAGACATATTCGTAAACAACGCCGGTATCACGCGCGACGGACTTATGATACGAATGTCCGAGGAGGATTGGGACCTCGTAATGGACATTAACCTCAAAGGCGCGTTCAATTGCATAAAGGCGGTCGCAAGACCGATGATGAAGCAGAGAAGCGGAGTTATCGTAAATATAGCCTCTATTGTCGGCGTTATGGGCAATGCCGGACAGGCTAATTACGTCGCGTCCAAGGCGGGACTTATCGGTCTTACCAAGACGACCGCAAAGGAGCTTTCCTCGCGCGGCATACGCTGCAACGCCGTTGCGCCCGGCTTTATAAGAAGCGCTATGACCGACGTTTTAGCGGACGATGTTAAGCAGAAGTACCTCGACGCTATCCCGCTCGGCAAATTCGGCGAAACGGAGCAGATAGCCGACGTGGTAGCGTTCCTCGCTTCGGATATGTCACAATATGTGACAGGTCAGGTAATAAATGTTGACGGCGGACTTGTAATGTAATATAATATGGCTATATAATTCAATATGACTTATATACATGATTACCGAAAGGGGGTGCATGAGGATAATGGAAGAATTTGAGAGAGTAAAGAGTGTCATCGTTGACCAGTTAAGCGTAGATGCGGAGGAGGTAACTCCCGAGGCTTCGTTTGTAGACGATTTGGGCGCGGATTCTTTGGACGTTGTTGAACTTATCATGGGTCTTGAAACAGAGTTTGATATTGAAATCCCTGACGAAGACGCTGAGAAAATCAGCACAGTCGGCGACGCGGTTGACTATATCAAAAGCCATGCGTAAGATACGAGTTTAGAGCCTTGCACCAAACCGAGTTTGATGCAAGGCGCGAAACTTTTTTATGAGAAAAATTTTCGGTTAAGATTTTAATATATACGGGAGGCAAAAATATATGAGGAGAGTTGTTGTAACCGGCTTGGGCGCCATAACGCCTATCGGAAATAACGTAGATGCTTTCTGGGAAGGAATCAAGTCCGGCAAATGCGGTATAGATAAGGTCACGCTTTTCGACGCTTCTGATATGAAGACGCAGATAGCGGGCGAAGTAAAGGACTTTGACCCCTCCGAGTACATTGACAAAAAGGAAGCGCGCCGTATGGACAGATACGCTCAATTCGCGCTTGCGGCGGCGAGCGAGGCTGTAAAGGACAGCGGACTTGATATGGAGAAAGAGGACGCGTGGAAAGTCGGCGTTGTTACGGGAAGCGGTATCGGCGGCATAAGCACTCTTGAGGAACAGCATAAAACGCTTTTGGAAAAGGGAGCGGGACGCGTAAGCCCGTTTTTTATTCCGATGATGATAGCGAACATGGGCGCGGCGCAGATAGCGATAAAGTTTGGAGCAAAGGGCGTGAATGAGAATATCGTTACCGCCTGCGCGTCAAGCACGAACGCGATAGGCGACGCGTTAAGGCATATTCAGCACGGTCATAACGACGTTATCATAGCGGGCGGCGCGGAAGCCGCCGTAAGCCCGCTCGCGTTTTCGGGCTTTTGCAGTATGAAGGCTATGTCAAAGCGTAACGACGACCCGAAAACAGCGTCAAGACCGTTCGACGCTGAACGTGACGGCTTTGTGCTCAGCGAAGGCGCGGGCTTCGTCGTTTTGGAGGAGCTTGAACACGCAAAGAAGCGCGGCGCGCATATTTACTGCGAGCTTGCCGGCTACGGCGCGACGGACGACGCGTACCATATCACAAGCCCCGTGCCGGGCGGCGAAGGCGGCGCAATGGCGATGAAGCTGGCGATTGAGGACGCTTCGCTTACGCCCGAGGATATAACGTATATAAACGCGCACGGCACATCGACGCTTTATAACGACAAGTTTGAGACCGAGGCTATAAAGAAAGTATTCGGCGAGGCGGCAAAGACGGTCGCGGTAAGCTCCACAAAGTCTATGACAGGTCACCTTTTGGGAGCCGCCGGCGGCGTGGAGGCTATAATCTGCGCAAAGGCGATAAGCGAAAATTATATTCCCGCGACGATAAACTACCAGACCCCCGACCCCGACTGCGATTTGGATATCGTGCCGAACGTGGGCAGGACAGCGGAGGTCAAGGCGGCAATTTCAAATTCGCTGGGCTTTGGCGGACACAACGCCACGATTTTGCTGAAGAAATACGAGGATTAATATAATTGAAATCAGAGAATGTCTTTTTGGGACATTCTCTGATGTTTATTCCGTAAGACGTAAAATATTTATATACATTGCTCCAAACGGCGGAGCCTCCGCCGCTTAGAGCAGCGTATATGCCGAAAGGAGCGGTAAAAATGAAAAATATTGAGGAAGCAATCGGTTATACGTTTAAAGATAAGACGCTTCTTTTAAAGGCGCTGACGCACAGCTCCTACGCGAACGAGAGCAAAAAAGAGCGCGAAAGCAACGAGCGCCTTGAATTTTTGGGCGACTCCGTGCTTTCCATCGCTATAAGCGACTATCTGTTCAGACTATTGCCGGGCGTTGACGAGGGACGTCTTTCCAAGTACCGCGCCGCGCTTGTTTGCGAGCAGTCGCTTTACGATGTTTCAAAGCAGATTTCACTCAGCGAATTTGTACGCCTCGGCAGGGGCGAGGAAATGACGGGCGGACGCGAAAGACCGTCGATTATTTCGGACGCGTTTGAAGCGCTGATTGCCGCCATATATTTGGACGGAGGAATGGAAACGGCGCGCGGCTGGGTAATAGAGCTTATGCGCGGCGCTATAGACGACGTTGCTGCGGGACATCGCTTTAACGACTATAAGACGATGCTGCAAGAGGCTTTGCAGAAAGGCGCCAAGGGCAAGGTGACTTACAGAACCGTAGCGGAGCGCGGTCAGGACCATAACAAGGAATTTGAAGTCGAGGTTCTTGTGGATAACGTGCCGAGGAACCGAGGCACGGGTCATAATAAGAAAGAAGCGGAGCAGAACGCGGCGCATACGGCGCTTATAGGAATGGGCTTGCAATAATGAAAACGTACAATATACCGATATTCGTGCCGCACCGAGGCTGCCCTTTCGACTGCGTTTTCTGTAACCAAAAGCGCATAACCGGCGCCGATAGCGGCGTGACGGCGGCGGACGTTAGAAATATTACAGACGCTCATTTAAAAACGCTCCCAAAGGAAAATCGGCGCGTCGAGGCGGCGTTTTTCGGCGGAAGCTTTACGGGTATACCGATCGAGGAACAGAGCGAGCTTTTGGGCGCGGCGAAAGAGTATTTGGACAGGGGCGATATAGACGGCATACGCCTTTCCACCCGTCCCGATTATATAGACCGTGAGATCCTCGATAATCTTTTAAAATACGGTGTCACCACTATAGAACTGGGCGTTCAGTCCATGGACGACGAGGTGCTTAAAGCCGCTAACCGCGGACATACGCGCGGCGACGTGGTAAGGGCGGCGGAGCTTATAAGGGCGTACCCGTTTACGCTCGGACTGCAAATGATGACGGGCTTGCCGGGCGATACCGAGGAAAAATCAATTCGCACGGCGGATGAAATCATAGCGTTAAAGCCCGGCCTTGTACGCATATACCCGACGCTTACCATTAAGGACACATACCTTGAAAAATTGTACCGGGCGGGGAAATACAGACCGCAGACCTTAGAGGAGGCTGTTGAGCTTGTAAAGAAGCTGTTGCTCAAATTCGAGGCAAACGGCATAAAGGTAATACGCGCGGGACTTCAGTCAACCGAGGAAATATGCGAAAACGGCTCGGTTGTGGCGGGACCCGTACACAGCGCTTTTAGAGAAATGGCGGAAAGCGCGATTTATCGGGACATTATATATGAAAAACTTCAAAGCGCGTCATGCGCGAGGGCGGATATTTTTGTAAGCCCCAAAGAAATATCCAAAGCGGTGGGCATAAAACGCTCGAACGTGATATATATAAAAAACGCGCTTAATATTGATATAAAAATTCATTCCGATGAAAATCTGAAAAAAAGAGAGGTGAGATGCGTTTGCTGTTAAAACGACTTGAAATGCAGGGCTTTAAGTCCTTTGTCGATAAAACCGTGCTTGAGTTCGTGGAAGGCTCCACCGCCGTGGTAGGACCTAACGGCAGCGGCAAAAGCAATATATCCGACGCCATACGCTGGGTCATAGGCGAGATGAGCGCCAAGAGCCTTCGCGGCGCGAATATGCAGGATGTTATTTTTGCCGGCACGGAAACGCGCAAGCCGGTCAATTTCGCCGAGGTCAGCCTTGTTCTTGACAACAGCGCGGGAACGTTTAATATTGACTTCGACGAGCTTGTCGTCACGCGGCGGCTTTTCAGAAGCGGTGAAAGCGTGTACCGTATAAACGGCGCGAACTGCCGATTAAAGGACATCCACGAGCTGTTTATGGACACGGGACTGGGACGCGACGGATATTCCATTATCGGTCAGGGCAACGTGGCGCAGATACTTTCCACAAAGGCGGAGGACAGGCGCAGCCTTTTTGAAGAAGCGGCGGGTATCTCAAAATACAAATACAGGAAAGAGGAAGCGCGCCGCAAGCTGACGGGCGTCGAGGAAAACCTTGTCAGGATAAGCGATATAACCTCCGAGCTTGAAGAGCGGAGAGCTCCGCTCAAAAGGCAATCGGAAAAGGCGAGAAAATATCTTACATATTATGAGGAATACAAGGCTCTTGACGTAAACATGAGCCTTATTACGATAGATAAAAACAAGGCGGCTGCGGCGAAAACGCAGGAGCTTTACGAAAGCGCGCGTCGCGAGCTTGACGAGAAGCGCGAAACGGAAACGGAAACGCAGAATAAGATCTCGGCTCTCAGCGAGGAAAACAGATTGAAAGACGAGGAAGCGGAGCGCGCCAATATATCTCTTCGCGAGAGCGAAAGCAGATCCACTTCCGCGTCAAAGGATATTTCCGTGGCGGAGACGAATATACGTAATAATTACGCAATAATTAAGCGCCTGGACGAAATGATTACGGACGTGAACAACAAAAATGAGGCGCGGGAAAGCGAAATTGAGCGTTTAAAAGCGCAAATTAAGGAGAAAGAGGCTGCCGCGGACGCTCTTTTAAAGGAATTTGACAGCGAAAAAAGCGCTCAGGACAGCCTTTCAAAGCGGCGCGACGTCCTTTCTGCCGAGCTTGAGGCTTTAAAGTCGGACGTTGTAAAAACCTTAAACCTCATATCCGCGAAAAAGGCGCAGATAAGCGGAATGGAGACGCTTCGCGCGAGCTTTATCGAACGCCGCGAGGTGGTAAGCGCCGAAATAAAAAATTTTGACGAGGGCGTAAAAAGCACCAAGCAGGACATCGAGAATTCGGAGAAATTAATAGCGGAAAAGACCGCGAAATTAAACAAAATGCAGTCAATTACGCGCCGTCACAGCGAAAATTACGAAGAAATAAGGGCAAAATACGACGAAATAAACCGCAAACTTGCCGATTTTGAGGTGGATTATAATTCCAAATTATCAAAAAAAAGAATACTTGAGGGTATGGAAAACGACTATGCGGGCTACGCTAAAAGCGTTAAAACGGTATTAAAATCGGACGAACTCAAGCGTCTGTCTATTTACGGCACCGTCTCGGGACTTATAGACGTTGATAAAAAATACGTAACCGCTATCGAAGCGGCGCTTGGCGGCGCGATGCAAAACATAATCGTGGAGCGCGAGGAAGACGCCAAACAAGCCATTCTCTACCTTCGCCGCACCAACTCCGGCAGAGCGACATTTTTACCCGTGACGTCGGTGAAAGGCAAAGAACTTGACAATATCGCATCGCTGAAAGACTGCGACGGCTTTATCGGTCTCGCAAACTCTCTTGTAAAGTACGACAGACATTATGACGGCATTATGAAAAGTCTTTTGGGACGCGCGGTTGTGGTAGACAGCGTGGACAACGCTATAGCTATGAGCCGAAAATTCGGCTATAAATTCAAAGTTGTAACGCTTGAAGGAGATATACTGAACGCGGGCGGCTCAATGTCCGGCGGAAGCGTGAATAAGCAAAGCGGATTTTTGTCGCGCGCGGCGGAAATAAAAAAATTGTCGCGGGAAATACGGGAACTGTCGGACAACATACGTTTAAATAAAAAAGAAAAGAGTAAGCTTGACGGCGATATGACCATGATTAATAACCAACTGTCATCATATGAGCCGCTTGTCAGGGAGTGCGAGGACGAAATACTTCGCCTCAAAAGTACCGTAGAGCATCTTAACCGCTCGGTAGAGGGCGGGGACGAAACGCAGATAAACCGCAGGGATGAACTTTCACAGATAGAAGCGCAGTTAAATGATTCGTCGGAGGAAATAGCGTCAGCGCTGCAAAATATACGCTCGCTCGAAAAGGAAGCCGACGAGCTGCAGGAACGCGTAATGTCGCTTACCGAGGAACTGGAACGCGTAACGACCGAAAAGGACGAGAGAACGCGCGCCGTTATGGATAAGACGATGGAGCTTGCTGCTGTAAAAAAAGATATAGAAACTCTTGAAAACGGAATAAGAACGGCACGTTCGGAGATAGAAACATCGGTTGACGACATAGAAAAAAGCAAAAATGAGAAAGAAGAAATATACCGCCGTAACGATGCGCTGTACGCGAGTATAAACGAGAAAAAGAAGCTTATAGAGGAAACGAAAACGGAAAGCGAGCGTATAAGCGCAAGATTGTCCGAGATAAAAGACGAAAAGTCTCTCATAGAGAAAAAAATTCAAGGTATACGCGAATCCAATCAAGACCTTACCGATACGCTGCTCGCGCTCGGACAGGAGATGACGCGCCTTGAAAACAGGCGTGAACGCTTAAACGGAGATAACGACAATATACTGTCGCGCCTTTGGGACGATTACGAGCTTACATACACTGCGGCTCTTGAATTACAGACGGAGGTTGAGGACGAAAAGGCGGCGTTTGCCCGCCTGTCGGAAATTAAAGGACTTATAAAAGCGCTCGGAAGCGTAAATATGGACGCTATTGAAGAATACAAGTCGGTTGAGGAACGATTTAAATTTTTAACAGAACAAAAATCCGACCTTGAAAAATCAAAGAGCGATTTGAACGAAATTATATCCTCAATGGAAGAACTTATGTGCGAGCATTTTGAAAAAAACTTTGCCGAAATCAACGAAAGCTTTTCCGTTGTGTTCCGTGAGCTGTTTGGCGGCGGACACGCTCGGCTGTACCTGTCGGAACCGGATAACGTGCTTGAAAGCGGCATAGAAATTGAGGTGCAGCTCCCGGGCAAGGGGCGTCAGAATATAAACCTGTATTCGGGCGGCGAAAAGTCGTTTATCGCTATAGCGCTGCTGTTCGCGATACTTCGCGTTAAACCCGCGCCTTTCTGCATACTTGACGAGATTGACGCGGCGCTCGACGACGTGAACGTGTCGAGGTTTGCGACCTATCTTAAAAACTACGCCGAGGAGAGCCAGTTTATAATCATAACACACAGACGCGGCACTATGGAGGCGGCTAATATACTGTACGGCGTAACAATGCAGGAAAAGGGCGTTTCAAAGTTATTATCGCTGCATATTGACGATATCGCCGAGGATATGGCGGGATAGGAGTAAAAAATGGGATTTTTTGATAAATTAAAAAGCGGACTTACAAAAACAAGAGAGTCCATATCGCAGCAGGTAAACAGCGTTTTCAGCGCGTTTGTCAGAGTGGACGAGGAACTGTTTGAAAACCTTGAGGAAGCGCTTATTATGGCTGATATAGGCGTTGATACGACAGAGTATATAATAGAAACTCTTCGTGAAAGAGTAAAACACAAGCACATAACGGACGCCAATCTTGTAAAGCAGGAATTAATGGACGTTATAAGCGCTATTTTAAGCGAGAATGACTGCAGCACAGACACTTCCACAAAACCGTCCGTAATGCTTATAATAGGAGTAAACGGCGTTGGCAAGACCACGAGCATAGGTAAGCTTGCCGCCAATTACCGGCAGTCGGGGAAGAAAGTACTTTTAGCCGCCGCCGACACGTTCAGAGCCGCGGCGATTGACCAGCTCGACATATGGGCGCAGCGCAGCGGCTGCGATATAATAAAGCATCAGGAAAACAGCGATCCGGCTTCGGTAGTGTTCGACGCGTGCGCGGCGGCAAAGGCGAGAGACGTTGACCTGCTTATATGCGACACGGCGGGACGATTGCACAATAAGAAAAATCTTATGGCGGAACTTAATAAAATAAACAGGGTAATCGAGCGCGAACTGCCGGACGCGGCGCGCGAAACTCTGCTCGTCCTTGATGCCACAACCGGACAGAACGCGGTAAGTCAGGCAAAACTTTTCGGCGAGGCGGCGAATATAACAGGTATAATACTTACCAAGCTTGACGGTACCGCGAAGGGCGGTATTGTAATCACAATAGCCAAGGAACAGAAATTGCCGGTTAAATTTATCGGAGTGGGCGAGGGCATAGACGACCTACAGGAATTTAATCCCGACGATTTTGCCAAGGCATTGTTTGAAGACTAAAAAAATAAACGGCTTTGCGCACAATGCCAAAGCCGTTTTTAAATACACAAAAACCGCGATGAATGACCGCGGTTTTTGTATACGTTAATCTTTATGGCTGCGGAATCAGGATTCGAACCCGAACAGAGTGAGTCAGAGTCACTAGTGCTACCCTTACACAATTCCGCAATATGTCAAATTAACATGAGTTATAATACCACCAAACCAAGAGTTTGTCAATACTTTTTTTCTCAAAAAAGTGAAAAATCTTGATAAATATTCCGCAATATGTTAGAATATATATTACAGAAGCGGTAAAATAAAATGGTGCGAGGGACCGGACTTGAACCGGCACGGGTAAACCACACGCCCCTCAAACGTGCGCGTCTGCCTATTCCGCCACCCTCGCATCTCAAACAACGATATATATTATAACAGACTTATTATGATTTGTCAATCAAAAATTATGCAAATAATAAATTTTTTTTGGAGTGTTGAGTGAATGAGGAAAATCGTTGCCCTTCTGTGCGCGGCATGCTTGACGGCGGCGCCCCGGACGGTATGTGCGGCTATGGCGGACAGCGCGAAAAGCGCCTGCGTTATAAACGGTACGACGGGAGAAGTGATTTTTGCGAAAAACGAAACGGAAAAGCTGCCTATGGCAAGCACTACAAAGATTATGACCGCCATAACGGCTATTGACCATTCGAGTCCCGACGAGATAGTGACAGTGAGCGCCGCCGCTGCGTCTCAGGAGGGCAGCTCGGCGTACATAGAACCGGGTATGGAAGTGTGTATGCAAGATTTACTTTACGGACTTATGCTGAACTCCGGCAATGACGCCGCGTACGCGATAGCGGAGCATATATCGGGGAGCGTGGAGGAATTTGCGGAGCTTATGAACAAAAAGACGGAAGAAATAGGTCTTAACAATACACATTTTAAAAATCCCAGCGGTTTGGAGGATAAGGAGCATTACACCACCGCGCTCGACTTGGCGCTCACCGCGCGCCGCGCCATGAGCATACCCGCTATAAGGGAAATAGTGGGTACACAAAAGTATCAAACCAAAACCGACAATACGGACAAAGTACTATATTTTTCAAATCACAATAAAATGCTGAAAATGTACGAGGGCGCTACGGGCGTAAAGACGGGATTTACCCGAGCGGCGGGGCGCTGCCTTGTATCATCGGCTAAGCGTGACGGTATGGAGTTTATCGCCGTTACCCTCTGCGACCCGAACGACTGGAAAGATCATACCGAAATGCTTGACTATGCATTCTCAAAATATTATCCCAAACGTATTGTGGAGAAAGGTATGACGGTAAAAACGGCTAAGATTGGCGGCGAAAAGTACGCTATGACCGCCGCGGAGGATTTTGTAATTCCACTAAGGGAGAGCGGCGGCAATACTATAGACGTGATTTCACATATATCTCAGGATCTTGCCGCTCCGATAAACGCGGGAGAAAAGGTGGGGTACCTTGAAATACGTTATGATGGCAAGACAGTAGGGAGCGTGGATGTAGTATCGGAATCAGACATTATGGAAAACGGCAATATAGAAATAGGTAACAGCTTTTACGCGCATTTTAGGCGCGTAACGGAAAAACTTTTGGTATAAACGGAAAGGACAACAAAAATGGGAGAGATAGTAAGATTACAAAAGTATATCGCCATGTGCGGCGTAGCCTCAAGACGGGGCGCGGAGGAAATAATAGCCGAAGGCAGGGTAACGGTAAACGGTAAAAAAATTACCGAAATGGGAGTAAAGATTGAGATAGGCGCGGACAGCGTGACCGTTGACGGAAAAGCTATAAAGGCAAAGAACAAGAAGTATTATATAATGCTCAATAAGCCCGTAGGCTACGTGTCCACGGCTAAAGACCAGTTTGACCGCCCGACGGTAACCGACCTCGTAAAAAAAGACCTCGCGGACGTCCGCATATTCCCGGTGGGACGTCTCGACTACGACACCGAGGGGCTGCTTTTGCTGACGAACGACGGCGACTTTACCTATAAAGTTACACACCCGAAATTTCATGTTGAGAAAACGTATATTGCCACTGTAAAGGGAGGCATGACGATACAGGGCATGAATAAATTGCGCGGCGGTGTTCGCATAGACGACAGCTTTAAGACTTCACCGGCGAAAGCGGAAATACTTGATGCCGCAGACGGCTATACCACGGTAAAAATAACGATACACGAGGGCAAAAACAGACAGGTGAGAAAGATGTTTGAGGCGGTGGGCGCGTCCGTTGCGCATTTAAAAAGAATAAGCATAGGTACGGTGGAATTGGGTCATCTGCCTTTGGGACGCTGGCGGCATTTGACGAGCCACGAGGTAAATTACCTGATGAATTTATAAATTTAAAACAGATTCAACGGAGAACAGATGTTTTATGTTGGGTCTGTTTTTGTGTATGATATACAAATTTACGGCATAAATAACGACGTATTTTTGAAATCTAAATTATGAAAAATATGCAAAAAAAGATTGAAAAAAAATACTGTTTAAGATATAATATACAATAGGTATTTTTTGATAAAAAATTTATCCTTAATCTACGAACAATGGAGGTTAAATCATGGGAACAATTGATAAATTGACCGAGCTTCAATACCGCAGAAGCGTCATAAACGCGGGCGGCGGCGAGGCAAAAATCAAAAAGCAGCATGACAGCGGCAAAAAGACCGCCCGCGAGAGAATAAACCTTCTCCTGGACGAGGGCAGCTTCGTTGAGATTGACGCTTTTGTCACGCACCGCGCGACGGAGTTCGGCATGGACTGCGTTGAAGCTCCGGGCGAGGGCGTTGTTACAGGTTACGGCACGGTGGACGGCAGACTTGTGTATGTCTACGCGCAGGACTTCACCGTAATCGGCGGCTCTCTGGGCGAGATGCACGCGAAAAAAATATGCAAGGTTATGGACATGGCTGCAAAAATGGGCGCGCCGATAATCGGTATGAACGATTCGGGCGGCGCGAGAATACAGGAGGGTATCGACGCTCTTTCGGGATTTGGCGAAATATTTTTCCGTAATACCCTGAGCAGCGGCGTGATACCGCAGATTTCCGTAATCATGGGACCTTGCGCCGGCGGCGCGGTGTATTCTCCGGCTATAACCGACTTTATATTCATGGTCGAAAAGACGAGTCGGATGTTCATTACGGGTCCGCAGGTCATAAGCTCAGTTACGGGCGAGGAGGTAACAGCCGAGGAACTTGGCGGCGCTGACACTCACGCATCAAAATCGGGCGTCGCGCACTTTAAGGCTTCGAGCGACGAGGACTGCATAGAGAAGATTAAGACGCTTCTCTCGTATCTTCCGTCAAACAATCTCGAAGAACCGCCCTACGAGACGACAAACGATGAGATTAACCGTCTTTCGGAAAAGCTTACGGAAATAGTGCCTGATGAGGCAAACAAGGCTTACGACGTAAAGGACGTTATAGCGGAAATCGTCGATAACGGCACATTCTTTGAGGTACAGGAAGCGTTTGCGCAGAATATAGTCGTCGGCTACGCGCGCATGAACGGACAGGTTGTAGGCATAGTCGCGAACCAGCCAAAAGTTATGGCAGGTTCTTTGGACGTTGACTCCTCCGATAAGGCGGCGAGATTTGTACGCTTCTGCGACAGCTTCAACATTCCTCTCGTAACGCTTACCGACGTTCCCGGTTACTTCCCGGGCGTGGAGCAGGAGACAAACGGAATTATAAGACACGGCGCGAAGCTCCTTTACGCGTTCAGCGAGGCTACCGTTCCGAAGATTAACGTAATACTCAGAAAAGCATACGGAGGCGCTTACATAGCGATGAACTCCAAGCATCTGGGCGCGGACATAGTTATGGCATGGCCTACGGCTGAAATCGCGGTTATGGGACCCGAGGGCGCGGCTAATATCATATTTAAGAATGATATTAAGGAAAGCTCAGACCCGATTGCAACGCGCAATGAAAAGATACAGGAATACAGAAATAAGTTCGCTTCACCTTACGAGGCAGCGAGACGCGGCTACGTTGACGACGTAATCGAGCCTGACTCGACGCGTCCGCGTATTATCGCGGCGCTCGAAATGCTTGCGTCAAAGCGCGACTCGCGTCCGGCTAAGAAGCACGGCAATATTCCCGTATAATCGAAAGGGGGATAAATATGTATTCTGAAGCATTAATGACAGGAAAGGATTTGCCTCTGTCCGAAGCGCTTGCAATGGGCGGCGAAACGACCGTTATAGGTCTTTCGATAGTTTTCGGCGTGCTTGTCATACTGATGATTGTGCTTATGCTTTTTAAGGTGATTTTCTACAAAGACCCGAAAAAGCAGCAAAAATCTGCGGACACCGCAAAGACGGAAACTGCGGACATAGTACAGACCGTCGCAGTCGAAAGCGACAAATCGGACGAAATCCCCGAGGACGAGCTTGTGGCTGTGCTTACGGCTGCGGTCGCATCAAGCCTCAACACATCTACGTACAATTTGAGGATAAAGTCTTACAGACGCGTTGACGGCAGACAAAACGCGTGGAACAGAGCAGGTCTTACCGAGACCATCAACAACAGATATTAAGGAGGATAATAAAATGAGAAAGTTCAATATAACCGTAAACGGTAAAACATACGCGGTAGACGTGGAAGAAGTAGGCGGCGTACAGACAAGCGCGCCCGCTTCCGCGCCGGCTCCCGCTCCGGCGGCTGCGCCGAAGGCGGCAGCGCCCGCTCCCGCACCCAAGGCTGCTCCCGTAGAGGGCGCAAAGCAGGTTACAGCACCGATGCCCGGTACGATCGTATCGGTAAAGGTAAACGTGGGCGATACAGTTAAGTCGGACACTCTTGTTGCGGTACTTGAGGCAATGAAGATGGAAAACGAGATTTTTGCCGGTGTTGACGGCACGGTAGCGGGTATAAGCGTATCCGCGGGCGACAGCGTAAACAGCGGCGACGTGATTGTTTCGGTAAACTGACGCATTATCTATACTTAACGGAAAGTGGTGAAAAAGAGTGATTGAAAGCTTTTTAAACTTTTTGCAGAATACGGGAGCAGCCGCGCTTTTCGCCTACGGCGGCACGGAAGCGATAAAGACTATTGTAATGATTATAATCGCGTGCCTGCTTTTGTATCTCGCGATAGTAAAGAAATTTGAACCGCTGTTGCTTATGCCTATAGCGTTCGGTATGCTTCTCTCTAACCTGCCTGTTCTTAAAGACTCTCCGGCGCTCATGATGCATACCGAATGGTTTACGGACACGCAGTACATGATAGACGGTCATTTTATAGACGTGGGCAAGATAGTGCGCGAGGGCGGACTTTTAGACCTTTTGTATCTCGGAGTTAAGCTCGGAATTTACCCGCCGCTTATCTTCGTCGGCATAGGCGCGATGACGGACTTCGGACCGCTTATCGCGAACCCCAAGAGTATACTTTTGGGCGCTGCGGCGCAGTTCGGCGTGTTCTTCACGTTTGTCGGCGCACTGGTACTGAGCGCGCTCGTGCCTTCGATTATGTTCGGCGTTAAGGAAGCCGCGTCAATCGGTATCATCGGCGGCGCGGACGGTCCTACGGCGATATACGTAACAAAAACGCTCGCACCGGCTCTGCTTCCGGCGATTGCGGTCGCAGCATACTCGTACATGGCTCTTATACCGGTTATTCAGCCGCCTATAATGAAGCTCATGACGCGTAAAAAGGACAGAATGATAGTTATGGAGCAGCTTCGTCCCGTTTCAAAGACGGAGAAAATACTGTTCCCGATAATAGTAACAATAGTCGTGGCGCTAATAATACCCGACGCGGTATCGCTCGTCGGCTGCCTTATGCTCGGAAACCTCTTAAAAGAATCGGGCGTTGCGGACAGACTTGCAAAGACGGTTCAGAACGAGCTTATGAATATCGTAACGATATTCCTCGGCGTAACGGTCGGCGCGACGGCAACGGCATCGAGCTTCCTGTCGCCGCAGACGATAGGCATTGTCGTGCTCGGTCTTGTGGCGTTCTGCTTCTCGACGGCCGGCGGACTGCTTTTGGGCAACATTATGTGCTGGCTTACAAAGGGCAAGGTCAATCCGCTTATAGGCAGCGCGGGCGTAAGCGCCGTGCCTATGGCGGCGAGAGTATCGCAGCAGGTCGGACAGAAAGAAAACCCGTCCAACTTCCTGCTCATGCACGCTATGGGACCGAATGTTGCCGGAGTTATCGGCTCGGCGGTCGCGGCGGGCGTGTTCCTTGCAATGTTCAGCAATATTTAATTAAAAATCAGGATAAAGGAGTGAAAATATATGGCAAAGGGAAATAAAGCGGTAGAGATTACCGAAACAGTCCTCCGCGACGCGCA
>CANQQW010000026.1 GCA_947626075.1 uncultured Clostridia bacterium
GACGGCGCACCCAACACCGTTAAGGAAGCGGCTGCAAAGGACGAGGCTGAAGCTATGAAGGCTAAGCTCGAAGAAGCCGGCGCTAAGGTAGAATTGAAGTAATTTTACTCTGATTTTATCTGTCAAGGAGTGTAGTATGACCATAGATGTATCGGCGATACTCAAGGAAATCGGCGGACGGATAGACATTGACGGAGACGTTATGCTGCCCGACACGGATTTTCTTGGGGAGACGTATCATTTCAACAAACCGCTCAGGATAAAGGGACACATTTCAAGCAACGGAAAATCGCTTATACTAAAAGCGCTGTGCGAGGGCAGTATGACTACTCGCTGCGCGCGGTGCATGAAAGAAATAACGGTTCCCGTGCGCTTTGAAACAGACGAGAACCTTGTCCGCGATGAAGGCGGCGAAGCGGACGGCATAACGCCGCGCGGCGACGCTGTCGTTTTCGGCGGCACTGAAATTGATATAGATGATATAGCAGCCAACAGCTTTCTTATGAACATAGAAGGCAAGTATCTTTGCAAAGAAGACTGCAAAGGGCTTTGTCCCGAATGCGGCAAGGATTTAAACGAGGGAGAGTGCGGCTGCGAAAGAAACTCGGTTGACCCGAGATGGTCGGCGCTTTTGGATATTATGAATAAGGATAATAAGTGAAACAGTCAGAGAGAATTATGGAGGTGTAACTATGGCAGTACCCAAGGGTAAAGTTTCAAAAGCCAGAAGAAATAAGAGACGCGCCAACTGGAAGCTTTCCGTGCCAAACATGGTAAAGTGTCCTCAGTGCGGTGAGTTTAAGATGCCTCATAAGGTTTGTAAGTTCTGCGGATATTATAACGGTAAAGAAGTTATAAAGGTTGAGGATTAATTCGGCTTGCAATAATAAAAAAAGAATGTCTTTGACATTCTTTTTTTATGCAAAAAACATGGACAAAGAGTATATATTTGTGTTAATATGAAATATATATTATGAAAAAAACGGCGGTGAATAAAAAAATGGGTAAGGAAAACGTACATGAGCATCACAGAGAGCGTATGCGCAAGGACTTTTTGCGCGAGGGCTTTAAGCGCTGGCACGAGCATAATGTGCTTGAATACATACTGCATTACGCCATACCGCGCGTTGACACAAACGGTATAGCGCATGAGCTTATAAACACCTGCGGCGGCTTTGCCGATGTGTTTAGAGCGCCCGCGGAGGTGCTTACGAGCGTTGACGGCGTGGGTGAAAAAACGGTATCGTTTCTTCGTATGCTCGGTGAGTTTGTGAAATATTACAACGGTGTCAGATTTGAAGCTCACAGACGAGAGATGAGCAGCGAAATGTGCATAAATTACCTGCTTAATCTTTTTGACGGAAAACGCCGCGAGCATTTTTGCATCATTTGCCTTGACGCGTGCAAGCGCATAGTATATCATGAGCTTATTTTTGAAGGCAGCTTTGAGACGATGGACGTGGACATGATGAAGCTTGTGCGCACGGTCGTGCAGTACGATACGCCGTATATGGTAATCTCGCATAACCATCCGAGCGGCATTGCCGAGCCGTCGGGACTTGATGTTACGACCACTCACTGTATACAGATAGCTTTAAGATACGTCGGAGTTGAGATTCTTGACCATATAATCGTCGCGGACGGTAAATACTACAGTATGCGCGATAAGGGCGATTTGCTCCCTCCCGAGGATTGTATTGAGTAAAAAAGAGGGGTAAATACGCTTTTTTTGAGGTTATTTTACACAAAACAACAAGAATAAAGCGGAGTATATTTTGGTGTTTGACGGTATTGACTTTATTAAAGTGATGTGGTAGTATATTCTATTATAGATAAAACCGTTGATATATTCATAAAAGATATGGAGGAAAGAGAATGGCAAAGGTTGCAATAATGGGCTACGGCACTGTCGGAAGCGGCGTTTATGATATAATCAAAAACAACGCTGACCGCCTCAGCCGCAGCACGGACGGAGAAAAGATAGAGCTTAAGTATATACTTGACATACGCGACTTTCCGGACCACCCCGAGCCGAACCTTTTCACAAAGGATTTTAACGATATTTTAAACGACGATGAAGTAAGCGTTGCCGCGGAGGTAATGGGCGGACTTCACCCCGCTTACGAGTTTACAAAAGCCATGCTTGAAGCGGGCAAGAGCGTAGTAACGTCGAACAAAGAGCTTGTCGCGACATACGGCACGGAGCTTTTGGAGATTGCCCGCGGGAAAAACGTAAACTACTTCTTCGAGGCGAGCGTGGGCGGCGGAATACCTATCATAAGACCTATGCACCAGTGCCTCACGGCAAATAACATATTAAAAATCGCCGGCATACTGAACGGTACGACGAACTATATACTGAATCAGATGATTAAAAACGGCAAGACGTTTGAGACGGCGTTAAAGGACGCTCAGAACAAGGGATTCGCGGAGCGCAATCCCGCCGCCGACATCGAGGGACATGACGCGTGCAGAAAAATAGCGATACTCGCGTCGCTCGCGTCGGGCAAGTTTGTCGATTACAACGATATAGATACGGAGGGCATAACCGCCGTCACACTTGACGACGTTAAGTACGCCGCCGCTATGGACTCTGTAATAAAGCTCATCGGCTACGCGGAATTTGGCAAAGACGGCAAGGTATACTCTATAGTATCGCCCATGGTTATAAGGAGCGACAGCCCGCTTTCGGGCGTTGACGGAGTATTCAACGCGATTTTGGTAACGGGCGACTGCGTGGGCGACGTAATGTTTTACGGCAAGGGAGCCGGCAAGCTGCCGACGGCGAGCGCGGTAACGGCGGATATAGTGGACGCCGTAAAGCACAGCGAAAGAAGCAAGAAGATATTTTGGGAAAAGCAGCCGGATAACATTATGGACGATAAGGATTCCCGCAAATTCCGGTATTTTATAAGAACGAACGATAACGCGGAAAATATCCGTAAGATATTCGGCAAATGCGAGTTTGTGGATAATCTCATAAGCGGCGAGTCTGCGTTTGTGACAGAGCCGCTCACAAGCTCCGAAGCGGAGGAAAAAACGGCTGAGCTTTGCGACGTTGTGACAAAGCTGCGCGTAATGGATTAATTAAAAAATAAGACTGCCCGCCCGGCAAAGCGGGCGCGGCTGTATCTGTTATATGAAAACAAAAAGGAAGGAATAGAAAGATGGGACTTATTGTTCAAAAGTACGGCGGCACATCCGTAAAGGACGCTCAAAGAGTAATGAACGTCGCGAAACGTATTACGGACACGTATAAGGCGGGGAATAATGTGGTCGTGGCGGTCAGCGCCCAGGGAGACACTACGGATGACCTTATCGCCAAGGCTAAGGAAATCAATCCCGAAGCGTCAAAGCGCGAGATGGATCAGCTCCTTGCCACGGGCGAACAAATTTCCATATCGCTTTTGGCTATGGCTATAGAGAAAATCGGCTGCCCCGTAATCTCGTTTACAGGCTGGCAGGCGGGAGTAAAAACCGATTCCAAGTACGGCTCGGCGAGAATCAAGACTATTGATACCGAGAGAATACAGAACGAGCTTGACAGTAAGAGAATTGTAATCGTAGCAGGTTTTCAGGGAATAAATAAGTATGACGACATAACGACGCTCGGACGCGGCGGCTCGGACACCTCGGCGGTGGCGCTTGCGGCTGCGCTGCACGCGGATTTGTGCGAGATATACACCGATGTAGACGGCGTGTACACGGCTGACCCGAGGATCTGTCCCAAGGCATATAAGCTGGAGGACATTTCCTATGACGAAATGCTGGAGCTTGCGTCGCTGGGCGCTAATGTGCTTCATAACAGAAGCGTTGAGATGGCTAAGAAATATAATGTTAAACTGTCCGTAAGATCGAGTCTTAATAATAATGAAGGCACTTATGTTAAGGAGGTAGACGAAGTGGAAAAGATGCTCGTAAGAGGTGTAACAAGAGATAATGATGTCGCGAGAATTGCGCTTTGCGGCGTGGAAGACACTCCGGGTAAGGCGTTTACGGTATTCCGTATGCTGGCTAAGCGCGGAATAAGCGTGGATCTTATCATTCAGTCTATAGGCAACAACGGCAAAAAGGACATCAGCTTTACCGTGACCGAGGCTGATTTGCAGCCCGTGCTTGACCTCCTTGAAGAAAATAAGGCGGCTGTAAACGCGACGGAGATCAAATGGACAAAGGACGTTTCAAAGGTGTCTATAGTGGGCGCGGGCATGGTAAACAACTCCGGCGTTGCCGCGACGATGTTTGAAGCCCTTTACGACGCGCATATAAATATAAACATGATTGCAACCTCGGAAATTAAAATTTCCGTACTCGTGGACAGAAAGGACGCGGAAGCGGCTGTTGTGGCTATACACGACAAGTTTATGCTGAAATAAAAAACCAAACAAAGCGATAAACCACAAGGACGTGTTTTATGCCGAACAAATTCGGCTTTTGGGCGCGGTCTTGTGGTTTCATACTGTAAATATGATTTGAACAGGAGAAAACCGAGTGGAGGATAAGATTTTAGGCAGAAATCCCGTAACGGAAGCCATACGCTCAGGACGCGCGATAGATAAAATTCTTGTTAAAAAGGGCAGACATGAAGGCTCGATAGTACCGATAATAAAAAAGGCAAAGGACGCGGGTATCGTCATACAGGAGGTTGACAAGGCGAAGCTCGACGCGGTTGCCGAGGGCGAAAATCATCAGGGCATAATCGCCTATGCGAGCGCGCACGAATACGTAAGCGTGCGGGATATTTTGGAAAAAGCCCGCGATAAGGGCGAGCCGCCGTTTGTGATTATATGCGACAGGATAACCGACCCGCATAACCTCGGCGCGATTTTGCGCACAGCCAACTGCGTCGGCGCGCACGGCGTAATAATACCGAAGCGCGGCAGTGTCGGGGTGAACAGCACCGTCGTGAAAACGTCGGCGGGAGCGGTGGAATATACTCCCGTTGCGAAAGTAACCAACATAGCCACGACTATAGACGAGCTTAAAAAGGACGGTATGTGGATTGCCGCCGCCGACATGGACGGCGAGGAAATGTACAGAACCGACCTCACCGGCTCTCTGGGAATAGTGATTGGCAGCGAGGGCGGCGGTATTTCAAGACTTGTCAAAGAGAAGTGTGATTTTACCGCGAGCATACCTATGGCGGGCGAGATAAACTCACTCAACGCCTCCGTCGCCGCCGCCATACTGATGTACGAAGCATTAAGACAAAGAAAATATAAATTATGATTTAGCGGTGTATTAAAGGTGTGGACGTAGGGGCGGTCATCGGCCGCCCGTATGAAAGGCCCCCTTGTCAAAGGGGGCTGTCAGCGTAGCTGACTGGGGGATTCATGCGCTAATTTTCAAAAAAGAATCCCTCCACCGCTACGCGGTCCCCCTCCCTTTGACAAGGGAGGCTAACGGGCTGTCGAGGTGAACCACACGTTTGCGTGTGGTAGGCATAGAGCTTTGCTCGTATGCCGTAACAAAGCGCCAGCCCCTACGGCGCACAATTTCAAAATTACGGGTGTAGGGGACGGCGCCCTCGACGTCCCGCATTTCACCGCCCAATCATAATTTACCGATAAAAAGGAGAACCAAAACAATGAAAGCAGTTGTAACCGTAGTTGGGAAAGACAAAAAAGGCATAATCGCGCGCGTAAGCGGCGTACTGTTCGAGAATGACATAAACATACTCGACATATCCCAGACGATCATGCAGGACATGTTCACAATGATAATGCTCGTGGACCTGGAAAGCTCTGAGCTTGCCGTAAAGCAGCTCACCGACAAACTGCATATCATAGAAAAGGATATGGATTTGTCGATACATGTACAACGTGAAGAGATATTTGACTCCATGCACAGAATATAAACGGAGGGTGTAAGCATGATTAATCCGTTTGAAATAATAGAAACAATCAACATGATAGACAAGGAAAACCTTGACGTCAGAACAATAACTATGGGAATTTCCCTGAAAAGCTGCGCGGGCGGCGACATAGACGTTGTGTGCGGCAAGGTGTATAAAAAGATAACGACGCTCGCGAAAGACCTCGTAAAGGTCGGCGAGGACATAGAAACGCAGTTTGGCATACCAATCATAAACAAACGCATATCCGTAACTCCCGTCGCGGCGCTTGTCGACGCGCTCGACGAACCGACAGCGGAAAAGGCTGTCATGATAGCGAAAACGCTCGACAGAGCGGCAAAGACGGTCGGAGTGAACTTCATAGGCGGATACAGCGCGCTTGTCCATAAGGACTACACAAACGGCGAGAGGATACTTATCGAGTCGATTCCCGAAGCGCTTGCTTCGACCGACCTCGTATGCTCCAGCGTCAACGTCGGCTCGACGCGCGCCGGAATAAATATGGACGCGGTAAAGCAGATGGGCGATGTCGTGAAAAAAGCGGCGGAGCTTACGCGCGATACGCAGGGCTTCGCCTGCGCGAAGCTCGTCGTATTCTGCAACGCGGTCGAAGACAACCCGTTCATGGCGGGGGCGTTCCACGGCGAGGGCGAAGGCGAATGTGTCATAAACGTCGGCGTATCGGGACCGGGAGTTGTCAAATGCGCGCTTGAAACTGTAAAGGACGCGGACTTCGGCGTGGTAGCCGAGACGGTTAAAAAGACCGCGTTCAAAATTACGCGTATGGGACAGCTCGTTGCGCAGGAAGCCTCAAAACGTTTGGGCGTACCGTTCGGCATAGTGGACTTGTCGCTCGCGCCGACTCCGGCGGTAGGCGACAGCGTCGCGTATATACTGGAGGAAATGGGACTTGAAAAATGCGGCGCGCACGGTACGACAGCCGCGCTCGCGCTTTTAAACGACGCGGTTAAGAAAGGCGGCGTTATGGCGTCCGGCTACGTCGGCGGACTTTCCGGCGCGTTCATACCCGTAAGCGAGGACGCGGGAATGATAAGCGCGGCAAAGGAAGGCGCGCTCACGATTGAAAAGCTTGAAGCCATGACCTGCGTTTGCTCGGTAGGACTTGACATGATAGTAATTCCCGGCGACACGCCCGCCGCGACAATATCCGCGATAATCGCGGACGAGGCGGCTATCGGTATGGTCAATTCCAAAACGACGGCTGTGAGAATAATACCCGCGCCGGGCAAAAAGGAAGGCGACGTTGTGGAATTCGGCGGACTTTTGGGAACGGGACCGGTAATGCCTGTAAAGACGTATTCAAGCGCTGAATTTATCGCGCGGGGCGGACGTATTCCCGCGCCGCTGCAAAGCCTTAAAAACTAACTGTGTGGACGGACATTATCCGCCCGCAAAAAAAGGAGATGCTTCATAATGGAAGACTTAATTATGAAAATAATTGACATTGAGGACAGAGCGCAGGAGGTTATCCGCGACGCGAAGAACGCCGATAAGGAGCTTGACAAGCGCGTAAAGGACGAATCGCAAAAGCTGCGCGAGGACATTGAAAAAAAGGTAGAGGAAAAGAACGTTACCATAAAGCACATCGAGGAAGAAGAAGCGGACAGGAAGATAGAGCAAATAAACGCGGATACCGAAAGACATCTGTCCGAGCTTCGGGAAAAATACGAGAGAAACAAGGACAAATGGGTCAAAAACATAGTTTCGGATATAATAGGCAGATAGAGAAGGTGATTGCGTAATGAGTGCCGAATACAGTGCCGTCGCCGCGAAGCTGAAGGCGATGCATTCAAGGTTTCTGACGCGTAACGACTACGAGGAACTGCTTTCACGCAAAAGCGTAACCGACATATGCGCTTACCTTAAATCCACTCCGGGCTACGGCGACGTACTCGGCGAGGTAAACGAGCGGAGTATTCACCGCGGTCAGATGGAGTTGCTTTTGGAGCAGGATTTAATGGACGACTACGCGAGCCTTTACAATTTTGTTGACGGCTCCAAGCGCGCCATGCTGGAATTTTGGTTTATGCGCTACGAGGTCGATTTTTTAAAACGCGAAATACAGTATATATACACTCACGAGGCGCGCAGCAGCGACGAGGTGAACCAGGGCAGGTTCGAGGCGTTTTTTGAGACGCATACGAAGATAAACCGCGAGATTATGAATAACGCGCGGTCATTGTCCGACTGTATTGAGGCTTGCGCCCTCACGCCGTACGCCGACACGTTAAAACGAGCTCAGAGCTTGGAAGCCGATTTCTTTTCTATAGGCATGATGCTCGATTCGTACTGCTGCGAAAGCATATGGCGCGCAATTAACAGAAATCTGGACGACGAGCAGAAAAAGCTGTTCCATAAGCTTGAGGGCAGCAAGACAGATATGCTGAACCTGATGTGGATTTATCGCGGTAAAAAATATTTCAACTTTCCGAGCGAGATAATTTTTACCTATTTGCTCCCCGTCAGGTACGCGCTTACGGGCGATTTAATTAAACAGCTTGTGAGAGCGGAGAGCGCGGAAAAATTTGTCGAGCTTGTAAGGAGCTCCACCCGCTACGGAGATTTGTTCGAGGGGTGCGAGGGCGACCGCTTTCCCGAGGAAAACTACAGAGCCATCAGCAGCCGGCTGGCGAAAAACATATTTGTCAATCACAGCCAATCTATGGTAGCGATATACGCCTACCTTTATTTGAAAGAGGTAGAGCTTAATAATATAACCACTATAATCGAGGGTATACGATACAGCCTGAACGCTGATTATATCCGCGGTCATGTGGGCATTTAGCGGAGGAGGTAAAAAATGGCTATAACAAAGATGAAATCCGTAACGGTCGCCGGTCAGATAAACGAGTTTGACCGCGTTGTGGAAAAGTACGTGTACGGCAGGGATATTCATCTTGAAAACGCGATGTCCGTCATTACGAACAGCGGCAGGATTATGGGCTTTGAGGACAATAACGAGTACGAGGAGATTGCGAAATCCGCGATGAATGTTTTGCGTCTCGCGAAACGCGGCGCGGACAAGAAAAAGCTTGCTCCCGACAATATGACGCCCGCCGATATGCGGGAATTTCTGGATAAGGTAAACTCCGATGTCGAAAACGAGAGGAAACGCGACGAGGAACTTAACGGGAAAATAACCGCGAATACCGAGATAATAGGCAAAATGAACCTGATGCTATCGGTAGAGGTGGATTTATCGCAGCTTTTCAAGATGGAATTTATACACTGTAAATTCGGTCACATACCCAAGGCAGGTTACAAGACGCTTGTAACGTACCTTAACGACATCGAGGCGTTTTTCGTTCCGACCGGCGAGGACGCCGCGGACATATGGGGCTTTTACTTCTCCCCGCTTTTAAAGGAAAGTAAAATAGACGAGGTTTTCAACTCCCTCTATTTTGAAACGACGGAGCTTCCGACCTCGCTTACAGGCACTCCGCTTGAAATAAAGAAACGGCTTGAGAGTGAGAACCGCGCCCTGAGAGAGGAGCTTGAAGCAAACAGCAAAAAAACGTCCGATATGCTTTCGGACGTGACGGATAAGCTGAGCGGCATATACAATCTCGCGAAAAAGCGGTGCCAGTTCTCGCGGATACGGCGCAATGCGGTGCATGGCGATATGTTCTTCTACGTCGTGGGCTGGATGGAGGCGAAGAAAGCGCTGGCACTCGAAAAAGAGATCAACGCGTCGGAGGACGTTGTAATGTTCTACATCGAGGACGCGGAGAACGTCAAAACCATACAGCCGCCGACGAAGCTTAAAAATAACCGCGTATTCAAGCCGTTCGAGATGTTTGTCAAGATGTACGGACTTCCCAGCTACAACGAGATTGACCCGACTCCGATACTCGCGATAACGTATATACTGTTTTTCGGCATAATGTTCGGAGACGTCGGTCAGAGCCTGATACTGGCGATCGCGGGATTTGTGGTCTATAAGGTCAAAAAATGGGACCTCGGCGGTATTATCGGCATGGTAGGAGTCGCCGGAATTATAAGCGGATTTATATACGGCAGCTTCTTCGGAAACGAGGAAATAATACCTGAGCTTTTTGGAATAACCACTATAAAACCCATGGAAAATATAATGCCGCTCCTGATTGGCACGGTCTGTATGGGCGGAATTACGATTATCATGGGCATAGTGCTCAACATTATAAACATGATAAAGGCGAAAAACATTGGCGAGGCGCTGTTCGGGCATAACGGAGCCGCCGGCGCGCTGTTCTACATTACCGTAGTGCTGTTCGCGGTAAATATGCTCGCCGGACTTGAGATTCCCGGCGTTGTGTTCGCGGTCATGCTCGCGGTGTCGCTTTTAACGATGTATTTATCGGAACCGCTGACACGCCTTATCGAGGGTAAGAAAAACCTGTTCCCGTCGGGCGCGATGTTCTTTGTGGAGAGCTTTTTCGAGCTGTTTGAGGTAATACTGAGCTTCTGCACAAACACAATATCGTTCCTGAGGATAGGCGCGTTCGCCGTTATCCACGTCGGAATGATGATGGCGGTATCGTCTCTCGCTTCGGGCGGCGGAGTCGGCGGCGCGATTGTGACGGTAGTCGGAAACGCCATAGTAATGGTTCTCGAGGGACTTATCGTCGCGATACAGGTGCTTCGTTTGGAATACTACGAAATGTTCTCGCGTTACTTCTCGGGAAGAGGCAAGGAGTTCGTTTCGCTTAAAGATGAATAAAAAAATGCAATTTGGAGGTAATTAAACATGAACACAGTAATGACAATTTTGATGGCTTTAATCGCTTTGACGGTAATTGTTCCGATAGTAATGTACTACGGAACGGGCAAGAGGAAGGGCAGGGAATGCCTTTTGATGAACGCGGTCTCATTCTTCTCCGTGATTGGACTGGGAATGATATGTATGCTCGGCGGCGGAGTCAGCGCGCTTGCCGCGGGTGAAGAAGCGGGTCTTACCGTTGGCGAGGGACTTAAATTTATCGGCGCGGCGCTTTCAACGGGTCTTAGCGGCGTCGGCGGCGGTATAGCCGTTTCTTCGGCAGCGTCCGCCGCTATAGGCGCGATGAGCGAGAACGAGAAGATTATGGGTAAGACGCTTATCTTCGTTGCTTTGGCTGAGGGTATTGCGCTTTACGGACTTGTTATCTCATTCATGATACTTAACGCTTAAGCTTGAATAAAATCGCCCATCTCACCGTTTTTCGCTCGGGGCAGTATAAAATATACGGCGCCGCTCGCTGCAAAACGGTAATCTGAACGATTTTCTTTCAAGCTGGATATGGCAAAAAGGAAATGGTAAAAACAATGAAAATGTATCTTATCAGCGACAATATCGACACGCTTATCGGTATGCGTCTCGCGGGCATAGACGGCTGCGTGGCGCACGAGAGCGAGGATATCATCGCGCATACGGAAAAGGCTGTAGCGGACGCGGAGCTCGGAATTCTCATATACACGGAAAAAGCGGCGGCAAAGGTAAAGGATTACCTGAACAATTTGAAGCTGACGCTGCACACGCCGCTTATAATAGAGATACCCGACCGTCACGGCAGCCGCGACATCGCGGAAAGCATAAACAGCATGGTACAGGAATCTATAGGTCTCAAGCTGTAAGGAGGTAATGACATTGGAAAGCAATAACTTAACGGAGAAGCTTAACATATTCACATCGCTTGTCTTAAAGGACGCGAGCGCGAAGAGAGAGAAGCTTATCGAAGATGTTGAAAAGGAATATTCCGAGAGAATAGACGAGAAAGAAAACGAGTTTTTACAGGACGCGTACGACAATATACAGCATACCATACAGGACGCGCGCAAGGACGCGAACGAGCGCGTGCTGCACGCGGAGATTGACTCAAAGAAAAAGCTTATCCTGAAGCGCGAGGAAATCATCGAGGACGTAATGCGCCGCGCAAAGGACGAGCTTGTCAAGTTCACCCAAAGCGGCGAATACGAAAAGTGGCTCCTCGGAAAGATAGAGAAAGCGCTTATAGAGGTCGGCAAAGGCTCAAAGACCGTTTATATATCGTCCGACGACCTCGGCTTTAAGGAGGAAATAGAGAAAATATCCGACATGGCGCGCCTTAACGTGGAGGCTTCGCCGGAGCGTGATTTTATCGGCGGAGCAAAGGTTCTGAATACGGACAGAAAGGTAGCTGTCGATTATTCGTTTAAAGAGATGCTTGCGGAGCAGAAGCAGGTATTTTTGCAAAGCAGCGGACTGGCGTTAAGCTAAAAATGCCGATATACAAGGAAAGGAATGAGCGCATATGGCTGATACAAAAGGTCGGATATTCGGAATAAACGGTCCCGTTGTGACTGTAAAAGGCTCCGATTCCTTTGAAATGCAGGAAATGGTGTATGTGGGAAACGAGGAGCTTATAGGCGAGGTAATAGGCGTAACGCGTGATACGACGATAGTACAGGTGTACGAGGAAACCACGGGACTCAGAAAGGGCGAAAGCGTGGTAGGCACGGGCGGACCGCTGTCGATTACTCTCGCTCCCGGCATAATTTCAAACATATTCGACGGTATAGAAAGACCGTTAAAGGACATACGCAATCTTTCGGGCGCGTTTATAGAGCGCGGACTGAAAGTGAGCAATCTTGACGAGGACAAAATATGGGACGTGACCGTTAAGGCAAAGGAGGGCGATTACGTCACTGGCGGCGAAATAATCGCCGTCACGCAGGAAACGAACCTCATCGAGCATAGAATAATGGTACCGCCCGGAGTAAGCGGCACGATAGACTGGATTGCCCCTGACGGCGGCTACAAAATTTCCGACGTGATAGCAAAGGTAAAATCGGGCGAGGAAGTTACCGACGTTACAATAAAGCAAAAATGGCCTATAAAGACGGCAAGACCGTATAACGAGCGCCAAAGCATTTCAAAACCGCTTGTCACGGGACAGAGAGTTATAGACGCCATGTTCCCGCTCGCAAAGGGCGGCGCGGCGGCGATACCGGGCGGCTTCGGCACGGGCAAGACAATGACGCAGCACCAGCTCGCGAAATGGTGCGACGCGGATATAATCGTATATATCGGCTGCGGCGAGCGCGGCAACGAGATGACGCAGGTATTGGACGAATTTTCGGAGCTTATCGACCCGAAATCGCAGCGCCCGCTGCTTGACAGAACCGTGCTTATCGCGAACACGTCAAACATGCCCGTGGCGGCGCGTGAGGCGAGCATATACACCGGCGTGACGCTTGCGGAGTATTACCGCGACATGGGCTACGACGTGGCGCTTATGGCTGACTCCACGTCGAGATGGGCGGAGGCGCTTCGTGAGATTTCCGGCAGACTTGAGGAGATGCCCGCCGAGGAAGGCTTTCCGGCGTACCTCGCTTCAAGACTTTCCGCGTTCTACGAGAGAGCGGGCTACGTAACGAACCTAAACGGCAGCGAAGGCTCGGTATCTATAATCGGCGCGGTATCGCCGCAGGGCGGCGACTTTTCCGAGCCGGTAACCCAGAATACGAAGCGTTTTATACGCTGCTTCTGGGCGCTTGACAAGAGCCTTGCGTACGCGCGCCACTATCCCGCGATACAGTGGCTCACAAGCTACAGCGAGTACCTTAGCGAGCTTGACGACTGGTACAAAATGAACGTCGCGCATAATTTCATGGAAAAGCGTAACCGCATAATGGCTATTTTACAGGAAGAGAGCAGCCTTATGGAGATAGTAAAGCTCATCGGCGCGGACGTTCTCCCCGACAGCCAGAAAGCGACGCTGGAGGTCGCGCGCACGATAAGAACGGGATTTTTGCAGCAGAACGCGTTCCACAAGGACGACACCTACGTTCCTCTCGAGAAACAGAACAGAATGATGGACGTAATATTACTGTTCGACAAGCGTATCAGACAGTGCGTCGATAAGGGAATAGTATTGTCAAAGGTCAGCGAAAGCGGCATTGCCGACGACATAATCAGAATTAAGTACACCATAGGCAACGAGAATATCGACGCGCCGTTTAAGGAGCTTGAAGAAAAAATCAACAGGACGTTTGATAAAATAATATATGAACGCGTGGAATAGACAGCGGAATGGAGGACTATTATGGCTATAGAATATATGGGTCTGAATAATATTCAGGGACCTTTGGCTGTCATAGAAGGCGTGGACGACACATTTTTTGAAGAAATGGTCACGGTCACGCTCGACAGCGGCGAAAAGCGTATAGGACGCGTTATCGAAATCTCCGGGGACAAAGCGGTCATACAAGTATTTGAAGGCACTTCAAATCTGTCGCTTACCAATACAAAAACAAAATTTATGGGCGAGCCCATGCGTTTACCGCTGTCCAAGGAAATGCTTGGCAGGACGCTTGACGGCGTTGGCAGACCGATAGACGGACTCGGCGAATACTTTGCGGACGAGATACGCGACGTAAACGGACAGCCGATAAACCCCGTTTCGAGAGAGTACCCCAACAACTTCATACAGACAGGTATTTCCTCGATAGACTGTCTCGCGACGCTTATACGCGGACAGAAGCTCCCTATCTTTTCGGGTGACGGTATGCCGCATGACGAGCTTGCCATGCAGATTGCCCGTCAGGCTAAGGTGGTTGACAGCGACGATGAAAACGGCGACAGCTTCGCGATTGTTTTTGCGGCTATGGGCGTAAAGCACGACGTTGCGAATTACTTCAAAAAGTCGTTTGAGGAAAGCGGCGTGCTCGGCAAGGTCGTAATGTTTTTAAATCTTTCAAACGACCCCGTCGTTGAGAGGATAATAACGCCGCGCTGCGCGCTCACGGCGGCGGAATACCTTGCGTTTAAGCACAATATGCACGTGCTCGTAATTTTAACTGATATGACTTCCTACGCGGAAGCTTTGAGAGAGGTATCGTCGTCAAAGGGCGAGATACCGTCAAGAAAGGGATTCCCGGGCTACCTGTATTCCGACCTCGCCTCGATTTACGAGCGCGCGGGTATCATAAAGGACGCCAAAGGCTCGGTTACGCAGGTGCCGATTCTTACGATGCCGAATGACGACATCACCCACCCCGTCCCCGACCTTACCGGCTACATCACCGAGGGACAAATAGTTTTGGGCAGGGATTTGAGCCTTAAAGGCGTATACCCGCCCGTGTCGATACTTCCGTCCTTGTCAAGACTGATGAAGGACGGCATAGGCGAGGGCTTTACGAGAGAGGATCACCCCGATTTGGCGAACCAGCTTTTTGCGTCGTACTCTAAGGTGGAGGACGCGAAAAGTCTCGCGTCAGTTATAGGCGAAGACGAGCTTTCGGATATGGATAAGAAATATATCGCTTTCGGCAAAGCGTTTGACGAGAAATTTCTCGCGCAGAGCGGGGACGATAACAGGAGCATAGAGGACACGCTTGACCTCGGCTGGGAGCTTTTGGGTATGCTGCCGAGAACCGAGCTTGACAGAATAAGCGACAAAACGCTTGACAAGTACTATAAGCCGTCGGACGGCAAAACGGAATAACAGCGTCTTATGGAAATTGAAAGGAGGATATTATGCAGAAAACACTCGCGCCCACAAAAGGCAATCTTATGACGGCGAAGAATACTCTGCGCCTTTCAAAACAGGGCTATGAAATGCTTGACAAAAAGAGAAATATCCTTATCCGCGAAATGATGAACCTCATAGAAGAGGCAAAGGAGGTTGAAGCGAGGATAGAGGAAACGTTTGCCGCTGCGTATAAGGCGCTTGAAAGCGCGAACATAATTATGGGAGTGAGCAAGGTTCAGGAAATAGCACACTCGGTTGTTTTTGAGAACAGCGTCAAGGTTGATTTGCGCAGCGTCATGGGCGTGGAGATACCCGTGGTAAAGATACGCCGCGCGGACGACAGACCGGCGTACAGCTTTTACTCTACCTCCTCCGCGCTTGACGAGGCCGCCTCGCGCTTTAACGAGGTCAAGGAAATGACGGTGCGCCTTACGGAAATAGAGAACGCGGTGTATCGTCTCGCGATGAATATCAAAAAGACGCAGAAAAGAGCGAACGCGCTTGAAAATATCACAATACCGCTTTATGAAACACTTACGAAAGACATTCAAAACGCGCTTGAGGAAAAGGAGCGCGAGGAACATACCCGCCTGAAAATCATAAAGCGCGGCAAACAGACAGATGAATAATAAGCACAGAAAAACCGCCTTGATTTTTCAAGGCGGCTTTAATGTTGTGGATTTGCGCCTATTTTTTTTCATTAAATTGTTCTTGCAGCCTTTTCAAAAACAATTCCGCCGCTTGTGAAAACACCTGATGCTTCTTCCATACAACATCAAGATGCACGGACATTTCCGACTTCAGCGGTCTGAATGTGAGCGTCTTTTTTTCGTTCGTCCGTATGATTTTATCCAGGCACAAAACATAACCCAATCCCTCGTCTGCCATAAGCGAAGCGTTGTAGAGCAGATTATACGTCGCGATAATGTTGAGGTCGTCAAAATCGCACCCGATCCACTTCGGTATGTCGCGGCTCGTAAGCGACTGACGCGACACGATAAGCGGCAAAGAGCGTAAGTCTTTCGGTTCGATATATTCTTTCGCGGCAAGCGGACTGTCCGCACGCATCAAAATCCCCCACCTGTCAACCGCCGGAAGCCTTATATACTCGTACTTGCTCACATCGGCAGGCTCCACGAACACGCCGAAATCAAACAGCCCCTTGTCAAGCTTGTCGGTAATATCGTCGCTGTCGCCGCTGTAAATGTGATAGTGAACGTCGGGGTATTCTTCATGCAGCTTTGCCGCGATACGCACAAGCATACGCATCGCGTCCGTCTCGCCGCCGCCTATGTAAACGTCTCCGCCCACAGGTCTGTCTGCCGACGAAAATTCAGCCTTTGTCTTATCGGCAAGGCTTATTATTTCCTCGGCGCGTTTTTTAAGCCTCATACCGTCCGACGTAAGACTGAGCCGTTTGCTGCTGCGCACAATAAGCTGCGCTCCAAGCTCTTTCTCCAAATCCATGATCTGCCGTGACAGCGTGGGCTGAGTGATATGCAGAGCCTCGGCGGCTTTTGAAATGCTCATCTCCCGCACGACCGCGAGAAAGTATTTTAAAACGCGTATTTCCATAAAATCACTTCCTTGTTTTGTATTATATATCCCTTTTGTTATGCTTGTCAAGCATATTAATATATTCAATATAAGTATTTGATATTTTTATACTCTCATTATATAATATTGTAAACAAAGACAAGGAGGAAACGGCTATGAAAAGGATTGCCGCGTTAATATTGATTATGATTACATGCTTTGTAAGCATCTCCGCCTGCGCGGCGGAGTCTTACTCCGACGGCGAAAACGTTACAATTTCGGGCGTAGACAATGGCGCGAGGCTGATTATTGCCGAGTATAACGAGGGCGGACGGCTTATCGGCTGCAAGATGTATAAACCCGAAAACGGCGTTATAACCGCGCCCGACGCGTCCGACAGCGTAAGCGTAAAGACGTTCTTGTGGGACATGAACACGCTCGAACCAATCAATGTCACAAAAACCGATACACCCCCGACCGTACCCGAAGGCGGTAAAACGCTTGTCGCGTACTTCTCGTGGACGAACAATACCGAGGGTATAGCGAACCGCATTACAGAAATAACGGGTGCGGACAAATACGAGATTATCCCGAAAGAGCCTTACGGCGACGAAAACAGCGACTACTACAACGAAGATACACGCGCGTACAAGGAGCAGTACGACAGCGCGGCGCGTCCCGAAATTGACGGAACGGTCAGGAATATGGAGCAATACGACGTAATTTTCCTCGGCTACCCGATATGGTACGGCAAGCCGCCGAAGATTATTTACACATTCCTTGAAAGCTATGATTTTACGGGCAAAACGATTGTCCCGTTCTGCACATCGGGCAGCAACGGCATATCATGGAGCGAGCTTATCCCGCTTGCCGAGGGCGCGAACTGGCTCGACGGCAAACGTTTTAGCACGGGTGCCGATGAAACGGAAGTGCGGTCGTGGATTGATGCTCTCGATTTGCCCGAAAAGGAGAAGGCGAAAGATGTCGGGGAATTTAATTTCGATACGAAAAAAGTTCTTTTAAACAGCGGCTACGAAATGCCGATCAACGGTCTTGGAACGTACAGCCTGACGGGCGAAACATGCGTAAACTCCGTAAAAGCCGCGCTCAAATGCGGCGTGCGGCTTATCGACACCGCGTCGATGTACGGCAACGAGGCGGAGGTCGGACAAGGCGTGCGCGAGGCGATGGAGGAGTACGGCATAAAGCGCGAGGACATATTTGTCACAACGAAAATCTACCCGGGCGAGCAAATGGCAAACCCCGAGCAGTCAATTCAAGACTGTATCGACAAATTAAATATCGGCTACGTCGATTTAATGCTCCTGCACCACCCCGATCCGAACGACGTTAAGGCGTACAAGGCTATGGAAAAATTCGTGGAGGAAGGCAAAATCCGCTCAATCGGCTTGTCGAATTGGTACGTTGAGGAACTGACGGAGTTTTTGCCGCAGGTTGACACGCCGCCCGCGCTCGTGCAGAACGAAATCCACCCGTACTATCAGGAAAACAATGTAATACCGTTTATTCAAAGCAAGGGCATTGTCGTTCAGGGCTGGTACCCGCTCGGCGGCAGAGGTCACACGGCGGAGCTTTTGGGCGACAGCGTTATCTCCGAAATTGCCGCGGCGCACGGTGTGTCGTCGGCACAGGTGATACTGAGGTGGAATTTGCAAAAGGGCGTCGTCGTTATCCCCGGTTCAAGCAACCCCGACCACATTTTGGAAAACACAAAGCTCTACGATTTTGAGCTTACCGATGATGAAATGTCGCGCATCAACGCGCTCGACAGGAACGAAAAACACGACTGGTATTGATGGAGAGATATTATGACGACACAGGAATTTTTACAAAGAATGAGAAGCGGCGCGGTCGCGGACGCGGGATCGGATATGCATATGATGATGCACGAATTAAGCCAACGCGCGCTTAAAATAACGGCGCACCTTAACGGAGAGTACCACGAGCCGCCAAAGCTTCGGGAGATTTTTTCGGAGCTTATCGGAAAACCTGTTGATGAAAGCTTTGGACTTTTTCCGCCGTTTTACACGGACTGCGGACTTAACATAACGCTCGGCAAAAACGTTTTTATAAACTCCGGCTGCCGCTTTCAGGACTGGGGCGGCATACAAATAGGCGACGGCGCGCTTATCGGACACAACGTAGTTATCGCCACGATAAATCACGGCTTAACGCCCGAAAAACGGCACGACAATATTCCCGCGCCCGTCACGATCGGCAAAAATGTGTGGATAGGCTCGAACGCCGCCATTCTTCCGGGAGTTACGATTGGCGATAACGCGGTTATTGCCGCGGGCGCGGTCGTGACGAAAGACGTAGAGCCGAATGTCATTGTCGCGGGAGTACCCGCAAGGATAATGCGAAGCATTTATTGTTAAAAACTGTAAATCAAAAAACGCAAAATATTTTGCGTTTTTTTTATGTTTTTTTAATAATAGTTACGGGCGCGATATATAATTTTATATAAATATCATTGCAATTTAATTGATTTTATGTTAGAATAAGCCCATAAAGGGGTAAAAATCAAGTGATTTAATGTTGTATTTAACTGCAGATACGTGTGTAAAATTACGCGTTTTATACCGATTTGGGTATAAAAACGGCGGAAAATATATTATGTAACACCCCTTAAAGCGCGCTGCTATGCGAAAAAAAGCGTTTTTGACGCTAAATAAGCGCGTTATAAAAGCAAAAAAACAGCATGGGAGAGTGAAATGCGTTGGTTAATATCGGAAATGACTGGGACGACATACTTTCGGGCGAGTTTGAAAAGGAGTACTATTTAAAGCTGCGCGCTTTCTTGAGAGCCGAATACAAATCGCATACCGTCTATCCCGATATGTACGACATTTTCAACGCTTTGAAGTGGACTCCCTATAAGGACGTAAAGGTAGTAATACTCGGGCAGGACCCTTATCACGAGGTCGGTCAGGCGCACGGCTTGGCGTTTTCCGTGCAGAAAGGAATCGCCATACCGCCGTCGCTTCTGAATATGTACAAGGAGCTTCATGACGAATTGGGCTTATATATTCCCAATAACGGCTATCTTGAAAAGTGGGCGAGGCAGGGCGTGCTGCTCCTTAATTCGTCGCTCACGGTGCGCTCCGGCGCGGCAAACTCTCATCGGGGCAAGGGCTGGGAAATATTTACCGACAGAGTTGTGGAATGTTTAAACGATAGGGACGACCCCGTAATTTTCATGCTGTGGGGCAACAACGCAAAGGAAAAAATAAAGGTTATAACAAATCCGCGCCACAAAATACTTACGGCGGCTCACCCCAGTCCGCTTTCGGCAAACAGAGGCTTTTTCGGGTGCGGACATTTTAAAACGGCTAACAGAATACTTTCTGAAATGAACAAGGAACCGATAGACTGGCAAATTGAAAATATCTGAATGGGAGAGAAAAGTGAGGATTTTCGGAATAACGGGCGGCAGCGGCAGCGGCAAAACGAGCGTGTCTGATATACTTAAAGAGCTCGGCGTCAAGATAATCGACACGGATACGGCGGCGCGCGCGGTCGTGGCTAAGGGCAGTGACTGCCTTAAAGAGCTTACTGCGTATTTCGGCTCGTCTATTCTTAACGGCGACGGTACGCTTAACCGTAAAAAGCTCGCGGATACAGCATTTTCAGATACGGAAAAAACCGCGGCGCTTAACCGTATAACCCACAAATACATCAAAGAAGAGGTTATACGCGCGATAAACAGCTCCTCCGCTCCGCTTATAGGTATCGACGGAGCCGTTATAATCGGCAGCGGTATAGACGATTTGTGTGAGTTTATAGTATCGGTAACGGCTGACCGAGACACACGGATTAAACGGATAAAGGAACGTGATGCCATTACCGACGCGCAGGCGGCGGCGCGCCTTGACGCGCAGCCGAGCGACGATTTTTATATAAGTCATTCGCTTTATGTAATAGATAACAGCGCGGGGCGGGACGCTTTACGCAAACAAGTTCGTAAAATGTATGATAAGATAAAAGAGGTATAGATGATTTGAGTAAGCTTTTTAAGGTTTTTCTTGCGGTACTGGCGGTAGTTATCGCGATATTGGGCGCTATGGGCGGTTACGAGACGAGCCGCAGAATAAAGTACCCCGTGGCGTATTCCGACTTTATAATAAAGTACTCGGCAAAAAATAATCTTGACCCGTGTCTTGTTATGGCGGTAGTAAAAGCTGAGAGCAATTTTATTCCCGAGGCTCACTCGGGCTTCGCGGGCGGTCTTATGCAGCTTACCGAGGAAACAGCCGAATGGACTGCGAACGATATGGGACTTAAGGGAGATTACGATTACATGGATCCCGAAACGAACATAATGCTTGGCTGCCGTTATTTAAAGCATCTGATTGATGTGTACGGTAATACGGATACCGCGCTCGCGGCGTATAACGGCGGTATGGGCAACGTGGCAGAGTGGCTTCAGGACTCACAATACAGCGACGACGGAGTAACCCTTAAATACATACCGTTCGCCGAGACGCGTCATTACGTCGAACGGGTGAATAATAACTGGGAAAATTACAGAGCTGCGGATTCTGTTGATTAAATAATTAATAAACAATATATAAAGCGGTGAAAGGAGAGATATATATGTCATTGGTAATTACAATCGGACGACAGTTCGGAAGCGGAGGACGCGACGTGGGAGAAAAGGTTGCGGAGCACTTCGGCATACCGTTTTACGACAAGGAGCTTGTCGAAATGGCGGCTCAGAAAAGCAACCTGAGCCATGAGGCGCTTAAAGAAGTTGACGAGCACGCGACAAACAGCTTTCTTTACTCGCTCGCAAGCGGCAACTATTCACTGCGCGGTATTAACGCGCCGATTTATTACGAAATGCCTATAAACGATAAACTGTTTATAGCGCAGTCTGAGGTAATAAAAGAAGTGGCTAAGGAAGGCTCGTGCGTCATAGTCGGACGCTGCGCGGACTACGTGCTGGAGGAAGAGAAAAACGTCGAGCTATTGAACGTATTTATCCACGGCGGCGTGGACTACAGAGCCAAGCGCGTTATGGAGGCGCAAGGCTTAAACCCGTCTCGGGCGCGCGACAAGGTGCTCAAAACGGACAAACAGCGCCGCACATACTACGACTATTATACAAGCCGCGACTGGGGCGTTATGTCCAACTACGACATATGTATAAACGCCGAGACATTCGGAATCGAGGGCGCCGCAAATCTTATCATAAGCTATGCGAAAACCAAAATAAAATAAGGAGTTGTTATAATTTTGTTTTCCGAAATTATTAAGTCCGTCATACTCGGCATTGTCGAGGGTATAACGGAATGGCTGCCTATAAGCTCAACGGGGCATCTTATTCTCGTCAACGAAATTATCCGCAACGAGAACTCGTTTACCGCGTCGGATTTGTACCTGTACGTTATACAGCTCGGAGCTATTCTCGCGGTAGTGACGCTTTATTTCCGTAAGCTGAACCCGTTTGCGCTGTCTAAATCGACGGCGGAAAAGACGGCGACATGGAAGATGTGGTTTAAGGTGCTTATAGCTTGCCTGCCCGCAGCGGTCATAGGACTTATTCTCAACGACTTTATGGAGAGCTTTGAAAACTGGCAGGTCGTTTCAGCGATGCTGATTATATACGGTATCGCGTTTATAATCGTCGAGAGGATACATAAGAAAGTAACAACGGAGGACATAGATTCTATGTCGTACAAAACCGCGCTGCTTATAGGCCTATTCCAAGTACTGTCTATAATTCCGGGTACGTCGCGCTCGGGAGCCACTATCCTCGGAGCGATGCTTATAGGCTGTTCGCGTACCGTCGCGGCGGAGTTTTCATTCTTTCTTGCGATACCCGTTATGTTCGGAGTAAGTCTTTTGAAGATTGTAAAGAGCGGTCTTGCAATGACGGGAAGCGAGATAACGGTACTGCTTATCGGTATGGCTGTAGCTTATATCGTGTCCATGATAGCCATAAAATTTCTTGTCAACTATGTAAGAAAGCATGATTTTACGGGATTCGGATATTACAGAATAGCACTGGGACTTTTAATAATATTGTTTTTCACAATACAAAGCTTTATGTAAAAACGTAAAAGCGGACTGCCGAACTGATATGCACCCCAAATGTTAGACACATTTGGAGGTGCATATTATTATGGGTAAAAAAG
>CANQQW010000027.1 GCA_947626075.1 uncultured Clostridia bacterium
GTGTTGAGGTACATATCCCCGACTTTCACAATTGGGCAGCCTGTGTAATTATAATTGTTTTCCGTGGATGTCGTGCCGCTCATTGCTGTACCCATGTACCATTTACTTCCGTTCATATTCACGTTGCCACTGCCTGTGCCGATAAACAGTTCACGCGTGTCTATCGTGTAAAGCGGTTCGCCCTCCGAGCCTGTAGGCAATTTGGATTTTAGTCCGCGCCTTAACTGTATTCTATTCGCCATAATATCCCTCCTTAAAACGTTCCGCCGTCAATGGTACTGTCGGGTGCCAGGTAGTCCGTACCTTTGGAAGCCTGCGCCACATTTGCGCCGTCGCCTTTAAGCAAGCCGTTGAAATTCGTCGCGGTATCGGCGCTGACCTCATTCGGTCCGGCGTCGCCTTTTGCGCCGTCAATGCCTCTCGCTCCGGCGTCGCCTTTCTCGCCTTTCAGGTTTATCTGCACCTTACCCTTGCCATTGCCGACGTATAATTCCGCTGCCGTTTTCCCGTCGTCGGTATATGCAACCGCAAGCTCGCCCTCCGCAAGCTCCGCCTCGCCGATGTTACTTTTTTGTCCTCGTTTAATTTTAATTACATTTGCCATTTGTTTTTTACCTCCTTAATAATTTCCGCCGTCCACTACATCACCTATACCGCCGCCAGAGGGTACGAATTTGCCGAAATCCCCGCAGTCAAGCGGTGTAAGTGCCGTGTCGTCAAAACTGCCGCCGTCGAGCGGCGCGTCAAGCTGTTCCATGCCGAACCACCCGCCGTCGTAAACCGCCATGCCGAGCAAATCCCAAAGCGTATCAAACTGACGTTCCGCCTCGGCAAGGTGCTCTAAATATTCCCTGAGTGTAACCGTACCGTCCGCGATTATGTCCCAAGCATTAACACGTTCAGCGGTTATGCCGTCTAAAATGTCCTCGTTCGCGTGCGTGTGCGCCTTTTCCGCAACCGGCTTAAATTGTGCGTCAAGTTCTTCCCTTGCCGCCGTCTCGTCGTCAATTCGGTCACTGAGAGCCTTGTCACCCTCGGTGCGCGCTGTAATCTCGTTGTCAATGCGGCCACCGAGCGTACTATCCGCGCTCTCGCGAGCGACAGCCTCTCTGTCGATGCGCTGTCCGAGAGCGGTGTCAGCGTCGGTGCGTGCGTTTGTTTCGTTGGTAATTCGCTCGCCGAGCTCGTTATCGGCATTTTGCCGCGCATTTGCCTCATTTGTTATACGCTGTCCGAGTTCTCGGTCCGCCGCCTCACGCGCCGATTTCTCCGCCGCGTCTGCGTCAGTAAGTGCTTTTTTATCCTGCGCGTGCGTGTCCTCGAGGTCGTTGTGCGCTTTCTGTACCGCCTCAAAATGTTTTTTGACCTCTTTCCACCAAACACGCAGCCGTGTTGTTCCCTTATACAGAGAAAAATCCAGATTTAATTTCACATCGTTTTCGCTCCTTTCTCAAAATCCCAATCAATTGGGATTTTGGTATTATAAAAGCACGTCCGTCATGAACGTGCTACGGTGGTATTCCTTTATACATTTTCCGCCTCCTTTTTTGTATACAAAAAGCACGCCGCGCGGCGTGCTTTGAATATTAGTGTTAAAATATTATCTGCCTATATTTAACTGTTCCATGAGTGCGTTTTGCAGAGTTTCCGAAAAATTAATATGCCGTTTTTCCGCCTCGTAGTTTAACCAGCTCGGAATAGTACAGTTTTTCTTTACGCTTCGCATTTCGTTTTTCCGCCGGTACTCGTCGAAATCAACATCTACCAGCGTTGCGATATTGTCCCCCGTTTTTACCTCGCTGAGCGGTGTAGGCGCGGGGAGTGCTTTTTCGTCGTCCTGCATATCAATCCCCACAAGCCCTATCGCGTCACGCGCCATTTCCATAGCCTCCGCTACGGTTTTGCCCTGTGTGTTGATGTCAAAATCGGGGACGTACACAACAACATACTTTTGCCCCTGTGTCAAAACAATCGGATATGCTTCTTTCATAGAAAATCCCTCCTGATAATATATATATAGTATAACCATCTCGGCAGGGGACTATTTCAGTCCCCGCCTCTTGATGATTGCTTTCGCCAAATCTTCGTCGATTTCTCTGTGCCGCGGAATGGGCTCGGTTTCTGTTCCTTTTGCGTAAATATCGTGATTGCTTCCGTTCCGCTTCAATTTCCAGCCGTTATTCAGTAACAGCTTTATAAAATCTTTCCGCTTCATGATTTGTCCTCCTTACACTATATATTATACGCCTTTTATGCGTATTTGTCAAGAGGTTTTTAAATTTTTTTATAAATCAACCGGCGTACCGTTTATGCTTACATTTCCGACAAGGTTTATATATTCCGCTGCAATAGTCATGTTTTTGTCCACGACCTCGATACTGCCCTCTGATTGGTTAATCATGCCTGCAAAATCAATTCTGCCGGAGCTCGTATTCTCGCCGACAAGAATGTTCGAGCCGACTATGGTTTCATCGTGCGTTTTTATCCGGCCCGAAATTACTATATTTCCGTCCTCATCCATGTAAATCGCAGGGTTTTCTTTGCGGTCATATATGGCGAACGCATAATTACCGCCGTGGTCGCCGAGCTTTATTTTAAGCCTTTTGTTTTCGTCGTAAATATTCAGCGCAAACTCGCCGCCCACATTGCCGAGCTCAAGCCGCCGCTTACCCTTTTTATTATAGATACTCAGCAAATCGCCGACAATTTCCAACAGCTCATTCTCTGCGCGGATATTGTTTCTGTCCGTATTCACCGTACCGCTCATTTTGCGCGTCGCAATGCCCTTTGACGTGGTTTGCACCGTGTCAATCTGGTCTTTCTTTTTCACAAGCTGATACAGTGTAAGCCCGAATGACCGCTGTATATGACCTATTGACAGCGACGTTTCCTTTGCCTCATACGGGTACCACGTACCCTCTACAACGCGCTGCGTGTACTCCGTTCCGTCGTTGTCTATAACATGTACGGTGTCGCCCAGTTCGATTTTCTCTATGTCGCCGTATTCCTTTAGTTTGGACAGGTCTATCACCCGACCGCTTATCGTCAGCTGCGGTATGTCTATTCTGTCCTCATTACACGGGTCAAATTCCCATTTAGCAAACATCAGCAGCTTGTCAGGGTCGGTATAGTCCGAATAATCGCGGTATCCCTCTTTTATGCCGTAAATCGCCGTATTTGGGCTGTCTATGTACGCCACGTTGCCGTTCACGGACGTAATCGGCATATCGTCCGCGCCGAACGGATATAAACGTGTCACAATGTCCTCTGTCGAGCGTTCTATACTGATATTCTGCATATTCTTATGCAGTGACAGTCTAACGCCTCTGTCGCACCCTATACGATCTACTATGGCGAATTTATACCCCTCGGCGTAAATCTCACCGCGACCAAGGTTTTCAATAACCGTTTTCGTAAATTCCCACAGGTTTGTTTTGTCAATGACAAATACGTCTATCTTAAATTCGTCGGACACCCATTCCATACCCATTTCCGCAAGCTCAGCGTCCGTAAAAAGCGTAAACTCCTTTGCGTATGTATTAAGTACATACGTAAGTATTTCCTTTATCCTTACGCCCATTTTGTCGGGTATTGTGGGGATAAACCGCGCCTTTGCGCGCCGTGAAAAGAGGTCGCGGCACGTCACGGTAACAACGTCCGTCTTTTCCATGTTGCGTACCGTGCGTACCACCTCATAATTGCGGCCGTTACAGGTGCATATTTTGCCCTCGGTTATCATCTTGCCCTTTTCGTCCATAGGATAGTTGAAAATAAGCACAGACGTATCATTTATAATGCGCTGTTCCGATACGTTTACGGCGTTGTTTAACACCTCGCCCGTTTGCGGATCTTCCGTTTCGCTGTTGTGCATACGTATTAAATCATTCATTGTTATCGTCTCCCAAATAAATATTGTCAAAATTGTCGTCGTACATAAATTTCGGCTCGTAGGACACCGTAACCTTTGCCGCCGCCGAAAGTATAAACGTATTCGCGCCCGGCGCAAGCTCGAAGAACACGCCCTTGACGCGTGTCATAAGGCTGTTGCCGCCGCTGTCTGTCACCGTCTGCTTTTCGCAGTCAATCACGCACGCGGACGGCACGGTAAGAGCGTTGCCGTTACATTCAACCGTTACCGTACCCGATACGTTTTCTATTGTGATTTTCGGGCGGGCGTGCCTGTCACCTATGTTATATACCGTCTGCGGTACATCTTTAACGGCGCTGAAAGTAAAATACCCCGACAAGTCAAGCGGAATTTTATCGTCCAGGAAAATATCACTGTCGATTATCGGACCGTCAATAACGTCAAACAGCGACGCGGCGAACGGTTTAACGTCAAACGTCACCGAAAGCACCGCAGTATCGCCGTGTTCAGGTTTATACTCTACCGCGTCTATCACCCGCGCGTACCATTTTACATTCGGCGTGTCGTCAAACGTCAATTCGCCCTCGCCGTCGAGCCATACGGCAAGCCGACCGAGCTTTCTTTGCAGTAGGCGCAAATCGTCAGCCGTGACCTGTATGTCATACTTAAATACGCGCTCGTCATAGAACGCGCGTCCGTATACATTCGCGCCCGTGAAATCGTATTTGCCGTCCATGAGCGCCGCCTCGTATGTTTGCTTTTTCGCGTCGGGACGGACGGGACGTGACTGCGTTTGCACAGTCACGTTAAATTCGCCTGTATGTTTCCCTTTGAAAGTAAATCCGTTTCTCATTGTGTCTCTCCTAACAGCGGTATCAGTCCCGCTATCTGCGTCAGCGATATTTTCCTGTTGTCGTTGTACGTCGGACCGTAAACCGTGCTTGACGGCACGGAGCTGTTATTTACCGCTTCAAGCAACTGTGTCAGTAAAGTTTCTATATTTCCGCCCGTGGTCGTCAGCCGCTCCGTCAGGTCGCCGACAATGCCCGAAACGTCAATATCGGTGTTTACCGCTATACTCTTTAAGAAATCGGCTTTTGCGTCCTCCGCTCTGTCGTATTCAGCCTCAAGGCGTTCGAGCACCGCATTGTTATTGACCTGCAATTGATATAGTTCCTCGTCGCGCTCAAGCTGTTTTAATTGCTCCTGCAGGTCTTTGTATTTCTGCTGTCCTCTGTCCGTTACCGCGCCGGCGTAAATTTCCAGTTGACGGCGCACGTCGTCCATATCCTCGTCGCGGTCGAGGGTGTCCCAGCTGTCACGTAACGCCTGTTCCTCGTCGGAAAACTTTTCGCGCATATCGGAAATATACTCAGATTGCTTTGACAGCATATCATCATACGCGCTTGCCGCCTCGTCCCATATTTGATGGTTTATCTCGGTCATGCCCTCGTGGTATTCACGCGCCGAAATCAGTCTGAGCCGATAATATTCTTCGGTATACGCTTTTTCGCGCTCCAATCCCGCAACGTAATCCTCGGCGGACATTCCAAAATATTTACGCTGTTCTTCGAGCCAGCTTTCGGACTGTTCGCGCCGTCCTTGATATAGCGCACTTCCCGCCTCTGAAAGATAATCGTTATAATCGTCCCAAAGGATTTTACCTTCCGCGAGCGCGGTATCAAGCCGTTCCTTAACGCGTCCGTATGCCGCCTCGGGCGTATCGCCGTAATTCTGCCAGTCGTTAAAATATGTTCTGTCACCTATCCACGCGAGCGACTCGTCCTGCTGCTTTTTCAACATTTCGCGTTCTTTGTCAATACGCTTTTCGTCCAGCCGCAGTATTTGTTCGTTATATTCCTCTCGGGATATAATTCCCTCCGCGTAATATTCCGCCATGTATTGCTTCATGCGGTCAAGTCCGGCGATATAATCCGACGCGGCAAGTCCGTTATATCTTTCTTCGTGGTCGAGCCAACTTTCGGATGCGTTCACACGCTCGCTGTACATCTTTTGCCGATATGAAAATAGCTGTTCTTCTATGTCCTGTATATCCTTTTCATTGTCTTTAAATTTCTCCTGAAATTCAAGCCATTTTTCATATTCTTCCAAGACTGTGACCGCGTGTGTGCGTGTGTAGTGTAACCAGTCGTCACGCGCCGAGGTGAACGCGTCGGAATTGTCCTTACCCTCGGCGTAACGCGGTATACCCATGCCCGTCATAATAGCCTTAGTCTGCGACGCTGTATACACTTTCGCGCCCTTTGAGAGCGGTAAAATGACGTTCCGCCCCTGCGGTATAAACGCCCTCCCGTGGTCGAGAATAAGCTCTCGCGGATCGGCTACGCCCGTCTGGTCGTTTACCATTGCCAGACCGCCTGGGAAATTGTCCGTACCTGTTGCCTGCTGCTTAGGAGGCGTACCAACCGTTTTTATGTGATAAATAACGTCAGCGCTTTTGTCGTCCGGCTGATATGCGTCTACCTCTTCTGTGTTCGGGTGAAATACAACATCTGCCGGTTTATCGTCCGGCGTATATTGGTCTGCCTCGTCCGTGTTGGCTGTATATGTAACCTCTGCCGTTTCGCCGTCAATTTCCGCGACTTTCTCGCCCGCTGCGTCAAGCGCCTCGATATTGCCCTCGGCGTTCACGGCTAAATTAACCGCGCCTATATCCTGTAAAATCTGTGTTTTACCCGTTGCCTCGTCAAGTATAGTTAGATTGCCGTCAGCGTCAACACTGATATGTACATTCTCGTTTGCAAACTCTTTCAGCTTTTCCGCCGCACCGTCAAGTATCTCAAATCCGTTCGCTGTAAGCTCAATATGCTTATTTTCGGGTACGAGTTCAAGACCGTGAGCAAGTGCATCTACCTGTTCTACCGTCATACCCATACTTTCGCCGAATTTTGCAAAATCGCTTACAACGGCGTTTATTTTACCCGAAGCCGCCGCTTGCTGTATATCGCTAAAGCCGTTCTTCATAAGCGCGGCTTTTTCGGCTATCTCGCCGCTTGTTAGCCCTAACTGCTCACCCTTGCTTATGAAGTTTGATATAACAGCGTCAAGCGCGTTTGCCTCAATTGCACCCTGCAAGTCGGAAAATCCGTTAAGGAACAGGGCAACCTGCGCCGCTATGTCCTTATTCTCGAAACCCCATTCGCGCATATTGGATATGAGCTGCGTAACTGTGTTATTAACCGCGTTACCGCCCGCCGCGAATACGTCTTGAATGTTGTTAAATCCATTGAAAGCAATAGCACTGTCCTGCGCCGTCTGAGCCATTGCCGCGAGGGATTTTCTGCTGTTCTCAGCCGTCTCGTCAGCCGCGCCGATTTGCGTGGATAGTTCGCTGTATGCGGTCTTTACGTTCTGTATTTGGGTGACAACTCCGTCCATGTCCTCAAACTTGAAGTCATTACCCGTCATTTGCTTATACGCTTCCGTAAAGCCGCTATCTTGCATTTCCTTAATCAGTCGGTTGCGTTCGGCGTTAAAGGTTCGCATACCCTTACTGTTTCCATTATCCTCGGCTTTTGAGAGGTTGTCCATAATACGGCTGTATTCTTGTTCAAACTCCGCCGCCTCTTTCAGCCACTCCCGCGCCGCCGTCTGACGCTCACGATATTGAGCGCCTTCATTCCCGCTCATTATGAGCGTGTCATATGCACCCGATACCGCTTTTTTCGCGTCCTTGTAATTGTCGGCGCTCAGCGTGTCCTCAATTTCATTGACAGCGTTTTTTGCTTCCGCGACAGCTAAATCAAGAGCCGCTTCGTAATCGCCGGTATCTATCATCAGTTTAATAGTATCGTCGTTTACAAGTCCCTTGATTTCTTGTACAATTTCCTCTGTACGCGCCTTTGCTTTTTCAAGCTCGTCACCGCTCAGTTCGCCTTGTTCAATAGACTGATTTAATTTGTCATATTCGTCCCGTAACGCGCCGATGTGTTCCGCTTGCTTTTCCGCCTCTTGTAAATCGCCGTAAAGCTCTTTATAGCTTTGTCCGAGCTTGGAATTGTTTTCTATGCTCTCACCGACATATTTTGAAATAAGGTGATACCCTGCGATAACTCCCGCGGGTGCGGCTATGCCTCCGGCAAGCGTCCCTAATTCGGCTAATGCACCACCCGAAAAGCCAAACGAACTTAACGAACTTGCCGCCTCGGAAATCTTACCTATTCCTTCAGCAATATTACCGACAAACTTCATGCCGCCGGCGGCAACCTTCGACAATGCACCGACTCCCACCGTAACCGCACCAATACCGACAGCCGTTTTCTTGCTGCCCTCGTCCATTTTCGCGAGTCCCTGTGCAAAGTTTGCAATTCCGCTTGTTGCGTCCGCAATCGTCGGGAGCATTACCTCGCCTAAGCTGCGTCCCGCTTCGGTGAGATTGTTTTTGACAATCTGTATCTTTGATGCGGTCGTGTCCGCCTTAGCGTCAAATTCCGTTTGCAGAGCGGTATTTTCCTGCCATGCCGTATTTGACCGTTCGAGTGCCGACGTCAATAACTCGATACCGCTTGCCGACGCAAACCGCTGTAATGCCTGTATGTCGCGTATATTGTTAAAGCCCAAATCCGCGAGAGTGCCGATTATATCTTCACTCTGCGACAGACCTTTTATAAATTCCTCAAACGCGCCCGACGCGTCGGTTTTCCATTGCTCGGCAAATTCTTCCGCCGTCTTGCCGCTCGTCTTTGCAAAATTTTGTAGGTCTTGTCCTCCGCTCGATACCGCGCTCTGAATGTCCATTATAATACGCGATACCGCGCTGCCGCCCGCTTCGGCTTCAACGCCCATGCTCGATAATGCCGTTGAGTATGCGAGTATATCCTGCGTTGAAAATCCTACAACGGATGCGGTCGCGCCGAGCCGTAACGCCATTTGCGCGATTTCCGCCTCGGTCGTGGCGTAATTGTTACCCAAATCAACTATCGCCGAGCCGAGTCTGTCAATATCGCCTTGTGACGTACCCGTGACGTTCATGAACCGCGCGAGCGTCTGCGCGCCCTCTTCGCCGACAAGGTTTGTCGCCGTACCGAGCTGCGCCATTGTTTCTGTAAATTCAACAATGTTTTCGGTCTGAATACCGAGCTGTCCGCCCGCCGCCGCAAGCTCCGTCAATTCCTGTGTTGTCATAGGTATTGCGCTATGACCGTTTATGCCGGTGGTCGTCAAGTCTATAATACCCTGCCGTATCTCTGCAAGCTGTTCCGGCGTACCGTCAACGGTTTTCTTTACCGCCGCGAAATTATCCTCGAAATCAATCGCAAACTTCGCCGCGGCAGTGCCGCCTGCCGCGAGTGCAACCGACGCGACCTGTATAGGCTTGGTAACGCTGTCGATACCCTCACCGACGTTTTTTAACGCTTTACCCGTCGCCTGCCATTTTTGCGCAATTTCGTCCGGCACACGTGTAGCCGGAGAACGCTTGCCCCCTAAACCGCCTAATTTTTCACCAATACCATCAACTACGGGGGAAACCTTATCCTCTGCTTCAATTACGACTTTTAAACTCGCTATTTCATCTGCCATACTGCCGCCACCTCCTTACAGTCCGTAAAACATACGCAGGTGCGGATCATCTCCCGTATATTCCTGCGGTTCGTCGTCCTCGCCGCCGTACAGCATATCAAACAGCCGTATCGGATTTTGCTGTCCTACCTCGCTCGGTAATTTCCGAAAATACCTAAACATGGTAGTATATATGTCTTTTAATTCACCGCCGCCGCGTCCGCCGTCGGCATTTCCGCGTTTTTTTCCGTCTTTTTCTTCAATTCTGCCATGTCGGTGTAATACCAATCAATGACGGTGCGGCACATACCCATTTTTTCAACTATAGCGGCGTTCAAAATATCCTGTGTCGCGTCCGTACCCTCGAACAGGTAATCAACCGCTCCGCCGCCGGTCATTCCTATGCCTTTCGCACCGCCAAGCTGCGCCTCCTGCACGCGGCACATCGCCTCGAAGTCCCAAGGCTTTGATACGTACTTCTTTTTGTTGTATGTGAATGTCAATACTCTTTGCATAATAAATCTCTCCTTTGATAATTGATATAATAAATAAAAAATTACAGGGGACACTAAAACTTTAGTGTCCCCATTATGTTTTTATTCGCCGGCTTCCGGCTTCCAGTTCATGCTCTTAAACCATTCCGTTTCCAGTGTCTCTTTTGTCACCGTCTCCGGCAAATCCGCCTCGTCGATGTACTCATAATACTTGTTGTCGTAGTCACGCGCAACCGCCGTAAACGTCGCCTTTGCCGTCTGCTTTTCTGACGCACCTGACGTCGGCTTTGTTTTACCGCCGACATTCGACGCGAACGAATACGCCCCCTTAAAATATTTCACATAGCGGTAGGTGCCGTCGGATTTCAAAGTGCGCCATGCCACACCGAAGTATTTTGTCGGCATATTCGTTCCGACGGAAACCAGACCGTTTTTCATTTCCAGACCGCGCCACATTGCGTCTACCTCGGGCGGTATATCTGCGTTTGTGATGTCGTGTCCGATGTTTTCAACGTATGTGTCGGTAACGTATGCGCCGTTATCCGCGTCAAATACGTCACTGCCGCCGCTGTCCGACGGCGCGATTTCTACCGTACCGCGCAGGCTGTACGCCTCGCCGTATTCCGCGCCCTCCGCCGTGTCCGACGTGAGCGGGAAAAATGTATACTTGTCCACACCTATTGTGGGCAAAGGTTTTCTGTTTGTTTTTGCCATTTATTATTCCTCCTCATAGAAAATAGATTTGCTAAATCGCATTGTTTTGTGGTACACACCGCCGTCCGGCGGCATATCCCGCGAAAATTCGCGGTACCACCCGTTATTTTGCATTGCCGCGTCCACCTTGACCGCCAGCCGCGAACACTCTCCGCCGCCGCTGCCCCACACGTCCACAACCACCGTCGAAACCTGCGCCTGTTCTGCGTTGTCGTAGCGCATACCCGTCGTAGTCGTTAGTTCAAAAAAACTTACGACGGGCAAATCGTTAAATTCGTTCGGATAGTAATATGTAACCTTAACGCCGTCAATCCCCTGCAGGATTTCCCGTACTATTCTGTTTACATCAACCATTCAGATCCACCTCGTTCAGCATTACAATATACCCTGCGTCCCAATCCGCGACGTAAACCACCTCGAAATACCGACCGCCGACGCGGAGCAGTGCGCCCTCTTTGATATTGTTGTTTGCCTTGCAGAAGAACCGCTTTTGACACTCACGCGCCAAACCGTACTCATTCATTAAAAGCTCGCCGCCGTAAGGCTGTAAATCGCCCGTTACGCGGTCGATTTCCGTAAGGGTATAGGTATTCTCGTAGTCGTCGTAATCGTCTTTTTCAATGATTACCGCGTCCGTTTTCGCGAATATATCAAATACATTTGCATATTTTTCCAACATCGCTCGGCACCTTCCCTCTGCGGTTTATAAACGGCTTTAAGCGGTCGTAATAATTCGTCAGGAAATCGCTGTCAGGCGTTTTACTGTCAAACGATACCGACCGCTGCCCCTCGGATATGCTCTTGACGATTTCCGGCGCGCCTTCGTTGCCGTACCCTTTAGCGCGGTACATATCCGCCGCAATAACGGGTACAAGGCTTTCAAGCGGGCGCGGCAAAAAGCATATGCGGCAGTAGCCTAAAATAAGGTTTACTACGTCGTCAATCAAAAAGGACAAGAGCTCATCCTTGCTCTCGTCCGTTATTCCCAGCAGCATTTTCAGCCTCTGCAGCACTTCCGTCCGCTTCTCCTGATCCATTTTTACCGCCGCCTTTCTTTGTCGGCTTCACCTCGGTAAAACCCGAATTTTTGTACGTCGCTATCTGTATTTCATTCGTCAGCGTGACTGTTTCTTTCCCGCGTTTGAGCAACATCATCATTCACCCGCCTTTTTGTGGACGTAGATAGCCGCCTTTTTGTTGTTCAGTACGAATGCGTCATAATATACACGTCCCTCGACGAGCCAGCCGTTTATGCCCGGCGGATTGTCATGAATTTTGTACTCGGACAGTTTAACCGGCGCGACTGTCGCTATCTTATTTGTGATGATAAACAGCGTATTCGTCGGCAGGTAGCTATCCGGCACAAGGATAAGCGGCACGCCGTCAATCTCGCCGACCGTACCTTTGAGCGTTATTTTTTGCGCCATGTCGCCCTGTTTCACAAATGCGGGGTCGAGCTTGATTAACTTATAATACGACGCTGTGACATAAGCAACTCTGCCTGCAACAGGTACTTTCTGATTAGTCAGTTCTGTCTGACCGTCGAGAAACGCATCGTAAGCGTTTTCCTTTGTCACGTCCGCCGTCGCGGTCTTGCCCGCGCCCGCCGCCATTTTCGACAGACGGTAAATGTCGATTTCGGGGACGATAACCTCATCAATCTGACGTTGAAGCGCCTGTCCTGCACTGTTTGCCATCATCGTGTCGTCGTAATTGCCGCGGTCGATTGTAAACGTGAAGCTTCTGTCGCGTTCAAGCGGCAGCTCCTGCACGCTGTTTTCCAACTCCGCCGGCGTACCGTAACGGTCTGAACCGCTTCTCTTGTAATCGTTCATTTCCGCTGTCGGAACACTGTAAACCTTTACCGTCTTGACACCGATAAAGTCATAATCGTTGTTTACGGCGGGTGTCGTAACCGCGCCGATTTTAAAGCGTTCGTCGATTTTAGCCGAATACTTTTCTGCGTAATTGATTGCCATATTTTTTACCTCTCTTTCTCAATTAGCCTCCGAAACCTGCAAGAAACGGATCTGTCGGCGGGGGAGTTCCGCCGCCCGACGGAGCTTTACCTTTCATGCGCTCCGTAACGGCTGCCTCGACCGCCTTTGAAAATGCGTCCTTAAACGCCGCGACGTTCGCTTTTGTGGCGTCCATGTCCGCGCCCGTGAGCTGTTTTGCGAAATCTACCGGCAAGCCGTCCGCCGCTAAGAGCTTTGTACATTCATACTCCAGCTTTTCAGCGTTAAACTTCTGCCTTTCCGCCTCAAACTGCGCCTGTTCTTCTTTCCTCGCTGCCGCCTCGCGCTCTGCCGCAGACATTTTTGATTGCTTTTCCCACTTTGCGTGTTCTTCCTGCAACCGTTTTTCAAAATCCGCGTTTGCCTTCGCTGTCGCGGTCTTTACCGCCTCTGTGACGCGTCTGTCCGTTTCTGCCTGTAATTCTTCTGCCGTGTATGTTTTTGTTTCGTTTGTTTCCGTTGCGGCACCCTCGCCGCCCTGCTGCCCCTGCCGGTTATTCTGCTCGGTTGCGCCTTCCGCCCCCGTAGAGCCCCCGCCAGTTGCTGTATTCTTTCCATCCATTTGAAAAGACCTCCTTTAATTTTTTGTATAAAAATATGAGCGTTTTATCTTACCACGCTCAAAGAATATTCAATTTGTTTTGCTACGTCATACCCTCACATCCTTTTCCCAATCGATTGGGATTTTGGTATTATAAAAGCACGTCCGAAAACGTGCTTTTTAATCCACATTATGATATTTACACTTTGTACAAATATCCCGTTCTTCCTCAAAAGACTTTATACCTACCATTTCGCTTTTGGGGATCATGCCTTCCGCTGCCTCACATATAAGATAACATGAATATTCATCAATATGGGTATTTGACAACGGGCATAATATATTATTCTTAGTAGCCATACTTCTTTAACACCTCTACAATACTTAAAACTTCTTCGCTAAATTCTCTTTCGGAAAATGCCGTTTTGATTATTTGTTCGGACGGATTGACGTATGCCACGCCGCTATATGAGTAATAATTTTCTGTCAGACCGTTTCTTTTGGTTATAGACATCAAAGCGTTTGATATGTAGCCTTTTGCTTCGGACTCAGACACATTATGTTTCCTTTGGTGATTTATATGCTCATCGTCAAATATAAGGCTGTCAACTGCAATATCCTTTTTAGGTATATGAATACTGCCTTTAACGCCTATTTGTTTGAGTTCCTTAGCGCAATGAAAGGCGTTTATATCCGCACCGGCATTAGCGTTTATGTATCTATACGCCTGTTTCAAATCCTCATATTCTGCCCTATCACCATTATACTTTAATTCCTGCCATTTGTCAAAGGTTTTAGGTACATTCTTCCTGCCAATCACTTCTTGATATTGTTTATATTGCAGCTTATCCGAGGTCTTATTGTCGTCCTTTTTCCGCGACAGTTCAAGCGCGGCTTTTTCTTCCGGCGTAAGGCTGTCAATCCATTGTGAATACGTCATGTCGCCGTCCACAATCTCATTCTTTCCCGACAGCGGATTCCTTGCCCGTCGGCTCCCGTAATCAATATTCATAGTCGTTGTGCATCGACAGCGCGGGTGCATTGTCGGGTAATTCACGCCCTCGCGTGCCGCCGACAGCTTGAATACCTTTCCGTCGAGCGGCTGACACGTCTCGCATGTCCTGTAATCGAGCGTTGCAAGATATTTGTACTCCTGTACACCCAAATCCTTATACGCCTTTAAATCCGCCTGTCCGTGAATGTGCGCCGTTTCGGTGTGTATAAGCGTCGTTGCATGATATTTTTCTACGTCAAACGCCTCCGCGAGCTTTCGCGACGTTTTCGTATAGCTCTCGCCGGATATAAGGGACTTTACAATCAAATTCTGCGCCTCTGTCGCAAGTCTGTCGGTATTATCCCATATACGCTTTGAGAACCGCTTACCGTTCCATTTCGCGTTTACCGCCTCGTTTATAGCGTTGTCGTTAAGGACAGTAAAACCAATTCCCACATCCAAACCACGCGCCGCGTCGTCAATCAACCCGTAATAGCTTTCTTTATATGCCGATTTCAGCATATCGCCTATTATTCCCGTGCTTTCCGCCGCGATTTTCATAGTCCGCGCATAAATTACGGTCTTTAACTGCTCGTACCTTTCTATACGTGCCGAATACGCCCTGACGGAAAGTCCGTCGCGGTGAATATAGTCCAGTATCTTCTTTCTTGCCGCCGCGTCGGGAGCGTTTTCCAACAGCTCTATAAGCGTATTCATATTATCGTCAAGCCGTGCGCGGCTCAAATGATATTCGGCGGTTTTGTCGTCAATACCGTACCTCTTTTTGAAATTGAATTTTATGGTGCGTATTTCGTTTTGAATATCCTTCAGGGCGCCGTCGTAAAGCTCCAACACCTCCGCCGCCGTATGCGTCGCTCCCTCTTGTATGGCAATTTCGCGCAAAAGAGCGGCTTGCTCCCAGTATTCGTCATTCCGCATATCAGCCTCCCATAAACTGCTTTTTTATCGCTGCAATAACATCTGATTGCTTATTCTTCAACGCCGGTACAAGATATGGCTGTGCCTGCATTTTGTATGTGCCAAATTCAACGTAAGCGGCGTACTCTTTATTCGTTCCCACTGTGCCGCTCAAACCCTCGCTTTTTGATGTTATCGAGCGCCGTAACTCTCCGTGCGGTCCGCCCGGACGTGTCTTTTCGGTCGATACGGGAGCTTTTGCTCTTGCCTCGTCCTCAACTATTTTACATCCCTCGGCAACTCCTTGTGACAGCTTCTCTACCGTGTTGTCGGCATATTGCTGTAAAGCCGCTTGAACCACATCAAGTCCTTCAATGCTTATCTTCATCAGTAACCACCGCCTTCCGCCATGTCTTGTACTTCTCTGATTTTCATAATGCTGTCGCTTTCCCGTTCCTTTTCGCGTATTTTCATTTCTTCCTTTGCGTCCGACACAAACGGAAGCTGCTCTAATAGTGTTTCATTTGATACGATGTCGGTTAAATTCATAGCCATTTGCGATATTTCAAGTTCATTCGCCGGAAGATTACGCGTAAATACAACGTCAATCCGATGTATCGGCACAAACGCCATCGCGCCTTTAAGCGACAGGAAATTGATATACAATCCCAAACGGTGCTTTAAGCCTTTTGCTATTTGCCGTTCCTTATTCTTGACACTCTGCTCAAAGCCCAGGAGCTTGTACTTTATCGCCACGCCCGAAAGGTTGTTTCCAAAACTCTCGTCTGTGAGATCGGGAACGAGTGAGAAACGATGTATATCGTCTTTCAAATTGTTTCGCAAAACCTCGATGTCGCTTTCCGTCATGATTTTTGACAGATATTGCGCAGACGCGCCCTCATATCCCATGAGGATTTTTTCTTCACGTAGTTTTTTAGCCTGCTCGCTGTCGATGTCGAGGTTTACAAAAAATAAAAACGCGTCCACAAACTGCTCTTTGTCGTTCACTCTGTCTGACATGAGTGTATTGTACGCGTCTATCGCGGGAATAAGCTGCTCAAAATCACCCTGTTTTTCGCCGTTGTTGGTATACTCAATGAGCGGAACGCCGCCGAAATAGTGCGGCGTTTTGTCCGTACATTCCATATTATCAAAGCTGTGTTGCCCCGTAAATGTGTATATATCGTTTGCGTCGCACACGATACATTCCGTACCCGTAACAGTCCCGTCGAGGTCACGGCGCTCGAAATAATAAACGCCGAACAGCGGGGTATGCCGGCAGTCGTCGCCGTACACAACAAACGTCCTATCCGGCGGCAGTACCGCGCTTTCGGGCACACTGTTTTCGTTCGCGTACACGTATTCATACGCCCGTCCGTAAATGCTGACATTTTTAACGATTTCACTGTCCACCGACGCAATATCCTGTATCAGATAATTATTTTTCAACGCCTCGATGGCGTATTCTTCCGACGCGGCATACGTTACGGGATTGCCTATCAAATACGATGTCGTCATGTCCGTTATATACCGAGCATGATTTAACACTATCCTCGTATTCGCCGCCTCTTTCGATTTTCTCCGGCGATTGAGTATAGCGTGCCGCCCCTCGTAATAATCGCGGAGCCTGCCAAACTTCTCCGCCTCCGCTTGATAACGCAGTATCAGCTTCGCCAAAAGCCCCGCGTCTATCCCGCCGTCAAGCAGCGTCCTGTCAATAATCATATTTTTTCCTCCTAACACAAAAGCACACCGTTACCGATGTGCTTTAACTATTATTTTACTTTCTTATGCTCTTGCGGTGGTCGAAACAGTTCTTCTCCTCGAAGTCCAGCGTAATAACGATGCCTTAGCGTAGCATATTTAATTCCAGAAAGCTCGGCAGCCTCCGCAAGGCTGATTACCCTATTTTCATATTCAAGCATTATAGTATTGCGTTTATTCCTGCTTTGCTCCTTTGTTCCTACCCATCTACAATTACTTGGCTCATAGTTTCCATTGGCGTTTATTCTGTCTATTGATAATCCTTCTTCATATCCATTGGAAATTGCCCATTGGTAAAAAGTTTCAAAACTTAAATTCCATTCATCACATACAGTTATACCCCGTCCCCCATATCGTGGATATGAGGTCGCTTTAACGTTATAACACCGCGCTCTCATTGATTTCCAAACACGGTAAATTTTTGTTTGGCTTTTTCCATGAGTGCTGTTATTGGTACCAATGATATGACCTCTTATTGAGCATATCTCTCGCGCTGTACATCCGCATGATGTTGTTGAGCCTGACTGCAAATTATTACTTGCCACTATTTTTTCCTTCCCGCAATCACACACACATTTCCAATAGCTTCTATACCCTTCTGTCGGAACAAATTCCAATACCGTCAACCTACCAAATCGTTGTCCGCGAAGGTCATTTTTGAATGACTTGCTCATGCAGACATCGCCTCCGGCGTTTGCAATCCGCACTCAACCATTAAACGCACCGCAGTTTGAAATCCTGTTATAAATCCAAACTCTTCCATTGCCGCCTCACTGGCTGAAAAAAGATTTTCTACTGTTTCACGATATATTTTATCGCCTACAATCTCTTTTAGACGTTCTCCGACTTCGTGCTGAACTTTCTCCGCCCTTTCCCATTCCAAACCGGTAATATTCTCGCCTGTTTCGCTTTTTTGCAAAAATATCTTTCTTATTTCCTTGTAATCCATTATAAAATCCTCCTAAAAATTCTTGATTTCCCTCGGCGGATATGATATAATGGATTTATCAATCCGCGAGGGTTGAATTGCGGAGTGCTTGCCTATTCTTTGGTCGGAAGAGCAGGCACTCTTTTTATTCCATATTTTCATTCACTATACTTCGCATAAAATCTAAAATTCTCTGAGCTGCTTCAATGCTTTGCACATCAATACGATTATCCATTAACGCTGAAGAAATATTCTCTTGCGCCGCTTCGGACAAATCATTACAGATTAATTGCACAATATAATCCTTCAATGTCATTCCTGTTTGCGCCAGTCGAATTTTGATCTTTCGATGAAGATCTTCATCTATCCGTATAGCTATTGTCTTTTCAGCCATTATATACCTCCTTTCCATATTTGCATTATAACATGCATACTATGATGTGTCAAGAGGTTTTTATAAAATTTTTAATATAAATTCAACTGCGCCCTATCTAATACTTTGGCGTTTCTTCTGCTCATGTCATCTTCAAGCGCGTATCTTACTGCATCTATAGAATGATTCTGAAAGTCAGGATAGTTCGCCTTGAAACCATCGTTGCCGTCAGATTCCAATTCATAGCCATAAAACTCCGCCGCCGCGTTCGGACATCTCTCATTGTCAATTATAATTTCCTCAAGCGACTGCAAAAATTTAATACCGAACTCTATGCTGTCAGGTCCCTTCCTGGCTCCGCGCACACTGAGCCCATACCCGCGTAATTCCGCGATTGACTTAGGCTCTGCGCTGTCGCATATAATACTCTGCCGGTATTTCGTCCGCGCGTTTATCATAGCCGCCGCCTTCGCGTTCGATAATCCTACCTTGTAGATCTCGTCGAAAATATACAGCCGTTTCCGCTTGCTGTCGTAGTTGCATACAACATACGCGAACGGATCCGCCGCGTAACCAAAATCGATACCGCGCTTTATGCGGTCAAACGCCGCTATTTCCTCGTCGGTTATCCGCCGCATTGTAATATTCGTGAATACCTCGCCGCCCGTACCCGTAACCTCGCCGAGATACTCATGCTCGTACGCGTCGGGCTTCGTTCGCTTCAAATGCTCCGCCTCGATTATAAACTTCTCGCCGAGCCATCCCGCCGGAACGTCAAGATATGTGCTGTGATGTACCAGTCTGTCGCCGCGCTCCGTCAGTACCTCTTTGTTTACCCAGTTGCGCTGCGACTGCGGAGGATTGTACGTGTAAAATATAACAAACGCGCTCCCACCGCGCATAAGCGACTGATTTATCGAGCGTATCTCCGCCATACCGACGAACTCCGCGACCTCTTCATACCAGATATATTTGATATAACCCTTCTTGACCTTCGTCGATTTCAGCTTCTGCGGTTTATCCGCCCCGCGAAATAAGATACGCTGTCCCGTCGGAAGATAAACAAGCTCCATCGGGCTGAGCTTCTCCTGCCACAAATGCGCCACGCCGAGCATATCGATCGCCCACAACAGCTGACTGTAAACGCTGTCGCGCAGATTATCCTTGACCTTTCGTATCGCGACGGCGTTCGCGTCCGCGTCCTTCATCATGCCGATTATGATCTCAACGCTCGCAAATGTGGATTTCGTCGAGCCGCGCCCGCCCTTGAGCCAATAATGAGTGTGCCGCCCCCGCTTTAAATCATTGTGCACCGAATAAAACGACGGAGCTATCAGCCCGTCAAGCCCCGTCATTGTCATCGCCCTTTACAAATCCCGTTATCTCAGGCGGCTCGCACTCGGGAATGTTGTCAATGATCTGCACCGGAACCGCCCCGTCGATCTGCGCCTTATCCGTAAACATAGCGTAATATTTTCCTAACAGCTCCGCCGCCTTTAATCTGTCCTTTGCCGACGGCAATCCCTTTCTGAACCGTTGCTCACCGTCGCCGACAAATATAGGGATATTCTCAACCTCGCTTTCGCCGCGCATGACCTCGGTCAAAAACTCTATAACCTCGTTGCGCTCGGCGGTCCTTTCCTCATGCTGCCGCCGCTCCCACTCATCGACCGCCGCTATGACGTCCTCGTCGTTATGCAGTAACGCATATGCCCGCTGTTTTGCGTAGGCTTCTGAATACCCTGCGGCAATAGCGGCTCTCGCGCCGTTGCGGTCTATTATGTATTCCTCAAAAAATCGCTTTTTCCTTCCCGTTAGCGCCATTTTGCCGCCCCCCTTTCCGTTACCATTCCCCGAGTTCAATCATATGCCTAATAGTTCTAATTGCACTCACACTCGGGGGAATATGTTTTTTTGTTACCTTAATTTTCCCCGTCTCTTTACGGTTTTTGTCCAGTATTACCTCTTTTTCCTCTACATCGTACCCTTTAGCGCGTCTAAGCAGCGCCTCTTTAATTTCGTCATTTACACCATTACACACTTGAAAAACACCTCGGTTTGGTATATAATAATGCAGATAGTTCACTCGCGAGATAAAACTATCTGCGCCGGAGGTGTTTTCTCCTGCGTATGGGCGCAAGGCGTGACAGCACCTTGCGCCCTTTTTATTTAAACCATTGTAAATATATTTGTTTAGCGACTCGTCCCATCATAACAGGCGGTACGCTCATTCCGCACACGTACTGAACGCTCTGATTCATAAAATTATAATCTTCTGGAAACGTCTGTATGTGTATCATGTCTTTATCACTGATAAAATACGGTTCTTCATACCGTATAAACATACCACCGCTGACAAGCGTATTCGCCACTTTATTGTCATGATATATTTGTGTATTGAAATTCGTGTCTTTGCCGCCGCGTAACGCGTATGTCCCGCGACAATCTCATTGTCCGCGGAAATTATAATAGGCACTCTAAACCCAAATTCGCGTATGCTGTTTGTCACCGCCGCAATCGCGCCGTCATTGATACGCGGATTATTCTCATACGGACGAATTTCCGCCATAGGTTTATTTATAATCTTCACGTTTTCCGCCTCCCACACATTTTGTTATGGACTACCTCATTCCGCCGCCGCGCGTATTTTTTTCAATTATCGCGCGCGGGCGCATACGCGGCGAGGTAGTCCAAAGTAGCCCATAACTTACACCCTCTCTATTTTGAATTATAACACAGATTTTTCGGCATTTTCGGCAAATCTAAAAAAATTATTGAAATGTGCAATTTGATATGATATACTGGTTTTGTCGTAAAGTTTTACGGCGGGTAACATAGGAGCGGCGGCGGCTGTTCCGACACTCTCAGTAAAGGGGGGTGTTATGATGGACATAGTATTTCAGCTGATAATTTTAATTATCATATTGGAAATCATCAGGAACATAAAAAAATAAGCCGCCCCTACCGCGAATAGGAGCGGCTTTTGGCTTTATGCCAAAATAACCACTAATTGCGGAACGGTCAAAACCGCTCCTTTGTTATTTACAATATATCACATTCTTTTTTTTTTGTCAATCTATTTTATTAAAAATTTATTATGTATTCGCCGTGGGTAACTCTCATCGTGATGTCCCACTTTAAACGCGATCCACTGCCATGACGGACGCACTTCACCCTCTATGTACCGCATGCGGAATATGCGTCTTGTAAGGCTGTCCTCGATACCGTCAACGTACCTTTCGACTTTCCGCCGCTGACGCTGCAGCTTGTTCCGCCGCGCCAAAAGAATATTGTTGTATTCGTTCTTTTCCAATCCCGCGACGCTCATAGAGTGCTTTGTGTACGGAAATTCCACGTCCGACCCGCTCACAGTGTCCGTAACCGTATTTTCTTTTATCCTCTCCTCCGTCTCGCGTATCTCCGCGACTACGGAGCGATACTGTTCCAATTCCTTTTTAGTCATTTCCGCACTCCTTTTTTATTATTTCTCAACGCAAATTAAAGCCGTACTCCTGCGGCTAAAATTTATTCTTTTCGGCGCGGTTGTCGTTTACCGCCGCCGATTATTTGCTTAGTTATTCTGCTCATTTCTGTTTTCCGCAAGCGAATTGTCAAATATTCGCCCGCGTTTATATTATTAAAAAGCGGCTCAATCGTCGTGACCGTATAGCCCGGATATAACCGCTCTATTTCTCGCTCCGTAACATTGCCTTCTCGAATATCCTTTGTTGTTTGCTTGCTGATATATCCGTCACGGTCTTTCGGGATTTTCGGCGGATTCAAATTCTTACTTGCCGCCCAACGACGCACCTTTTTTTCGATAGCCTCTAATTCCGTTTCCGGCTCTTTGACCTTATACCGCGCAAGTCCCTTTAAGCCCTCATCGTCAAATTCAAGTCTGTATGTATGCGCGTAACCCTGTCCCCACATTTTTTCTAACGTGTCACGATCCACGCCGCCCGATAAAATCATATGTACGTGCCAACGTCCGTTCGTTTTTCCTCTCTCAATGACATATATATATTTAAGCTCCGGCAAACCGAGCTTTTTTCTATATCGCTTAATTCGCCGAATATAATTCCGCACCGCTTTTTGGACACCCTCATATGTGTCCGGCAAATGCTCATCATCAAAACCCAATCCGTTTTCTAAATCCCCATGCATAAAATTTTGATGTATTAAATATGTCAATCTGTTTTCCCTGTATTTCTGATTTAGTTTTTTCTGAATATCAGAGCTTACCCGTTGCCGTTTCTTTCTCTTGCCCGCCTGTCTGAATACCGGGAAAACATGAACATCTAAATAATTACCGTGGTATATTCTGCGTTCCCTCTGAACCGTGCGCCCGCCCTTTTTTCTTTTTGTCATAATATCACCTTTAGTATTGTGGTTGATTTATTAATATTACGTATAAACCCCTAAGCGCCCCATGTGGGCGCTTTGGATCTTGGTTGTGTATATTATAGTAGAAAGTCACACTCTCTAAGTAGCTCGCGCTGCTTTTTGACCGCCTCCGCGCGGCTCATATCGCCGTC
>CANQQW010000028.1 GCA_947626075.1 uncultured Clostridia bacterium
CTGTCCCGCGACCGTCGCGACAGCCGCGCCCATCATTCCCCATTTGAATATGAATATAAAAATCGGGTCGAGGATAATATTTATAACCGCGCCCGCGAGCGTCGATACCATCGCGAATTTCGGGCTGCCGTCGGAGCGTATGACGGGGTTCATCGCCTGACCGAACATATAGAATGGTATGCCGAGCGTGATGTAGAAAAAATATTCCTTTGAGTATTCAAATGTTTCGGCGTTGACCGTGCCGCCGAACGCCGTGACTATCGCGTTTTGGAATATGAGGTAGACGGCGCAAAGTACGGCGCCGCTTATCACGGACAGCACGACGGAGTTTCCGATACTCTTTTCCGCGTCGCTTTTGTTCTGTCTGCCCAGACACAAGCTCACGAACGCGCAGCAGCCGTCGCCTATCATTACGGCTATCGCGAGCGCGATAACAGTAAGCGGGAACACGACGGTGTTCGCGGCGTTTCCGTATGAGCCGAGGTAGTCGGCGTTGGCTATGAATATCTGGTCGACGATATTGTAGAGCGCGGCGACGAGCAGCGATATTATACACGGAACGGCGTACTTCCTCATGAGCGTTCCGACTTTTTCCGTTGCGAGATAATTTGATTGTTCCATTATTTGTTCTCCTTTCATTGTGCAAACATTATACAAAAAAATAAAACGACACGTAAATCCATCCGGATTTACGCGCCGTTTCGCTACACGATGTATTTATATTTTAACACGCGCCGCGCCGTTTTTCAAACGGTAAATTACACAAAATTTACGCGCGTAACAGGCGTTGACGTTTTAAGTTTTCAATATATTATCCGCGCTTTGGCGCTGCCGTAATTTAAACGGCATGGCACTTGACATTACATGGTATTTTTTATATAATAACAGGATAGGAACAGTTTAGGAAAAGGAGATTGCATCAGTTATGAAGTCAATGGGTGTAAATGAAATCCGCGAGAAATTTCTCAGCTTTTTTGAATCTAAGGGCTGTTTAAGACTTGACAGCTTCCCGCTCGTGCCGAAAAACGACGCGAGTCTGCTTTTAATCAATTCGGGTATGGCGCCGATGAAAGCATGGTTCCAAAGTCCCGAAACCGCTCCGAGACGGCGCGTTACGACGTGTCAGAAATGCATCAGGACGGGCGATATAGAAAACGTGGGCAAGACCGCGCGCCACGGCACGTTTTTTGAAATGCTCGGAAACTTTTCGTTCGGTGATTATTTTAAAAGAGAAGCGACCGCGTGGGCATGGGAGTTCTTTACAAAGGTAATGGAAATACCCGAGGAGCGCCTTTGGGTGTCAATTTACGAGAATGACGATGAGGCTAAGGAAATATGGATAAACGAGGTGGGAGTTGCGCCGGAGCGTATTGTTAAGCTCGGTAAGGACGATAACTTCTGGGAGCACGGCACGGGTCCGTGCGGTCCGTGCAGCGAGATTTACTACGACCGCGGCGAGGAATACGGCTGCGGTAAGCCGACGTGCGGCGTGGGCTGCGAATGCGACAGGTACATGGAGGTATGGAACCTCGTGTTCACGCAGTTCGACAAGGACGACGACGGCAACTACAATCCGCTTCCGAATCCGAATATAGACACGGGTATGGGACTTGAAAGACTGGCTGTTGTCATGCAGGGCGTAGACAATCTTTTCGAGGTCGACACTGTGCAGGATGTAATGAAGCATATATCGCGCATAGCCGGTATCGAGTACAAGGAAAATGAGAAAAACGATGTTTCCCTGCGCGTTATAACCGACCATATAAGAAGTACGGTAATGATGGTGTCGGACGGGGTTATACCGTCGAACGAGGGCAGGGGATACGTGCTTCGCCGTCTATTAAGACGCGCGGCGCGCCACGGCAAGCTCTTAAATATCGATCGCCCGTTTTTGTACGAGGTTGCGGACACGGTTATTAACTGCTCGAAGGACGCGTATCCGGAGCTTGAGGAAAAGAGAAGCTATATAAAGAAGATTATCGAGAAAGAAGAGGAGCGCTTTGACGCGACTATAGACAACGGTATATCGGTGCTCACGTCTTACATTGAGGAAGCGAAGAACGATAATAAAAAATCGCTCACGGGCGAGCAGGCGTTTAAGCTCCACGACACTTACGGCTTCCCGCTCGACCTGACCGTAGAAATGGCGCAGGAACAGGGCTTGGAGGTCGATATTGACGGATTTAACGAAGCTATGCGCGCACAGAAAGAGACGGCGCGAAGCGCGCGTGAGGACGGTTCAAGCTGGGACGGCGGCGACGTTTACGTATTTGAGAACGCCGCGCCCACTGAGTTTGTGGGCTACAATACGCTCGAATCGGACGCAAGGGTAACGGGAGCCGCAGTAGAGGGCGAAGGCGCAAAGGACGCGCTCGGCGCGCTCGACAAGGGCTTTATAGTGACCGACAAAACGCCGTTTTACGCGGAAATGGGCGGACAGACCGGCGACATAGGCGCGATTTACGTAAACGGCAAAAAAGCGGGCGAGATTTTGAACACCACAAAAACCGCCGACGGTTACTACCTGCATGAAACCGTATTGGGCGATGCTCCGATAAGCGTCGGAGACACGGTAACGCTGTCGGTGGATAAAAAGAACAGGCTTGCCATATCGAGGAACCACAGCGCGACGCATCTTCTTCACAAGGCTTTAAAGGAAACGCTGGGCGAGCACGTCGCTCAGGCGGGCTCGCTTGTTGACGCGTCGCATCTGCGTTTCGACTTCTCGCACTTCGAGGCAATGACGACGGAAGAGATAAAGGAGACGGAAAGAAAGGTAAACGACGCGATACTCTCCGCGCTCGACATAAACGTTCGGGAGCTGCCGATCGACGAGGCGAGAGGACTCGGCGCGACGGCGCAGTTCGGCGAAAAGTACGGCGACGTGGTAAGAGTAGTGTCAATGGGTGATTACAGCATAGAGTTCTGCGGCGGCACGCACCTTACAAATACCGCGCAGTGCGGTCTGTTTAAGATTACGTCGGAAAGCGGCGTGGCGGCGGGCGTAAGGCGTATCGAGGCGGTGACGGGTCAGGGCGTGCTTGACTACATCGCGTCAAATGACGCGCTTATAGAAAGAACTGCGGCGGCGCTCAAAACGCACCTTACAAACGAGATAGACGTAAAAGCCGCGGCGCTTATGGACGAGCGCGGCGAGCTCGGCAGGAAGATAGAAGAGTTTAAGGATAAACTGGCTGCCGCGGCGGCAAGCGACCTTATGGCGAGCATAAGACATATAGGCGATATACGCGCGGCTATCGTTCAGCGCGACAATATCGACGTAAACGAAATGCGTAAGCTGGCTGATAATATCAAGGCGAGAAACAAAAATTCGCTTGTTGTTATAGCCTCGGAAAATATGGGCAAGATCACGTTTATCGCTATGGCGTCTAAGGAAGCCGTGGAAATGGGCGTTCACTGCGGAAAGATTATCAAGGAAATCACCGCCATAGCCGGAGGACGCGGCGGCGGCAAGCCCGACATGGCGCAGGGCGGAGGTACAGAGGCGAACAAGATCGACGACGCTCTCGCCGCCGTTGACGATATAGTAATAGAACAAACAAAATAAATTCGTAGGAGGCAAAAAAATGGACTGCTTATTCTGCAAAATAATCGAGGGAGAAATCCCGTCAACGAAAGTATACGAGGACGACGCGGTGTACGCGTTCCGCGACATAAATCCGCAGGCGCCCGAGCATATAGTGATCGTGCCGAAATCGCATATGGACAGCGCGAACGACATTACCGAGGACAATATATCAAACGTCACGGCGGTATGGCGCGCGATTCCCAAAATAGCGAAAGAACTCCGTTTCGCCGAAAACGGCTACCGCGTTATAAACAACTGCGGCGAGGACGGCGGACAGACGGTAAAGCATTTGCATTTCCACCTTTTGGGCGGCAGAAAATTCACCGATTTTTAATTTAAAAAAACAGCGAAGCGTCATTCTTCGCTGTTTTTTTGCGCGAATGTCGCGCCCTGATACGTGCCGCGCCTCACCATGAGCTTATCTATCTCGTTAAGCACGACGAATTTTTTAAGGCTCCACATCGGTCCTATAAGCGCGTCGCGTCCCCCGTCGCCCGTAAGACGCTGTATAATTGTTTCCTCGCTAAAGACCTCGAGCTGGTTTACTATGGTTCCGACGTAATCCTCGAGCGTCATAAGCTCGAATTCTCCGTTTGCGTACATATCGGCAAGGCGTGTATTTTTAAGCACGTGCAGAAGATGCAGCTTGACGCAGTGGGGGCGGAGCGCCGCGACCGCTTTCGCGCTTTCGAGCATCATTTCCGCGCTTTCGCCGGGGAGCCCGTCGATAAGGTGTACGCACACGTTTATACCGCGTTTTTTAAGCTTTTCATATCCCTCCAAAAATTCCGAGTACGTATGGCAGCGGTTTATCAGCTTGCCGGTGCCGTCGAATATGGTTTGCAGTCCCAGCTCCACGATTAAATATGTACGCTCGTTTAGCTCCGACAAATAATCGAGCGCGTCGTCCTCCAGACAGTCCGCGCGCGTCGCCACGCTTATGCCCACCGTGTTTTCATGCGCGAGCGCCGGCTCGAACCGTTCACGAAGAACGGACGCGGGCGCGTATGTATTCGTATGCGCCTGAAAGTAGGCGATGTACTTCGCGTCGCGCCATTTTTTGTGCATACGCGCGCGTATTTCCTCAAACTGCTCGTAAACGCTAAGCGACCTGTCTCCCGCGAAATCGCCGCTTCCGCCCGAGCAGTATATACAGCCGCCCACGCCCTTGCTGCCGTCTATGTTGGGACACGTAAAACCGCCGTTTAACGCGACCTTGAACACTTTGCAGCCGAATTTGTGACGGAGGTGGTAGTTCCATGTATGGTATCTTTTATTGTCGTCCGAAAATTTGAATTTATTTTCCATTTTTATCCGCTTTCTACGCAAAAAGCAGGTCATAGCCTGCTTTTAATAACCGTCGGTCAAACACAGCGCCCCAATTTCGCTCATGCTTGACCGACGGTTACGTATGGGTCCTGAAATTTTTCGGATTACTTCTTTAATTCAAAAGAGTTGCAATCCGTACATTCAACAACCGTCGGGTTTGCCTCGTGCGTTCCGACCTGAATTGATGAGAGAGCGCAGTAATCCGCGCTGTCACAGTGGTTAGCGCACTGTGTAACAGTACATTTGATGCTTCTGTTAGCATTGCTGCAATCGCATGACATAGTATTTTACCTCCGTAATAGTATTTTTGCCGTTGTCCGACATAAATATTATCTGCGTACAGAGTTTAAAATACACAGGAAAATTTTTACAAACTTAATTTTCCTCAAGGAGATGCTGCTCGCTTGTCACGGAAAGCTCATCGCCCGCGCGGTCGGCGGTAATCACGCACCCCTCGGTTATGCCGCTAGTGAGCGACAGCATTGACAGCTTATCCTCCAAAAGCTTCTGTATTGCGCGTTTTAAGGGTCTCGCGCCGTATTTTTTGTCCGTGCCTTTTTCGAGTATAAGCTCCTTTGCCGCGTCCGTAACGACTATTCTCGCGTGCTTTTCGTCAAGCTTCGCTACAATATCCTTTAACAAAAGGTCGATAATATCGCGCAAATTGTCGTCCGTAAGCGGCTTGAACGTTACAATCTCGTCAATTCTGTTAAGAAATTCGGGCTTGAAAAACTGTTTCAGGCTTTTGTCCACGTTATCCTCGCTGCGCGCCTCGTCGCTTATGTTGAAGCCCGCCGCCGATGCTTTAAACTCCGAGCCTGCGTTTGTGGTCATTATTATTATCGTGTTCTCAAAGTTTATAATCTTGCCGTGGCTGTCCGCTATGCGTCCGTCGTCGAGAATTTGCAGGAACAAATTAAACACCTCGGGGTGAGCCTTTTCAATCTCGTCCAAAAGTATTACCGAATACGGTTTTCTGCGTACTTTCTCGGTAAGCTGTCCCGCGTCGTCGTAACCGACGTAGCCCGGGGGAGAGCCGATAAGCTTCGATACCGAGTGCTTTTCCATGTACTCCGACATATCGATACGGATAAGCGCTTCCTCGTTGTCAAACATTACCTCGGCGATAGTCTTTACAAGCTCCGTTTTGCCCACGCCCGTGGGACCCGCGAATATAAACGATACGGGACGCTTGCGCGTTGTAATATCCGCCCTGCCTCGGCGTATCGCGCGCGAAACCGCTCCGACCGCCTCGTCCTGACCGATGACGCGCTTGTGTATGCGGCTTTCGAGATTTAAAAGCTTATCCGTCTCACTTTCCGTAAGGCGATGCACGGGTATCTTCGTCCAGCCTTCTATAACTGCCGCCACGTCGTCGAACGTAATCTCCGCTTTCGCCGCCTCGGCGCGCGCCGCTTCAAGCTCGTTCTCTATCCGAAGCTTTTCGACTCTTATGTTAGCCATTTTTTCAAAGTCGCTTGACGAAGCCGCTTCCGCTTCCTCGCCGCCTAAAACATTAAGTCTGCCCTCCAGTACTTTCACGTTGTAAAGCGCCTTGTTGCGCAAATTTACACGCGAGCCCGCCTCGTCAATAACGTCGATCGCCTTGTCGGGCAGGAAGCGGTCGGTAATGTATCGCTCGGACATTCTGACGGATTGTTCTATTGTGTCGTCACTTATCTTTACGCCGTGGTATTTCTCGTAGTAGTCCTTTATGCCGTTTAAAATCTCTATGCTTTCCTCTACGGACGGTTCATCGATCATTACGGGCTGAAAACGTCTTTCAAGCGCGCTGTCCTTTTCGATATGCTTGCGGTACTCGGTGAGCGTGGTCGCTCCGATTATCTGTATATCGCCGCGCGCGAGAGCCGGTTTTAGTATGTTCGCGGCGCTCATTGCGCCCTCCGCGTCGCCCGCGGCGACAATGTTGTGTATCTCGTCTATAACAAGTATCACGTTGCCTCTCTCCGCAGCCTCGCTGAGCAGGTTTTTAAGGCGCGCTTCAAACTGTCCGCGGAACTGCGTCCCTGCGACAAGCGCGGCGAAGTCCAAAAGGTAAAGCTGGTACCCGAAAAGCTTCGGCGGCACGCTTTGCTCGAAAATCCTGCAGGCAAGCCCCTCCGCGACAGCCGTTTTGCCCACGCCCGGCTCGCCCAAAAGTACGGGATTGTTTTTTGAGCGGCGGTTCAGGATTTGGATAACGCGGTCAATCTCCGCGTTCCTGTTTACAACTCTGTCAACCTTGCCCTCCGCCGCTTTTTCCGTGAGATTGGTCCCGTATGTGTCAAGCATGGTTTTTTTCTGCTTTTTCTTCTGCTTCTTTTCCTTGGATTTGGTGGAGTTTTCATCATTTTGCCCGCCCTGCGGAGCGCCGGCGAAGAAGTTTTTGAATATATCGAGCGGGGCGGTCGCCGCGCCGCCCTCGTCATCCTCGCCGCCCGAGAGACGGGACATTATCTCCATAGCGTCCTCGTCCATTTCGTCCATGTTTTCAAGACTTTCCATAAAATCGGACATCTGAGAGTTTAACATATTCAGCTCGTCGTCCGAAACACCGAAATTCTCAATCATTTTATTTAAAGGCGCTATGCCCATTTCCTTAGCGCAGGACAGACAAAGCCCCTCGCTGCTGGTCTTGCTGCCTTCCATTTTTGTAATGTAGAAAACCGCCGGATTTTTCTTACATCTCGAACATAAATTCATTTTAATTCCCTTTCTGAGTTATATAAATATGGGTCAAAATCTATTTTATCACATAAAATTTAATTTTTAAACCCCTTTTTTATTATGTTTACAAATATTTCATTTTTTTAAAAAATAACTGGAATATTTTGTAAATTATAAGCATATAATATATTTAATAAATAAATATTTACCGGAGATGAGTTAATATGAATACACGATATGAAAGAAACAGCGTTTATATAGCGTCTGCGAATTACAGGATAAGACGCAGGGAAAAGAAGCTTCGCGGCGCCCTGCTTGTATTTTTCTCCGCGCTGTCCGTTATATGCGCGGGAATTTATATGATAATTTCTTCTATGCCGTATTAGAAAAAAGGACAGGCAATTATTAAATAATTATTAAATTAAAAAAAATTATCATAAATGTATTGCTATTTTAGGATAAAAATAGTAAAATAAGTTATACGATACTCATAACTTTGCCGAGCGGCGTACCGCGGGGCAAGGTTTTGATTGATTTAACGGGGAAAATCGGTATCCGGCCATGCGCGCGCGGCGCGCACGGCTTTTCGATAAAAGCTTTCGCGGCAAAGGCGTCGGACAAAGCGTGCAGCTGTGGGGACAGTTGCCAATCTCGGCGGCGGGCGGCATAGCTTTTGGAAGGATTTACAAAGGGGAATATTAATGATTATAGAAACGGTTAAAGATATTGATTTAATTGTCGGCGTATTGTTTTTTGCGCTGTACTTTTATCAGCTTATATACTTTTTCATACCTTTTCTCAAAAAGGATAAGCCGCACAAAGAGGAGACGCCGCACAGATTCGCGGCGCTGATTTCGGCGCGGAACGAGGAAAACGTTATAGCGACGCTCGTTAATTCCATTCACCACCAGGACTATCCTCAGGAGCTTATAGACATATACGTTATAGCGGACAACTGTACCGACAATACCGCCGAGGAGGCGCGCAGGGCGGGCGCGTTCGTGTTCGTGCGCAACGACATGGAGAAGCTTGGCAAGGGCTACGCGCTCGATTACGCTTTCAATAAAATAACGGAAGATAAGGGTAAGGATTTCTACGACGGCTTTTTCGTATTCGACGCGGACAATATCCTTGACAGAAACTATATCAGCGCGATGAACAGGACGTTTTCGGACGGACACAGAATTATCACAAGCTACAGAAACTCCACGAACTACGGCACAAACTGGATAACTGCCGGTTACGCGCTTTGGTATATCAGGGAGTCGAAATTTTTAAATCATTCGCGTATGCTTTTAGGTACGGGCTGCGCCATATCGGGTACGGGATTTTTGGTGCATAAGGATATTGTGAATAAAGCGGGAGGCTGGAAATACTTCCTGCTTACGGAGGATATAGAATTTTCCATAGCAAACGCTATGGCGGGGGAGAAGATAGCCTTCTGCTCCGACGCAATCCTCTACGACGAGCAGCCGCAGACGTTCAGACAGTCATGGACGCAGCGCCTAAGATGGGCGCGCGGATTTTTGCAGGTGTTTAAAAGGTACGGCACAAGACTTATCGGCTCGATATTCCGTAAAAACAAATCCACCTGTTACGATATGTGCATGACAATTCTGCCGTCGATTTTCATAACGCTGTTTATACTCTGCATAAACGCCGCGGCGTTGATCGCCGGAGCGATAATGGGCGAGAACTGTATGCCGCTTTTAATATCTCTCGCGCAGTGGGTCGCGGGAGCATATGTAATGATGTTCCTGATAGGACTTGTAACGACGCTTACCGAGAACAAGCGTATCCATACGAGCAAATGGAAAAAGCTTAAATATCTGTTTACGTTCCCGATATTCCTGTTCACCTACGCGCCCATCTCGGTAGTCGCGCTGTTCAAAAACGTGCAGTGGGAGCCTACGCGTCATCACGGACCTACCGTAAGCACGGACAAGATAGAAAAAACCAAAGAAATAAACAAAAACAGGACGATTTGACCGTCCTGTTTACTCATTTTACTTAATTATTCGCCGTTTTCGATATTTTTCATTTCAAAAACATTGATTTTCATCGCTTTATAATTTTCTATGTAATCAAGAGCTTCGTCCTCGTCAACGCATACCTCGTACAAGAGCCTGCAAGCCTCGCGCATGAATTTGCGCTTGACCGCCTCGTCGAGCATTTTAAACATCGCGTCGTAATAACCGTTTATATTTAGTATTACAATCGCCTTGTTATGACGTTCGAGCTGTTTGAGCGTAAACACCTCAAAAAATTCCTCAAACGTGCCGATACCTCCCGGTACGATTATAAACGCGTCCGCTTTATCCTCCATAATACGCTTTCTTTCGCGCATGCTTCCCGTTTTTATAAGCTCGGTGCATTTATTAAAAATTCTTCCGTCAACGCCCATGTCCTCGCTTTCAAAAAAATCTGGCACAACGCCCGTAATAGAGCCGCCCGCGCTGTATGCGCCTCTTGCCGCCGCGCCCATAAGCCCCGAAGCTCCCGCGCCGTAGACAAGACCGTGACCCCGCTCGGCTATTTTGCGTCCCAGCCGCTCAACGCGGTCGATATACGTCCGGTCGATTACGCTGCTTGACGCGCCGAATACGCAAATTTCCATTTCCGTTCACCCCCAATTCCGAATTACATTATTATTTTATCATAAATTATAGAGTTTGTAAATAAATTATCGCTTGTGTGATTGCATTTTCGGTTATCTTGTGGTACAATTACCGTATATGATATATTTTTAATATATGCAAGGGAGGGAGAAACGGCTATGTATATCACGGATTTACACAACCACACAATATTCAGCTATGACGGTTCCGACACGCCCGACGAAATCATAGAAAACGCGATAAGCTGCGGCGTGAGCGTGATAGGCATAACCGACCACCAGTTTACGATAGGCGATAAGCTGCCGATGTATTACGAGTATATACGGCATTGCAAGGTCAAGTACGCCGGCAAAATACGCGTGCTGTGCGGTCTTGAAATAGGCACGCGCCCCGCGCCGCCCGAGGCTCTGCCAAAGGCGACGAGCCGTTTCGACTACGTTCTCTTTGAGAGCCTTGACGACGAGCGAGCGATGGACTTTTACGAGTTCCTTGAATGGCGGCGCTTGTTTACCTGCAAGGTCGGGCTTGCGCATACGGACATTTTCAAGCTCGGCGAGCGTTACGGGCTGGATATTATAAAGCTTATGCGCGATAACGACATTTTCTGGGAGCTTAACACATCGGGAAATTATCCGTATTATTACGACTTTCTGACAAACGAGAAAAAACGGCGCGCCGTTCGCGAGGGCGGCATATGCGTGAGCGTCGGCTCCGACACGCACAGTCTCGCGCAGTACCGAAAAAAACAGGTACGCGCCGCGAATGAGCTTTTGCAAAGACTCGGCATACCCATGCCGTGACGAAAGGAGATAAAACAATGATACTCGCGATAGATATAGGAAATACCAATATAGTTATAGGCTGCTGCGACGGCGGCGGCGTCCTGTTTATGGAGCGCCTGACCACTAACCATATCGCCACGCCGCTGGAGTATGCCATAGAGCTTAAGGCGGCACTGGACATACACGAAATCCCGAAAGAGAGCATAGACGGAGCGATAATCTCGTCCGTAGTCCCGTCAATTACGGATGCGCTAAGGACTGCCGTGGAGAAGCTTACGGGGCTTTGCGCGATGGTTGTGGGACGCGGGATAGATACCGGACTTTGCGTAAAAACGGACGACCCCGACCAACTTGGCAGCGATCTCGTGGTTGGCGCGGTGGCGGGAATAGAATACTACGGCGCGCCGCTTGTTATCTTCGATATGGGAACAGCGACAACGGTGTCGGTAATAAACGGTAAGGGTGAGTATTTGGGCGGTATGATAATGCCGGGCATGATGATTTCCTTAAACGCTATGGTAAGCTCCGCGGCGAAGCTTCCCAAAATAAGCGCAAAAAAACCCGAGCGCCTTATCGGCACGAATACCGAGGACTGCATGAGAAGCGGGCTTATGTACGGCAGCGCCGCGAGCATGGACGGTATTACGGAGCGTATACGCGCCGAAATGGGAGACGTGACGGTAGTCGCGACGGGCGGACTTGCGTCGTCGGTCGTGCCGCTGTGCAAAAATAAAATTATTCTCGACGAAGATTTGCTTATGAAAGGGCTTATGATATTATATAATAAAAATATATGAAAAAGGCGGTCAAAAGACCGCTTTTCATATTAAAAAAACTGCCCGTTCGCTTTGGAAGCGCACGGGCGGAGCTTTTATAAAATCATCAGTCATTTATGTAACCCATCATTGCCTTTGCGCAATTGGGGCAGACGTTTTTGCCATTAAAGCGGAAAATATCCTTCGCGTCACCGCAGAATATACATGAAGGCTCATATTTTTTAAGGATAATACAATTATCATCCGTATAAATTTCCATAGAATCGGTTATTTCTATATCGAATTTCTTTCTGAGTTCTACCGGAATAACGATTCTTCCGAGATTATCCACTTTTCTGACAATTCCCACCGACTTCATACAAAACCCTCCTTATTGATTTATTTTTACTGATTATAACACAAATATAGAAATTTGTCAACAAAAAAGGAAAAAACAGTAAAATAATATTTTTTTGAGAGTTTTTGTAAAAATTTTAAAGCGCGAGCCACATAGCCGCCGCTTTTATATTGACATAGCGCGCGAGCATTTTTTGAGCTTTTATCGTCTTTTCGGATATTTTTACGACTGTTCCCGGGTCTAAGCGCGCCGCAAAGCGTTCAAGCTCGGTTTTTTTGTCGATATTTATTATTTTGTCCTCCGAGCCGTTTTGCAGAAGTATAATGTCGCGCGAAAAGGATATCCAAAAATCAAGTATTTCATTGAAGCGGTCCTTATTTTGCTCCGCGAATCCCGACACGGAGAAGGCGGAGATCCTGTCCGAGGAAAACAGCGCGTCAAGCTTTTCAAGCGACTCGGCGCGAAGCGTTTCAAAGTATTCGTCGGAGATAATTCTGTCAGCCTCGCCCGGTATTCCGGCGCAGTACCTTACGAGGAAATCGAGTCTGTCCGTTTCTTCGGGGTACTTGCCTGTGATGTACTCCTTAACACGCGCGTCGCTTACGCGCGGAAAGTGGATAAGCGTAAAGCGCGACAGAACCGTTTCCAAAAGCGGCGCAAGGTTTTCGATTATGATTATAAACACCGCGTATTCGGGCGGTTCCTCAAACGTCTTTAAAAACACGTTCTGCGCGGCTTCGGTAAGCTGCGCCCCGTCCTCTATTATATACACCTTGCGCGCGGCGGCAAACGGCTTTATTGCCACATCTTCTTCGAGCGCGCGCATTTGCTCCGCGCCGATGCTCTTTTTATCGCCGGAATTGACGTATACAATATCGGGATTTGTGTCCGCCCTTGTCTCCTTGCACACCTGACACGCTCCGCACGGCGCTATCGCCCTGTCGCGGCAGGTGAGCGCCGCCGCGAAAAGACGCGCCGAGCCGCGTAAGTCCAAGCCCTTAGCGCCCTCGAATATATACGCGTGCGAGCTTAGTCCGTCGTGGACGGAGTTTATTAAATTTTGCATAAGCTCCTCGTGAAAGGTATTGTATCCGTACATGTCAATCAAACCGCGCGGCGTTTACAGAGCCGCTTCTCCTTCCGTTATCTTAAAGCATTTTTTCGCGTTCTCAAATGTCGCGTTTTCTATTTCCTCCGCCGTGACGCCTTTGATCTCGGCAAGCCTCTCCGCCACATAATGAATATAAAGCGAGCTGTTGCGCTTGCCGCGGTGCGGCTCGGGTGTGAGGTACGGGCAGTCGGTTTCTATAACTATCCTGTCCAGCGGCACGTATTTTGCGACCTCGGCGGGTCGCACCGAGTTTTTAAACGTCAGCGTACCGCCGAACGCGATATACATACCCCAGTCAAGTATTTCCCTCGCCATTTCGGCGCTTCCCGCGTAGCAGTGGAAAACGCCGCCCGTTTCGCGTATGTCGCAGGCGCGCAGAATGTCCATACAATCCTTGTGCGCTTCGCGGTCGTGGATAATTACGGGCATATTAAGCTCCTTTGCCGTTTCCGCCTGACGCGCGAACCATTTCTTCTGCGTTTCGCGCGGCGAAAAATCGTAATGGTAATCGAGACCGATTTCGCCTATCGCCTTGATTTTCGGATTTTTCGCGTACTCTTTAAGCGTGAGCATATCGTTTTCCGTCAGGTTTTCAACCTCGTGCGGGTGTATTCCGACCGACGCGTACACGAACGGGTATTTTTCGCATATGGCAAAAATATCCTCGATCTCGCCGAGCGACGAGCAGGAGTTCATTATAAGTCCGACGTTATTTTCATGCATTGAAGCTAACAGTTCGTCGCGGTCGGCGTTAAATTTTTCGTCATTATAGTGCGCGTGTGAGTCAAACAACATTCTTTTTACCCCTTTTCGTCAATCCTATTTCCAAAATTTCCTTTTCCGTGATTATATAATCCATAGGTGCGTCATGCTCCTCGGAGGGGATAGCTTCAAGGAGCTGAAAGCCGTAGCAAAGCCCTATTCTGACAGCGCCCATAGAGGAAAGGAGCCTGTCGTAGTACCCCTTGCCGAAGCCCATACGCGCGCCGCGCCGGTCAAACGACAGTCCCGGCACAAGTATTGCGTCCGCGTCGCTGACGGTTTCGGCGCCGGACGGCTCGGGTATGCCGTATGCGCCCTCGCGCAAATCGTCCGTACCGTTTATGCGAACAAGCGAAAGCGTATTTGTTTCCGTGTCCGATACCGGCGCGCTGACAGTCTTTCCGCTTTCGAGAAGGCGCGTTATTATCGCGCTTGTATCAGGCTCCTTGAAAGACGATATAAACACGCACACGCTATGCGCGTCTTTCAGCGCGTCAAGCGTAAACAGATTGTTTTGTATCGCGCGGCTTAAGCGTGAAACGTCATCGTTTGCAAGAGCGCGTCTTTTTGCGCGCATTTCAAGGCGAAATTCTTCCTTATTCAATACTGCATGGTCTCCTTTATTTTGTCGGCTGTTTCCCTGCCCTTGAGCGCGGTAAGCATGGCGAAGCCGAAATCGGACGCCGCTCCCGCGCCCCTGGCGGTGATAATCTTACCGTCCGTTACAGCCTTTTCACCCGTCACCTCGGCTCCGTAAAGATACTTTTCGTAGCCGGGGAAGCAAGTTGCCTTTTTACCCTCCAATATCATTCTCTTACCGATAATTGACGGCGCGGCGCATATCGCCGCTATATACTTGCCGTCCGCCAAAGCGCGGCTTATAAGAGCGTGTACCTCGTTCGACGCGTCCAAAATTTCGTGTCCCGCGCCGCCGGGGAGCATAAGAAGCTCCATATCCTCAGGATTTACTCCGCTCATGTCCGTATCCGCCGTCACGGTTATACCGTGCGCCGACGTTACCGTTTTATTTTTTACTCCGACCGTAACGACTTCCGCGCCGCCTCGGCGCAGAATATCTATCGGTTCTATCGCTTCCGTTTCCTCAAATCCGTCCGCGAGCATTACGTATACCATATCTGTCATTCCTTTCCTTAATTTAAAATCTTATGTATATTGTACCACAAAAAAAAATAATTCACAATAAGTTTACATAATTTTAATTGCAATGAAATATGAAATTTGGTATAATTATAAAAATAGAAAAATAAAATAGTAAAATCATAGTAAAATTTGTAATAGTTAGCATAAAACAGCGGAATTTTACATAAATATAAATGAGATTTAACGTAATTTAATCATAAAAAACGGAGGAATTTAAGTATGCGAGAGAAAATTGTACCCGTAGAAGTCACCCCCGAAATGCTTGAAATGCTTGAAGTTTGCAAGAAAAATAAGCTGATAAACCCTGAATTGTATGCGAAATATGACGTTAAAAGGGGGCTGAGAGATATAAATGGTAAAGGCGTCCTTGCCGGACTTACCGATATAGGTGAAATACACGCGTATAATACTCTGCCAAACGGTATAACGGAGCCGTGCGAGGGCAAGCTTTACTACCACGGCTACGACGTTGAGGAGCTTATAAAAGGCTTTATAAAGGACGACCGTTTCGGCTTTGAGGAGGTTACATATCTGCTTTTGTTCGGGGAGCTCCCGAACGAGGAAAAGCTTAAAATATTCAACGAAACACTTGCGAAGCTGCGCACAATACCGCCTTCGTTCGTGCGCGACATAATCATGCAGGCGCCGAGCAAGGACATGATGAACGCGCTCTCCAGAAGCGTTTTGACGATGTACGCGTACGACGACAGAGCCGACGATATTTCTCTGCCGAACGTTTTGCGCCAGTGTTTGCAGCTTATCGCGCAGTTTCCGCTGCTCGCGGTGTACGGGTACCAGGCTTTTAAATATTACCACGCGAACGACAGCTTTATTGTGCATGCGCCGAAGCCCGAGCTGTCCACCGCGGAAAATATACTGCATATACTGCGCAGAGACAGTCAGTACACAAACCTTGAAGCAAAGATACTCGACCTCGCGCTCATTCTCCACGCGGAGCACGGCGGCGGCAACAACTCGACGTTCACGACGCACGTTGTAACGTCCAGCGGAACTGATACATATTCCACCGTAGCCGCGTCATTGGGCGCGCTCAAAGGTCCGAAGCACGGCGGCGCGAACATCAAGGTGACGCAGATGTTTGAGGACATGAAACGAAAAATCTCAAATTGGCACGACGATAAGGAGATAGAGCAGTACCTCGCGGATCTGCTTGACAAGAAAGCATTTGACGGCGCGGGACTTATATACGGTATGGGTCACGCGGTATATTCGCTGTCCGACCCGCGAGCGAACGTGTTCAAGGCGTTTGTTAAAAAACTGTCGGCGGAAAAGGGCAGAGACGAAGAATTTGATTTGTATTCGCGCGTCGAAAGACTTGCGCCTATGGTCATCGCCGACAAGCGCAAGATATACAAGGGCGTAAGCGCGAACGTGGACTTTTATTCGGGCTTTGTGTACGGTATGCTTGACCTGCCGGTCGAGCTGTACACGCCGATGTTCGCGATAGCAAGAATTTCCGGCTGGTCGGCGCACCGTATCGAGGAGCTTGTAAATCCCGGTAAGATCATACGCCCGGCGTATAAAAGCGTGGCGGAGCATAAACAGTACGTTCCCTTAAGCGAACGCGGGTAAATTATTAAAGCAGACGTATTTTATAACGCCTGCTTTTATTATTAAATATTTGGTTTGTTTATGGAAATTATGCTATCAAGTCGGCAAAACCGGTCTGTTCAAAGATGGTTTGAACCGTGTCGTTTTGTCCCGTAACGGCGAGGTTGCCGTTTCCTACCTGCTTAATCATAAGAAGCAGTACGCGCAGTCCCGCCGATGAAATATATTCGAGTTCGGACGCGTCAACGGTGATTTTCGTGACCTTTTCCTGCGCCGTTGTTTTCTCGTAAACACCCAGAAGTTCCGGCGCGGTTACGGAGTCAAGTCTGCCGCGAAGCGTAATCTTCATCTCGCCGCCGTGAGTGTTCGCCGTTACGCCGAATGACGCGCTTTCATAGTTTTCCTCTGTTTCCTTGTAGTTTTCGTCGGGCGTGAAAATCCAGATGTACACGTTTTCAAGCGACTTTATATAATCCGCTTTCGCCTCGTCGGAGTAATCAGCAAGGCTTCCGATTTCCGTCACATAATCTGACATGGGTACGCGCTCCCACCTTAGGCCTACCGAACGCAGGAAGTTCGTTACGGTTTTCATGGTGTTTTCAAAATCGTAAGCAAGCACAGTCATATTCTGCACTTCTATATTCGTGTCCGACTGCTCGGCGTATTCATTCATAGTCTTTACCAAATCCTCATACGCGGCTTTGCCGTGAACAGCCGTAAGCGCTGCCATAAACAGCGGGTTCGCGTCGGTGTCAGACGTTATCCACCGTCCGCCGAATTCTTTTAGCAAACGGCGGATATTCGAGCAAAGCTCCGTAAGCTCGGAGTTGCTTAAATATGTGAGTAAGCCGTCGGATAGTATGGTAATCTCGCCTTCAACCGTTTTTAGCGCGTCACGAAGCAAGCGATAATCTGTCGCGTCCACGCTGTGGTACTCCGTGTCCTTTATTCCGCGCTCGGCGCACATCTCACCGATAATCGGAGCCATTTCGTCCGTTACAATCGGCAAATCGCAGCCTATGTAACGCATATTCTTACACGGCTCGCACAGCGCGCGCGGCGTATATCCGCACCCAATATCGACAACCGTGCTGTCCTTATAGCTGCCTGTGATTTTATTGATTGCGCGGAAGCGTGTTTCCGTCATGACGGTCAGTTCAAGACTGAGCGCGACCTCCTGCCTGTTCCCCTCCGAACCGAGAAACGAGTCGGCGTCTATGCCGAATTTCTTTGCCAATATCGGGGCATCCTTATCGCCCGCGATACATAGATGCAGCAGCATCGACTTCGCCGTATTGAATATCGGATTTGTTTGTTCTCTTAAGTCTTGTTTTTCACCCATTTTGCGTGCCTCCTTGTATATATAAAACGCTTTTCGCAAAACTCTACAGTTTTGCGATTTTTTTTGCTCATTTTTCTTTCCACGCCGCTGCGATTGCACCGATTGCGGTAAAGATTGCGATAAGACAGTATAAATATGGTACTCAAAAAAAGGCTAAAATGCGAGCAATCGCATTTTAGCCTTTTTGTTTTGCAAAAACAGGATATTTTTCGTTGACTTATGCGTGAAATGTGGTATAATGGGAGTACCACATTATTTTTTATTATATATTCGTATATAATACTGTTTTTTTAATACTTAAATATACTAAGATATTCTTTTTAGGGGAATATCCTTGTTTTGCTTTACGTACAATATGATTAAATTTTGCAAAAAGCGCAGGCTTGGATGTAGAATTGTCATATTGTGCTTGAAGTAAGAACAGTATTCTATATATAATAAAAAATGTGTGGTAACATTGAATCCGAGCCGCGTTTTTATGCGTGGCATAGGATTTGTGCCGCGCATTTTTTTTGTTGGGCAGCTTTCGTGAGCGAAGCGAGCAGTCAGCTGCGACGTGTGCAGAAAAGCAAGCCGACGTCGTTACTATTTTGCGCAGCAAAATATGTATGTCGGAGGCGGTCACGCGCAGCGTGATGCGCTGCACACCTGCACGGAGTGCAGAAAAACGGCACACCAGCTTCCCGAGGGGAGGCTAACGGGCGGCCAATGACCGCCCCTACAGGGACGGGACGTCGTGGGCGCCGTCCCCTACATTCGCTTTATAAATCGTGCATCGTAGGGGCGGCGAGTCGCCGCCCGCAAAATCATACTAAATTTACGGAGGTAGGAAACATGAAAAGAAAATTTTTAAGCACACTGCTCGCGCTGTGTATGCTCACGGCGTTTGTGCCGGTCGCGGCAAGGGCATATTACGGAACGCAGTACGGCGATTGGCTGTATTATGAGGTCAACGAAAACGGTGACGGTGTTATCATTACCGATTGCGACAGTAATGCGTCGGGTGAAATTGTTATACCCGATGAGATTGATAATTTGCCGGTGACAAGTATTGGCGACTTTGCGTTTAGCGATTGTGAGAAACTAACGAAAATAATGTTGCCGCAAAATCTCACGTATATAGGTAATAGGGCGTTTGAGAGTTGCAGCGCATGGGAAGGTGAATTAGCTATACCCGACAGTGTGACGAGTATCGGCGATTATACGTTTTACGATTGTGAGAAACTAACAAAAATAACGCTGCCACAAAATCTTATGTATATAGGTGAACATGCGTTTTCCGGATGTAGCGCATGGGATGGCGAATTAACCATACCTAGCGGCGTGACGAGTATCGACGATTATACGTTTAACAATTGTGAGAAACTAACAAAAATAACGCTACCGCAAAATCTTACGTATATAGGTGAATGTGCGTTTTGTGGATGCAGTGCATGGGAAGGCGAATTAACCATACCCGATGATGTGACAAGTATTGGCGATTATACGTTTATGGATTGCAAGAAACTAACAAAGATAACATTGCCGCAAAATCTTACGTATATAGGTGATTATGCGTTTTCAGGATGCAGTGCATGGGAAGGCGAATTAACCATACCCGATGATGTGACAAGTATTGGCGATAATGCGTTTATGAATTGTGAGAAACTAACAAAGATAACGCTGCCGCAAAATCTCACGTATATAGGTGATGATGCGTTTTGTCAGTGCTATGCATGGGAAGGCGAATTAGTCATTCCCGATGGCGTGACGAATATCGGCGACAGCGCGTTTATGAATTGTGAGAAACTAACAAAAATAACGCTGCCGCAAAATCTCACGTATATAGGTGATTATGCGTTTGTGTTTGTTGAGTTAGTAAACTAAAAATCACGGTCAGCAAATTGCCGCCGTGATTTATTTTTTATTCCTCCACATACTCCATTAGATCCGATGGCTGACACTCGAGCGCGGCACACAGTCTTTCTATGCTCCGCGTATTGATATGCTCGTTTCGCCGCATACTGGTTAATGCCGATTGCGTTATAATATTTTCGCGCCGAAGCTGTGTAGTGTTAATACCTTTTTCTTTTAAAAGGTCAAATGTTTTTTTATATGAAATCATTTTTGTCACCTCTGTTTGTGATAAAATTATAATGCTATTATTGCATAGTTGCAATAGAAATTTTAGCATTATACAAAAATTCGTGTAATGTTACCAAGTCGAGAATGATATTTTTGTTGCTTTTCTATAGATGTTCAAGCAAGGGCTTTGAATCGGGCTGTCGAATGATAGCGTAGACCTTTTTAACTCCGCATTGTCTGAAATATATGTGTAACCGCAACGGCGCGGGATATTTCCGGCTGAAGCTCTTTAAACTCATCTTCTGTTACAGTTTCACCGACTGACAACAAGTATGAACAAATGTCATACATTTTATTATTAAGCGCAGCCATGACTAAGCTTATCTCGCCTTTATGCGTCTTATAGCGTCTATTCAACTGTGCGGTTTTTCGATTGTCAAAATACGCCTTAACAGTATCATAATCACCACTACATACGGCAATATATAAATCTTTAATTTCGGTAATATCAATTATGTTTGCCGCCTCTCCATCGTAATTAATTTCCATTGACACAGTACCCCTTTCACGGAAATATTTATCGTATTGAGCCATATATCAAAATATCGGCGCACCGAACAAATCGGGTACGCCGATATTTTTGGTAGGAATTGTCTGTGATAATTATACACCTACAGTGCTGCCTTGTCAAGATTTTTTAATCATACAGTCCCGCCCGGTCGTTTATGACGAGCAAACGCAAGAGGTCGTTCGACAGGTCAAGACAGTTATCCGCAACGCCGGAAATCATACCTTTATCCATGAGCTTTTGCACTGTCGGCTTCGCCCACTCCGGCATATTATTATCCATATACCTGTAAACTTTCGGCTTTATTTCTTCAATCGCCTTTTTCAATCCCGCAATTTCACTCTTTAATTCTTCATACTGTGTCACTGTTAGTCCCTCCGTTTCCGTTATTCTTCTCTTAAACTCTTTCCACCGCGCCCAGTTGCCGCTGCTCATGCTCATAGGGCAATTCTTACGGCTTGCATCGTAGTGCCGTACAACATGGTTCGCGTCAACACCGAGCGTCTGCATAAGCTCCTTAACAACCGCGACCGTCCTGTCAAACGCTTTCTCGTAATCGCCGTCCGAGTTGATACACATTTCCACGCCGACGCTGTTACCGTTCGTTATACCGTACTTGCCGTGACCGTCGCCGCAATGCCATGTATAATACGTATTCCAGTCATTGACCTTTATCGCCTGATGGTCGTCCACAAACACGTCCGCGCTGCTATTTCTGTCACCGCCGTTGAAGTACTGATAATGCCGTTCCGCGTCCGCGCCTTTGCCGGTGTTTCCCGTGTCATGCACGACTATGTACTTTATCGTTGACGTTCGACGCGAACGGTTATATGCGATTTGCTTAAACTGTGTTATCGCGCTCATCGCCTATTCCTCCTTATTGTCGCCGCGAAGCTGAAGCAGTATGTTTTTCAGCGCGTCGGGCATTTTCGGGTAAATTACCGCTGCGTTTTCAAGTACGGAAATACCCTCGTTTGCAATAAAGAACATAATCACAATTTCCCTTATGCCTGTGGTATCTGTCACCGTTTGCAATACGTTAGCCAGTCCGACCATTATAAATATGGTAACCTTTTTGAGTATGCCTTTATAGCCGACCTCACTCGACAGACTCTTTTTGTATATTGCCTTTATTACGCCTGTAACATAGTCGAACACCACAACAGCAAGCAGCGCCCACAGTGCCTTGTCCCACTGTCCGAATAACGCCGTTGCCGCCCCGCCGACAATGCCTATAATTATACTTACTCCGTTAAATATCTTCTCCATAATTATTTATTCCTCCTCTTTATTAATCTTCCATAGATGTCATTTACACTTACCGCGCCGAATGTGCGGCTGTCGGTACTTGCGCCTCGGTTATCGCCCATAAGCCACACATACCCGTCCGGCACCGTCACCGACTGCGGTTTACTCTCGGCGGTTTG
>CANQQW010000029.1 GCA_947626075.1 uncultured Clostridia bacterium
TTTTTTTGCTTTTTCCCTTTTTTACCCATAATAATATGCACCTCCAAATGTGTCTAACATTTGGGGTGCATATCATTGCCTAAAGGTTGCGACTACTTTTTAGTAACGACTTAGGACAAAACCGCCTTTTATGCGGATGTCTTTTTCTGTATTTATTATACGATAATTTATCGTGTTTGTCAATACCCCGCGTAAATTTCGCGGGGTATTTTTGCGTATGCCGTTTTTATGCTCTTAGCCACACGATTATGACCGGATTTGACAAGAGAGGGAATTTAGGTTATAATAGATATGTATATTCAAAAACGCAGATACGCTGACCGCGCATTTCGGAAAGCGCGGCAAATTTATGAATAACTGTATATGAAGGGAAAGGGTAATAATGAAGAAGATAATTTCACTTATCGCCGCTATGGCTATCGTATGCTCATGCGCGGTAAACGCTCTCGCGGCGGAAAGCTGGCGTGAGGCGTTTGTGACAAGACTTATGCGTACCATGTCGTCGGATCCGTCGTACAACGAAATCGCGCTGACCGATTTGGACAAAAACGGTATACCCGAAGCGTTTGTCATGCGCGACGGCGCGGACGGCGGCATAAGCACCGGCTTTACGATGAACGGAAGCACAATTTCCAATATCGAGGTACCGGGTAATATTATAGGAGGCTGCCTTACGGACATAACCGTTTACGACGATAACGGCAGATATATATTTGTGGGACGCGAAATACCAAGGTACTCGTCGGTTATAAATTATTACAAGCTTGTGTTCGACGGTCAGAAGCTGACGGCGGAGAAGATACTCAAATCGTATGTAAGCTCGTATCCGACCATTCCGTATACGGATATGTACGGCGACGATTTCCTTACGAACGGTTATCCGAACAGAACGAAGATTAAGAATTTCGTAGATGGCTACGAGGGTATGAACTCGCTCACCGCAAGTAATTCAAACGCGAAGCTGCTCGTTGACGGAAACGAGGTGGAAATTTCCGGCTACACGGTAAACGATTCCAATTACTACAAAATCCGCGACGTGGCTATGATTCTGCGTACCACGCCCGCGAGGTTTGACGTTTCGTGGGACGAAGGCTTAGGCGCGATAGCGGTCTCGACGGGTATTAAGTACACCATAGTCGGCGGCGAATTGTCGGGCGCGGAAACGGCGCTTAACGTCGAGCAGAACGATGCGCCCGTGTATGTGGACGGCGCGGAGCGCGAGCTGCTTTCATATAACATAAACGGCAGCACCTACTTCAAGATCCGCGACATAGGCGACATGGTTGGTTTTGCGGTTGACTGGGACGGCGACGCGCAGGCTGTTATTATAAGGACGGAATAGTACTGAATAGTTATGTATAATATAAGAAAAAAGCTATGGCTTGTTATGTTGCTGCTTTTTACCGCGTCCGCGGTTCTGCTGAAAATATCCCCCCGTGACAGCGCCGGCATAGTCACGGCGTCCGTTGACGCGGTGAAGCCGGTAACGGCGCAGTCTGACGTTTTCAGTACGGGCGGCGAAAGGTTTGCGGCGCACAGGGGGTATTCGGGCTACGCGCCCGAAAACAGTATACCCGCGTTTGAGCTTGCGGGCAGGAACGGATTTTGGGGTATAGAAACTGATATTTACGAAACGACGGACGGCGCGTTCGTGTGTATGCACGACGAGGATCTTGACCGTACCACCGACGGTACGGGCGCGGTAACAAGCTATTCGCTCGAGGAGCTGGGCGCGTTTAAAATCGACACGGGCAGTAATGTTGAAATAAGCGAAAATCTTAAAATACCGACGTTTGACGAGTATCTTGGGATATGTATGAAATACGGCTGCGTCGCGGTTATAGAAATAAAAACAATACGTAATTACGACGCGCTGTTAAATATCATTTACGCGAACGGCGCGGGCGGACGCTGTATTATAATGGGCAATATAAACGATATGCTCGAAATACGCGCGCGCAATACGGAAATACCCGTTATGACAATCGGCTACACTCCGGCGCCGTATACGGACAGTCTCGCGGACATATCGCAGATACCCGATAACAGAGGCGTGCTTTACAACTACCCGCAGGTGGACAAGTCTGTAATAGACCTTTTGCATCAGCAGAATATATACTGCGGAGTGTGGTCGGTGGACGACGAGGCAATAGCGGACGAGTATCTTGCATACGGCGCGGATTTTGTCGTGACAAACGAGCTGCCACCAAGGCTTTCGTATATGTCCGGCGACAACGAATAATAAAACAAAAATACGGGGCATTGTGACGTGATGCAAGAATAGCGAAATATGCTGTTTTTGCGCTTATTATTTTAAGGTTTTACGGAGGTAGGAAGATGAAGAAAAATTTTTTGGCAGGAGTTCTTGCGGGCGGTTTGCTGTTCGGCGGTATAGGAGTATTTGCCGGTCAATACGCCGCCACGGAAAATTCATTCCCCGTACAGCTTAACGGAGAAAATATTTCTCTTGAAGGCTATAATATAGAGGGAAGCACTTATTTTAAACTGCGCGACATTGCAGATACCGTCGGCGGTTTTGATGTTGGTTTTAATAATAACACCATACAGCTGTCAAAGGGCGGATATGTCTATTCGGATTCACAGCAGCCGCAAGCCTCAAATAATGATATTAGAAATATTATCAGCGCGCCGCTTGATACGGATGAAGAAGTTAAAAACATATATTATCCAAGCTTAGATTATTATAAAATCGGTAATTTCTATTTTACCGTTAATTCGGCAGGCGGAATAAATATGAATTGGTGCGCAAATATTTTAAGCGACAAGACAATAAAATATATAAATATGACCGTAAGACTGTATAATGCGGTTGATGACCGGCTTTCGGACGAAATCTCGGGAGAAAGCGAATTTAACCTGAAAATTACAGGTCCGCTTAATAAAGATGTTTGGCTTAAAACTCAAACGCCTTTCGCATATGCCGATACGTGCGCCAAAGTGTCCATTGATGAAATGAGTGTTGAGTTTACGGACGGAACAATTGTAAACGGAGTTTACGGCTATTCCACAAATATAAAAAGATAACGGTAATTTATATCTTAATTTTAAAAGCGGTTATTGTAATAATAACCGCTTTTAAATTACTTCCTTTGCCGTGTATTACAGCGAATGACGGTAATTATAAAATATTCGCTGCGGGACAGTCTTTCCTGTATACGTGTGCTATCGGAGTGACAGACGAAATATTTTACTATTACATACACAGTTGATGTAAAAAAATTATCACAATGTATTAATATTGTGTTGATATTATGCTAATATTGTGCTATAATAATACTAAGGGAGTGATTATTATGGCAAATTCAAATATCAATATAAGAGTGGATTCCGACGTAAAAGCGCAGGCGCAAAGACTGTTTGCCGATTTGGGCATGGATTTAACAACGGCGGTCAACGTGTTTCTGCGCCAGTCAATCGAGCAGGGCGGCATACCGTTTATGATCCGGCGTCGCTACGGCACGGAAACGGAACAGGCTATAAAGGAAGCACGGGATATTATAAACGGCAAGGCTGAAGCAAAAGCATATTCGTCCGCAAGAGAATTGTTTGAGGAGCTTGATAACGAATGTTAGAATTAAAAACCACCTCAAAGTTCCGCCGAGATTATAAGGCGATGAAAAAGCGCGGTTTGGATATGTCGGAGCTGGAAACGGTCATTGACATGCTTTTAGCCGAAAAAGCTTTGGACGAGAAATACCGCGACCATGATTTACACGGACTGTACGAAGGTTACAGAGAATGTCACATTCAGCCGGACTGGCTGCTGATTTATATTATCGACAAAGGTCAGGCTGTTTTGGTCGCAACCCGCACCGGTTCGCACTCGGATTTATTTTGACTGCGCAAAAACAGCGTCCCTATGGTGGTGTGAGATAAAACAGAATAAAAAAACTGTACTAAAAAAGTGAAAGCATGGTAAAATCATCCTTTCGCTTTTTGTTTTTACGCATTGAGTCTAACGTGTTATGCTTACAAAAAATTTCTATATTTTAATCGGATTTTACTTTGCAATTACTTATAGCATATTCCAGTAATATATTTATCAATTCGTTTCTTGAACGATTGGTTTCTTTAGATAATTCATTCAGTTTAAATACGGTTTCATCTTTAAGCCTAACTGAAAAAATTTTATATCCGTCATCACCTTTTAAATTTTTCTTATTTATAATTAATTTTTCGTTCATTTTTAACACCTCACATATATTTTATCTTGACATTGGTTATAAATATATGTTATAATTATTAACATAAAATATGTGAAAGGATGATTATTATGAAAAAAAGAATTTTATATTTCTTTATCGCAACAATTACGATTTTAAATTTGGTGAGTATATTGGCTCATGCGGAAAGTGATATAATCGTAGAATTAAACGGTAAAAAAATACAATTTGACCAGCCTCCGATTATTCAAAATGACCGTACCCTTGTGCCGATGCGAGCGATTTTTGAAGCTATGGGGTGCGATGTGGAATGGGATGGAGAAAATCAGTGGATTACAGCTACAAAAGATAATATTACAATAGAAATGATGATTGACTATAATTTTTTTTGGGTGACAGACTACGGCGAAGACGGAACCTATGCAAGAACCTTGAGTTTAGATGTTTCTCCTCAAATAATCAACGGCAGAACGCTTGTACCGTTAAGAGCAATCAGTGAAAGTATAGGAGCTGCTGTTGATTGGAATGGCTTCACGCGCACAGTGACAATAACCTATACGGAAGCAACCTCAAACAACACATCACTTTCTGACTATGATTGTTTGCATATTAATACGCACGACGTGACTTTGATTGACCTTAGAGAATGCATAAATACAGGCTCATCCGAAACACACAAAGTAATTGATACGGTTGACACTTATTGTGATGACTGCGGTGAGATGTTAAATGAATATGAGCGTACGAGTGTGCGAAATCATGTTTTTGAAAACAGTATTTGTTCGGAATGCGGATATAGTATGGATCATGCAGAAAATACCACACCGCCGCCGACTGTATTTGAAACACCCGCACCTACGTTTGAATACTTGAAAAATTTAGGTGTGGTCAAACAATATAACGATAGCAATGAAGATTCGTTTTATGTTTACAGGAATGGGGTACAGTTCAAAAAATATTTTGTATCCAAATATACTCCAACATTGGAAATCGGCGATGAGTGTAAAATGTACGTTGAATATGACTTAAATGGGAAATATGATAGAATAACCGGCGAAATGTCAGGATACTCCCGTATGGCTTTTAGGTTCTATTGTGATGATAATCTTGTATTGACCACTCCCGGATTAGGCTCCGAATCCAAACTTGATTTAGATGTTTCGGGATGCAACACGCTGAGAATTGAACTATTTGCAACTGTAGCTAAAAATTCCGTCAGCTATAATCCTTTTTCTACAGCTACAATAGCAGAAGCTAAACTATGGTATTAATTTCGACAAACTTCAAAAACGGCATATCGCTAAATTTGTGCGATATGCCGTTTCTTGTACCCTGTCCAACAGCCTGTAATAAAATTGTTGATTATACGATTTTATCTCAAGCATCCCCAAAGCCGTATTTTTTTGTTTACTTTTACACAAACATATGGTATAATTTTCTTAGCTATAAAAAACTGTAAAGGAGAGAAAGACATGGGAAAAACAAAAGGCGGTTTTACGCTTCCGGGCGAGAGCGGCTACGAGGAACTGACGCTGCAAATGGCGGAAAAATGGGGCGCTGACGTAATCAGAGATTCCGACGGCACGGAGCTTTCACCAGAGATAGTAAACGCGGGCTACGGTATTTACTCAACCATATGTATTATCCGCGACCACAACGAGTGGGCGAAGCAAAATCCCGACAAGCTGCAGCAAACGTTCCTTATGACAAATCCGATTGTCGCTTCGGGAACCGAGCTGACAATTGATTTAATGAAGGACTTCTTCGCGGAGCAGTTTAAAATCAACGACAGCGCGGAGTCAAAGGAGTACTGGCAGGTATTCGACCGCACAACGAACGAGGAGATAAAAGACTGGTCGTACTCGGACGGCAAAGTTACGATTAAAAATATCACACCGTGGCACAAGTACACGGTAAACTTCCTCGCGTACAGAATTTGGGAAGAAATCTCGATGTATAACCACACCACGAACAACTGGGACAAGGAGCATTTAATGCAGATAGACCCGCGTCACCCCGAGACGCAGAAGTATATGCTCGACTGGCTCAAAGGCTGGTGCGAGACGCACCCTGCGACGACCGTTGTGCGATTCACGTCAATGTTCTATAACTTCGTTTGGATTTGGGGCTCAAATCCGCGCAATCAACAGCTTTTCTCTGACTGGGGCTCGTATGACTTCACCGTATCGCCTTTGGCGCTCAAGGAGTTTGAGAAGAAGTACGGCTACAGAATTACGTCGGAGGACTTTATAAACAAGGGCAACCTCCACGTTACGCATATGACCGCGCCGCAGACAAAGCTTGACTGGATGGAGTTCGTAAACGACTTCGTGGTTGACTTCGGCAAAAAGCTTGTTGACCTCGTTCACAGCTACGGCAAAAAGGCGTATGTATTCTATGACGACTCATGGGTAGGCGTTGAGCCGTGGGGCAAGAGATTCAAAGATTTCGGCTTCGACGGTCTTATAAAGTGCGTCTTTAACGGCTTCGAGACCCGCCTGTGCGCGGGCGTTGACGCGGTTGAAACGCATGAAATCAGACTTCACCCGTACCTGTTCCCCGTAGGTCTGGGCGGCGCGCCGACGTTCATGGAGGGCGGCAACCCGACGAGAGAGGCGCAGGGCTATTGGAAAAACGTGCGCCGCGCGCTTCTGCGTGATAAGATTGACAGAATAGGCTTGGGCGGATATTTGTCGCTGACGCTGCCGTTCCCCGATTTTCAGGACTATATAGAAAAAATATCGGACGAGTTCCGCGAGATACGCGGGCTGCACACCGAGGGCAAGCCGTATGTGTTAAAGCCCCGAATCGCGGTGCTGCACTTCTGGGGTAAGCTCCGTTCATGGATATGCTCAGGTCACTACCACGAGCATCCCGAGGTGGATTTGATAAACATAAACGAGTCGCTTTCGGGCATGCCGTTTGATGTTGACTTTATCAGCTTTGAGGACGTAAAGACAAAAGGCTTGAAAGATTACGACGTGGTTATAAACGCGGGAACCGCCGGCAGCGCGTGGTCGGGCGGCGAATGCTGGAATGACGCGGATGTTGTCGAAAAGCTGACCGAATGGGTATATAACGGCGGCGTGTTCATAGGCGTAAACGAGCCGTCGGCTGTGGAAGGCAACGATACGTACTTCAAAATGGCGCATGTTCTCGGCGTTGACGAGGACACCGGCGCGAGAATAAGCCACGGCAGATACACGTTCGAGGAAACGGGCTGCGACTGCGTTAAGGACAAAGACTCATTCGCTGTCAAAAAAGGTATTTATCTTACCGACGCGGACACCAAGGTTGCGATGTCAAAGGACGGTATACCGTGCGTTACGATGCACCCGTTCGGCGAGGGCAGAGGCGTTTATATGTCGAGCTTCGTGACGAACGAGGAAAATACAAGAACGCTTATGAATATTATCCTAAACGCCACGGGCGAGGGTACAGACCAAAATTACATTACCGATAACCTCTACTGCGAGTGCGCGTACTATCCGCACGGCAAGCAGCTCGTCGTAATAAACAACTCCGACAAGGAACAGACGACCACCGTTAAAACGGAGTTCGGTGACAAGACGGTTACCTTGGGCGCGTTTGATACAAAGATTATCACTCTGTAATAAATTAAAGCACAAAAAATGTCATGGACTTAAGTCCATGACATTTTATTTTTATTCGTTGATTTTTTTAATAAGTTCTCCCACGTCTATCGGCTTCGGGAAAAATCCGTCCATACCGCTTGCGATTGCCTTATCCCTGTCCTCGTCAAAGGAGTTGGCGCTGCATGCGAAGATACGCACCGTTTTCGCGTCATCTCTGCCCGAGCCGCGTATGGCGGCGGCTGTTTCAAAGCCGTCCATTTCCGGCATTAAAAGGTCCATAAGTATTACGCCGTATGTGCCTGTCTCCGAGTTTAAAAATTTATTCAGCGCTATCCGCCCGTTTTCCGCGAGGTCTGACTCGAAGCCGTATTCGCGCAGCAGCTCCATTATAATTTCGGCGTTAAGCTCGTTGTCCTCCGCTATCAAAATACGCTTATGACTGTTCTCCGTCTCATTCTCATTGCCCGCGTCGTTTGTTTCGGGCATAACCGCGGGCGGCGCGGTGAACGTAAAGGTGAAAGAGCTTCCCTCCCCCTTACGGCTTACAAACGTCAAATCTCCTCCCATAAGCAGCGCCAAGCGGCGGCTTATGGGCAGTCCGAGACCTGTACCCTGATTACCCTTGGACACCGTATCAAGCTCGCGCGCAAACGTATCGAAAATATGCTTTTGAAACTCCTCGCTCATTCCCTTTCCGTTATCCGTTACCGTTACCGAGGTAAGCACCTTGCCGCTGTCGGTCATTTCCTGCCTTACGGACAGACTTACCTTACCGAATTTCGGCGTGAATTTACGCGCGTTATCGAGCAGATTCATCATCACCTGCTGAATACGCACCCCGTCGCCCAAAATACAACGGTATTCAAGGTTACGGTCGGCGGTGTATGTAATGCTCTTTCTCGCCATAGCGTTTTCCGCTATGGAGCTTACCGTGTCAAACACAAGCTCCAAATCCGTCGGACGCAGCTCAAGGTCTAAATTCTCGGTCTGCAAGCTCGACATGTCCAGCATATCGTTTATGAGCGACAAAAGGTAATTCGCGGTCATGTTGGACTGGTTCAGATAAGCGGTTAATCTTTCGCGGTCGTCAAGACTTTGCGACATCAGAGTATTAAGTCCTATAAGACCGTTTAAAGGCGTGCGGATTTCATGACTCATGCTTGACAGAAAATCCGCTCTTATCTTAGCGTCGGCTTTATTTTCCGTGTACCTTATATGCACGCGTATAAGCAGTACCGCCAGTAAAATTATAACCAGCAGCGCCGCGGCAACCGCGCTTACCGCGTAGCGGTAACGGTACAGCGTGTCGGAAAGCGTGTAACGGTACTGATTTTCCATAATTCCCCGTATCGTGCAGCTTCCTACCTCGTCCTCCGTCATAGACGCTATCGTCTTATTAAGTATATCAATCAAAATCCTGCCGTCCGAGGGCGGTGTGCCGCTGCCGCCGTCAAACGCGACAACTGCGGAAAAGCAAAGCTCGTCCTCAAGTCCGAGTACGGGTATTACATTTAATTTTTCATATATCGGTTTTGTAATCCAGTACTCCACCACATACTGATTTTGTATCATAAGATCCGCCGCGCCCGTGTTCACCGCGTCAAAGCAGTCGGATATACTTGGATAGTCCACCAATTTAAAATTGGGATACATCGCGCCCAGCACTTTCCTTAATGTCTGTGAACCGGTGGATATTGCGATAGACAAATCGGCGCCGTACCTAAAGTCCAAACCGTCCCGCGCCACAACCACCTTGCGGCTCGACAAGTACGGATTGCTTATAAGTATACCGCGCGCCGTTTGATTTTCCTTATTGTACTCGACGCTTGAAACGAGGTCTAAGCCCTCGTTCAAAAGATATTCATACGTAACGTCTCCGGCGGGAAGCGGCACATATTCAAATTTTAAGCCGCAAAGCTCGCTTACACGGTCGAATATGTAACGCGATATTCCCGAAAGCTCTCCGTTTTCGTCGGAAAACGAAACGGGTATACGGTCCTGTACATAACCTATTTTCAAAACCTTATGCTCGGATATATACTCCTCTTCCTCCGGCGTGAAACTGATATTGTTTTCGCCGTCGGCTATAAGCGGCGCCGCAAAAATCAGCGTCGTCAAAGCTATACTGATAGCAGACAGTAAAGTTAAAAGTCTGCGCGCCATATCCGCTCCTCCTCTCGGGACAATACCTTATCTCGTGTTACTTCTCAATGACTACTCTGTGGAACGTCTTTTTACCCTTTTTGATGATCATACCCTCATCGGTAATCATATCGGCGGTGACAACGCCGTTTACGTCGGTATACTTCGCGTCGTTTATTGAAAGACCGTTCTGCTGAACGAGCCTTCTCGCCTCACCCTTTGACGTAAGAAGTCCTGTTTTGACGAGCATATCGAGTACGCCCATACCCACAACGTCGGGAATTACGCTCGTAGGCATATCCGCCGACACGCCGCTGCCGCCGAACACTGCCTCGGAGGCAGCCTTGACCTTATCCGCCTCGTCCGCGCCGTGTACGATTTTCGTTATCTCGTACGCGAGTACGCGCTTCGCCTCATTTATTTTCGCGTCCTTCCACGTTTCCATTTCGCGTATCTCGTCCATGGGAACGAACGTAAGAAGCTTTAAGCACTTTATAACGTCCGCGTCGTCCACGTTTACCCAGTACTGGTAGAAGTCGTACGGCGTGGTCTTTTTCGGGTCGAGCCATACCGCGCCGGCGGCTGTCTTACCCATTTTCTTGCCCTCGCTGTTGGTAAGAAGCGTAAACGTCATACCGTAGACCTGTTTCTGGTCTTTTCTGCGGCAGAGATCGATACCCGCCAGAATATTGCTCCACTGGTCATCGCCGCCAAGCTCGATTTTCGCGCCGTACTTACGGCTTAGCATAAGAAAATCATACGCCTGCATAAGCATATAGTTAAATTCAAGGAACGATAAGCCCTTTTCGAGTCTCTGCTTAAAGCACTCCGCCGTGAGCATCTTGTTTACCGAGAAGCAAGAGCCTATATCGCGCAGAAAATCGACGTAGTTAAGCTCCAAGAGCCAGTCGGCGTTGTTTACCATTATCGCCTTATCGTCCGAAAAATCAACTACCCTTGAAAGCTGCTCCTTAAAGCGCTCGCAGTTGTAGTCGATAGTTTCCTTTGTCATCATCGAGCGCATATCGGTACGTCCCGAGGGGTCGCCGATATGACCCGTACCGCCGCCCACAAGGGCAATCGGTCTGTGTCCGTAGTTCTGCATATGGCGCATAACCACCATCTGCAGGTAATGTCCCACATGGAGGCTGTCCGCCGTCGGGTCGAAACCGATATAGAACGTGACTTTTTCCTTTCCCAATAATTCGCGGATTTCTTCCTCGTGTGTCGTCTGTGCTATCAGTCCGCGTTCCGACAATACGTCATACACATTATCGTGCATATATTTTTCCTCCTTCTGTAAGTGTGTCGCCGCAAATACGGCGCAACGATATTATACACTATACGGAGAAATTTTGCAAGGTATTTTTTACGGTTGTTTTGAACCGAGTAAATTGCTGTAAGCGAGATAGTCATGCGGATTGGTGCTTATGATCCTGTCCACGATACCGTCCACTATTTCCAGCGTCACGTTATTGTACATTTTTATATGGCGGCTGCGTATCTGCGTTTGGTCGAAGAATATCACATCAGCCGGGAGTACGGAATAAATCATTTTTTATTTCTCCTTTCCTCTATGAGACTATACATTTTTTCAAGCGCGTCCTTAAGACCGCCCATTTCGTTTATCAGTCCGCTTTCCACCGCCTTTTGGGCGAACAGTATACTGCCCACGTCGTTCGCTATCTCGTCGGTGGCGAGCATGAGGCGCCTGAACTCATCGTTTGATATACGGGAATTGGACACGACAAATTCAATTATCCTATCCTGCATATTTTGAAAATATCTAAACGTCTGCGTAACGCCTATCACCACGCCGCTCATACGGAGCGGATGCACCGTCATTGTCGCGGTGGGCGCGATAAAGGAGTAGTCGGCGCTGACCGCGAGCGGCACGCCTATGCTGTGTCCGCCGCCAAGCACGAGAGACACCGTAGGCTTACTCATACCCGCAATCATTTCCGCGATTGCCAGTCCCGCCTCAACGTCGCCGCCGACCGTGTTTAAAAGCACCATAAGCCCGTCCGTTTCGGGATTCTCCTCCACCGCGACAAGCTGCGGCAGTATATGCTCGTACTTCGTCGTCTTGTTCTGCGGCGGCAGCGTGAGATGCCCCTCCACCTGACCGATTATATTGAGACAGTGTATGTTGCCGCGCGGATTTTTCGTGTCAACGCTCCCGAATTCCTTTATCTGTTCCCGTTCCTGCTCTGTTTCCTCCGTCTTTTTATTGTTTTCATTATTATTTTCATTGCACAAATAAATCACCTCATTTTTGTTAGTATAATTTACGCGGGGCGAATTTATTCTTTTATTTTGTGTCGGCGTTAATTTTTATACACAAAAAAAATACGTTTGTAAAGCAAAAATTAAAACCTGCGTAAAATATTAATGTCATTAAATTAAAATACAGTGATAAATTTGTGTTTCCACGATGTAAGATGCGGGACGTCGAGGGCGCCGTCCCCTACACCCGCATTTCGTAGGGGCGGTCATCGGCCGCCCGTTAATTCACAACCGGCTCCGTAGGGGCGGTCATCGGCCGCCCGTTAATTCACAACCGGCTCCGTAGGGGCGACCCTCGCGGTCGCCCGCCAATATCGCAAGCCTCCCTTTTCTGCGCTCACATCCTTTTAAAACAAATTACAACCTTGAACAAATCACCGTCTATAATAACGTCGAACTTACCGCCGCAAGCCTCGGTGTACCCTTTCGCGATTGCGAGACCCAAACCGTTCCCCTCGTTCGTCCTCGACTTGTCGCCGCGTACAAACCGTCCCGTTATCTCCTCCGCGTCAAAATCCATCGGGTACGCGGACACGTTCTTAATCTCTATTACAACGTTGTTTCCCCGTCCGAACGCCCGCACGAAAACTCTTGTACCTTTCATGGCGTACTTTACCGCGTTGTCGATAAGGTTACCCATGACCCGAGACATCTTCCTGCCGTCGGCGGTAAAGAATAAATCCTTGTCGGTGTCCACTCTAAAATCCAGCTCGGATTTCTTAATTTCATTGTCGCGTTCTCCGAGCGTCTGAGCGATAAGCAGCGCCGCGTCAAGCTTCTCCTCGGCAAATGTTTCGTTTCCGCTCTGAACCTTTGACACCTCAAACAAGTCCTGCGTGAGATTTTTCAGGCTTTCGCTTTTTTTCGCGATTACCGCCGCGTAATCCTTAGCCTCCTCGGGCAGACCGTCTACCTTTGCCAAAAGCTCCGTATAGCTTATTATGGAGGTCAGCGGAGTTTTAAGGTCGTGAGACACGTTCGTGATAAGGTCGGTTTTAAGACGCTCGGCTTTGAGCTTCGCGGCTGCCGTTTTATTAAGCCCGTCGCCGATTTCGTTAATATCCTCCGCAAGGACTTTTATATCCGACGATTTAACCTCGGGGATTTTGTAATCGAGATTTCCGTTTCTTATCTCAGCCGCGCCGACACGTATTTTATCAATATCTTCTCCCCTGTGGGCAAGCACAAACGCGGCGATACCGAACAGGACAACCCCGATTAAAAGACCCGCGCCGCTTTCCCAAACGAGCATCCCGCAAATACCGATTGCCGCCGTATAAACGAGCAGCACGGTAACCGTCATTACGTTCGTTTTTTTCGACACGATAATCTTTACCGCGTCCTTGCAGCGCTTAAGCTTTTTCCATATCCACCGAAGAATTTTTACGAAAATTCCAAAACACCACTTTATAATACGGCAAATAATACTTGTTTTTATAAATGATTTACACTTTATTTTACGTATTATCGACAGACCGGACGTTATAAGCACCGCACCGCCCGCCGCCGCACTCGCCGTTGTTACGGCGCGCAGCATGTACGTCGGGTAATGCGACGTTTGGTATCCGTCAAGCAGCACCGCGCAAGCGGCTGCCGCCGCCACCGCCGCGCCAACCATAAGCGCGAGGTGAACCTCTGTCCATATATTATCGAGCCACATAAGACGCGTTTCGCCGTCCTTGTTTTTGCCCGACACGCAGACTAAATAAATCAAAAGAAGAACTATAATAATAACATAAACGGCGGTTTTTACAAATATATCCTTTATAACCTCCGCCTGATTATTCCACTCCTCTTCAAGCGTTTTGGCGTACTCGTCGCTGATATTGGCGCAAATCGTTATAGCGTCCGTATCGCCGACGAACTCCGATATGTTTTCCGTAAGGGCTCGGTTGTACGTCATATCCGTTGTGCCTTCGCGCGTTACGCTCCCGTTTTTATCCCTTGCGAAATATCTGTAAAAGCGCGTATTTTCCAAGTCCTTTGCGCTTTTCGCGCCGCAGTTTGTGTAAACCTTGTCGTTTACGCTGACGTAGTAATTTACCTCGTTCGGCTTATAAAGGGGCGAGGCGAGCATGATTTTTAAGTTCTCGTCAAGCGCCGCGCCGTCCGTTTTCTCTTTATTCCCGCCGCTTTGCTCGGCGTAATTTAAGTACGCGTTATATACCGCCGCTTCCGCGCCTGAAAGCATCGTGTCCACAAGACGCGAGTCCTCGAAGGAATTTTCAAACGCGTAAACAGGCATCTTTGCTTCACAGAATTTTATAAAACCGTTTACCGCGCTTAACATTCCCACGGATATAAACACAACGCAAAGCGCCGCCGCGGCAAACTTTGTATACGTTGAATACAAAAACTTTTTCATCTCAAACACCCCTTTTAAACTATTTTGTACCCGATACCCCATACGACCTTTAAATACTTAGGCTCCTTGGGATTTATTTCAATTTTTTCACGTATGTGCCGTATATGCACGGCAATGGTGCTGTCTCCCACTATAGAGTCCTCGTTCCAGACGTTTCTGTAAATTTCGTCCGAGGAGAAAACGCGTCCTCGGTTCCGCGCCAGAAGCTCCAGTATGCTGTACTCTATCCGCGTCAGACGCACGTCCTCGCCGTCCACCGTGACCGTTCTGTTCTCCGTGTTAACGCATAATCCCGATATGGTTATAACGCCGTTTTGCTTCCCGATAGAACCGAGCGTTGTGTACCGGCGCAGCTGCGACTTCACTCTCGCCATAAGCTCGGACGGATTGAACGGCTTTGTAACGTAATCGTCCGCGCCTGCGGTAAGCCCCAGAATTTTGTCCGCGTCCTCCGATTTCGCGCTGAGCAGAATAACGGGAATGTTACGGCTTTCTCTCATTTTCATCAGCGTTTTAATTCCGTCAAGCTTCGGCATCATAACGTCCAAAATCATCAGATGCACCTCGTTTTCGCTTAAGGCTTCGAGCGCGTCTATTCCGTTGTACGCCTTAACCGTCTCGTAGCCCTCGCCCGATAAAAAAATCGCTATGCTTTCAACGATTTCTCTGTCGTCGTCAACAACCAATATTTTCATTTTCCTCACCCCGTTATTATAGTAACAAATAATTTTTAAGATTTGGCGGTGAAAACTATTAAGTTTTCTTAATAATTAGAGATAAACCGCGCCTTATTTTAAATAATAGCATACATTTTTGTGCCTCTCAACCGTTTTTGCGTCATTATAAGCGCATTATGGGTATTTTTTACGCCGTTATATATGTTAATATAGATATTTTTGCTTGTAAGACGCGGCAATATGTGCTATAATGAGGTAAGCATAAAGGAGGAAATAGAACGATATGCCTATAAAAATACCCGATAAGCTGCCCGCGACGCGTCAGCTTCGGAACGAAAATATATTTGTAATGAGCGAAAAAAAGGCTATGCACCAGGATATAAGACCGCTTAAAATAGTAATAGTGAACCTGATGCCCACAAAAATAACGACGGAAACTCAGCTTTTGCGTCTGCTTTCAAACTCGCCCTTGCAGGTCGAGATAGACTTTCTTCAGATGGATTCTCACCAATCAAAAAACACTCCGTCCGAGCATTTATCCGCTTTTTACACCACCTTTGACGAAATTAAAAACTCTAAGTACGACGGTATGATTATCACCGGCGCGCCGGTTGAAAACCTTGAATTTGAGGACGTTGACTACTGGGACGAACTTGTAAAAATCATGGATTGGTCAACCACTCACGTTACCTCGACGCTCCACATCTGCTGGGCTGCGCAGGCGGGACTTTACTACCACTACGGCGTTCCGAAGCACACTCTTGACGAAAAATGCTCGGGCGTGTTCCGTCACCGTATAAACCGCCGCACCGCGAAACTCATACGCGGCTTCGACAATGAATTTTACGCGCCTCATTCGCGTCACACCGAGGTGAGACGCGAGGACATCGAAAAGGTAAAAGCGCTTGAAATACTTGCGGAATCTAAGGAAGCGGGCGTGTATATAGTCTTTACAAAGGGCGGACGAAGAATATTTGTAACCGGGCATGCGGAGTACGATGCAAACACGCTGCGCGACGAGTATTTCCGTGATTTGGAAAAGGGAAAAAATCCCCCTGTTCCGAAGCACTATTTCCCCGGCGACGACCCGACAAAAAAGCCTATAGTACGCTGGCGCTCGCACGCAAGTTTGCTGTTTTCAAACTGGCTCAATTACTTTGTGTACCAAATTACTCCGTATGATATAGACAGTATCAAGTAATAAAAAAATCTGACCGCGTTGGTCAGATTTTTTTATTTTTAATTTTCCGTAAGACGTATCGCGGCGACGGTCATATCGTCCAAAATCGAGTCGTGGCTTTTCTTCACCGCGTTTTCTATAACGGACTGCGCGAGCGAATCCATTGAGTCGTGCGGTATTTTTATTTCTTTTTTTATCCAGTTTGTTCTGACAGTACCAAAACCCGCCTCGCTTACTCCGTCCGTCATCATTATAATGGTGTCGCCGTCCGTAAGGCGCTTCGTCTGCCCCTGTATCTTTATATCGCCTATCATACCGACGGGCAGTGATACCGAAAACACCGTTTCCACGTTATCGCCGTGCCGGACAATGCTTTCCGCTCCGCCTATCTTAAAAAATTCGCATATACCCGTCATTAAGTCGATACATAAAAGGTCGATAGTTGAAAAGCACTCGTAATCAAGCTTCAGACACAGCGCGGAATTTATCATATCCACAGCCGTATATACTCCGAATCCCGACATAAGAAATTCGCGTATGAGCTTCAGCGTCAGGTGGCTTTCCGTCATCGCACGTCTGCCGCTTCCCATACCGTCGGAGATAATAATATAGTGCTTGTAGTCGTCGGTGGAAAAGCTGTCGATACAGTCCCCGGACACATCGGTATAGTCGCAGCTTATCTGACGTATACCCACGTCCGCGCTGTAACGCGCGCACGACGTAAATTTCATAAGTCCGCCGGCGCCCTGCGACCGATACGCCATTGGCGTTTCAAGTACCTCACTGAGCACCGCCTCTATTTTACCCGTTTCCATGCCTTTGCTTACCCCGAGGTACGCCTCCATTTTACCCTGCTCGCTCTCGATAACGCTTACTTCAAACGCTATAATGCCAACCTTGTCCAATTCGCTTACAATACTTTCCTCCAAGTCCTCACGGAACGCAAAGCCGTCGTTTATGCTTACCGCCATACTGTCCATGAGCGCGGCTATTTCACGGTACTGACGCGCCACGAGGTCGCGTCCGCTGACCGCTTCGCCTATACGCACAAGATTTTTTTTGTAAAGCTCGTAGACGTGGTTAAACTCCATAACAAACAGCTCGGCTCTTAAGCATCTGTCCCGAAATGACGGCGGCAGGGCGGAGAGCGTCAAAATACCCTTTGTTTCTATAATGTCGAGCAGGTGCATAATATTTTTATATGTGCGCGTAAAATCACTCTGCCAGCATTTTGCCGCGTTAGGACAGCTTTCGCATACTCTGTCCGCAACCTCGTCAAAAAGCGACGCGACGTCCTTATTGTACGACTTAAGCCGTCTGCCGGACGCGCTTTCAAAACATTCCTCAAGACTTTTAAACGCGTCGGATATTTTTTCGAGCCGCATTGTAAGATAATCCTTTACGCGCACGTCGGAGCTGAGCGTTTCAAGGTGCAGCGAGCGCGAAAAGAACGCGTTCAGATATACGCGGAATTTTTTGGGCGTGACGATAAACAGCAGCGCGCCTATCGCCGTTTCCAAAATCGTTACGGGCAAGGCGACAGTGCTGCCCGCATATAAAAGCGCCACGGCGCTGCCTCCCAAAAATCCCAGCGCCACCCCGAAGCGTCCGAACGCCTTCAGAAGATTGGCAAACAGCGCACTTATACCGAATATTCCCATCATAACCACCGCAGACGGCGTGGACATGGACGCGAGAAAGCCTATGCACAGTCCGCCGCTGCCCGCCGCCGCGAGCGACGAGTACATCGCCATACACAGAACCGCGTACACGGAAACAATGTTGGCGAGGCTTATATTGTACGGAAAAACAATGCCCGAAAGTCCCGTAATCATCACGCCCGCACTGACGGATATGCTTATAAGCTCATCCTGCGCGGTTTGAGCGCGTTTTTTCCTGCTTTTCATAAGCCCCTGCGATTTCTTAAATATTATGTACATCACAGACGTAACGGCAGCTTCTATAAACAGTATGAAAATATCGTAAAGCCCCGCGAAGTTATAAAGAAGAAACACCGCGCCGCCCAGAAACATTGCGCCGCCGCACCACGCCGCGTCCGCCACAATGCTTCGTTTCTTCGCCAGACGCGTGTATATCCAAAATATAAGCGCCGCGACAAGATACTTCACAAGCATATAGTTACCCGCCGTACTCATAAGCGCGGCGCAAAGCGCCGTTATACCTATGTACGCTATACTTTTATCAAAGCAGGCGGCGAAAAATGCCGTGCCGAACGGGAACATTCCCAATACAGACGCTCTCCCCGCCAAAATTAAAAGCCCCGTCATACCGGCGTCCTTCAGAAGCGGCGCGCGGAGCGTCTCCGTACCTCTGCGTTCTTTTATCTCAGGCTGATTCATTTTTGATAATCCTCCAATACATATAGCAACTATAGTATACTACGATTGAATGGAATATTTTGTCAAATCTTGCCACGTAATCAAAAAAATTTTTCGACGGCGCTTTTTGACAAAATATGCGCCGTATGTTACAATAATTACACCGAATACAGGCAAAGAAACGAAAGGAATACCGCCATGAAAAAGGTACTGATTTTTTCCGATACCCACGGCTATACCGACCCGTGCCTTAATATAATAGAAAGAAGCCGTCCGTACGCGATAATACACGCGGGCGACTGTACGCGCGACGCCGAGGATTTAAAATATATCTATCCCGATATACCCATGTACTGCGTGAAAGGAAACAACGATTTCTTTTCCCGCGCTCCGTCTTCTATGACCGTGGTTATGGACGGAGTAAAAATATTCATAACGCACGGTCATGAGCAGCGCGTAAAGTACGAATCGGAGTACCGCACGCTGCGCGAAGCGGCGGGCGACGCGTCTCTTATAATTTTCGGACACACGCATACGCCGTATGTTTCCTACGACTACGGCGTCACGCTTATAAATCCCGGAAGCGTCCATTTTTCGCGCACATACGCCGTCGCGGAAATCGAAAACGGTAAGGTAAACACCAAAATTCTCGATATATAGCCAATATTGTCGTCATTATATACAAAAATGTCACACTAATGCGGTTTTTATCGCAAAAGTGTGACATTTTTTGTGTTTTTTCGTATAACAGCGCCGTTTATTATGTCACAAAAACGGCATATTTCGCATTACGGTGCCGAAAAACGGTCCTACCTATTGATTTTTTAATTAAAATACCCTATAATTATATTAATCCCAAACAAACACCAAATTAATTTAAACCTCTATGTATTTATTTTACCGCTCCGGGCGGTATACCCTTTCGGTATACTGCCCGGTTCTCATTTAAAAAACGTTCCGCCAAAAGCGAGAACGTTTTTTAATGTTTAATTACAGATTATGTCTGAAATAGCTTTCAAGAGCGTTTGCCGCCTGCTCCTCATCGCTGCCGTCAACCTTGACGGTAATAAAGTCGCCTTTTTTGACTCCCAAACAGGTCACGGTAAACAGTCTTTTCAAGTTTTCAATTCTCTGATTATATTCAATACTTATGTTGGAAAGGTATCGCTGCGCTTCCTTAACAAGCAGTCCCGCGCCGCGCGCATGAATACCCTGCTCGCCCTGTATTGTATACGAAAATTGTTTCATTGCTAAAACCTCCTCCGTTTAATAGGTTATTCATAAGGCATTATTGCCATGAATATCCGTCAGTATACCATTAAGGCACAATTTGTCAATAAAATCATGAAAAAAACTGTATTTTACACAAATTTTTGAAGTCGGTTTACATAATTTTTGTTAATCAATCTCATAAAAACAGTCCCCGCCGCCCGTATCGGACAATGGGGACTGATTTTTAGTTGTAATCATAAAATTCCGGGTTTTTTATCGACATCAAGCTGCCGACAATTACTTCCGTGCCGCCGTCCGCGGCAGATGAAACTGTCTTGCTGCCCAGATTTCCCGCGCTAAACGATTCGCCCGCCGCGCCCGTAACGCTTCCTTTGGCGAGCGCGTCAAGCGTGTAGCCTGCGAGATACCCTATCTCCACGGGATCCCACGTGAACATTACGGGACAAACTCCGCTGTCGATATACTCACTCATCTGACTGCTCATACCGATACCCGTAAGCTTAACGTCCGAGCCGCTGTCTGAAATAGCCTGCGCAGCGCCCTGTATACCTACCGCGGTCGGCGCGATTATTACCTTTACGTCGGGATTTTTCAGCAGTATTTCCGTTTCGGAAATTGATTTTGTAAGGTCGTCGTCGCCGTAAGAGATTGTGACGAGCGGCATTGACGCGTACTTGTCGTGATTTTCCTCAAGCTCGCGTATCATATAGTCAATCCATAAATTCTGATTGGTAGCCTGCGCGGTGGAACTTAAGATTGCGATTCCGCCGCTGCCGCCCGTAAGATTGTAAGCGGCGTTTATAAGCTCCTTCCCCACCTCCTCGGGATTTACCTGCTGTATATGGGTAAGGCGCGCGTCCTTGTTTACGGCGGAATCAAGCGAGATTACTTTTACGCCTCGGTTCATTGCCTCTTGAAGCGCCTCGGTGAGCGAGTTTTCGTCGTTCGCGGCTATGGCTATACCCGCCGCGTTATTTTCGATAAGCGAGTTTATTATTTCTATCTGCTTCTGCGGCGTTATCGCGTCCGGCGCTTTGTACAAAGCCTTTGCACCTATCTCGCCGCAGGCGTTTTCAAAGCCCTCGTACACGCTCTGCATATACGGGTTTTGAATATTTTTCCCTATAAAAACGTATGTATCGGATAAGTCGTCCGTCTGAGCAACTTGGGCGTCATTGCGCGCGCAGCCCGCCGCCGTAAGCACGCACAGCGCGGTCAAACAGAGCAACACGGCAAGACTTTTCGCGTTAAATCTCATTATAAAATCCCCTTTCTGCAATCAAATCGTTGATTAGGTCATATTATATTTACTTTATTATACAATATTTCGTGTTGAAAATAAATACAAATATCAGATAAATTGAAAAAAAAGTGAAAAAAAAGTGTTGACAAACTTTATAGCGTCTGCTATAATAATTCATGTCGCCGATTAGGGCGGCGTAAACGTGTATACGGGAGTTTAGCTCAGCTGGGAGAGCATCTGCCTTACAAGCAGAGGGTCACAGGTTCGAGCCCTGTAACTCCCACCAGGTATGCGGATGCGAAGCAGACGCATTAGTGCAAGTACGCGTACGCGAAGCGGACGCGTTAGTATGCGGATGCGAAGCAGACGCATTAGTGTAAGTATGCGGATGCGAAGCAGACGCGTAGGTACGCCTTGTTTAAGGCGTATACCCGTCTCGTCGAGACGGAAAATGGCCCGGTAGTTCAGTTGGTTAGAACGCCAGCCTGTCACGCTGGAGGTCGTGAGTTCGAGCCTCATCCGGGTCGCCATTTGCTTCTGTAGCTCAGTCGGTAGAGCAAGGGACTGAAAATCCCTGTGTCGGTGGTTCGATTCCACCCGGAAGCACCAAAAACCATAATCGTGCATATAATATAACAGATTATGGTTTTACACGCGGGAGTGGCTCAGTGGTAGAGCGTCACCTTGCCAAGGTGAACGTCGCGAGTTCGAATCTCGTCTTCCGCTC
>CANQQW010000030.1 GCA_947626075.1 uncultured Clostridia bacterium
GCTACCGTTGACGGCGCGGGACGCTGGAGAAAGATATGGAACATAACGCTTCCGTGCCTCAAATCCACAATTATAGTAATGCTCATAATGAGCCTCGGACGTATCATGGGAAGTTCCCTCGAACGTCCCTACACGCTGTCTAACCCAATGGTTACGCAGTTCTCGGACGTTATCGCCACATACGTTTACCGCGTCGGTCTGCAAAACAGCCAGTACAATATAGCCACGGCGGTCGGCTTCTTCCAGTCGCTCGTCGGCGTTGTGCTTGTGCTTATAGCGGATAAGGCTGCAAAGCTTATGGGCGAAGACGGTATTGTATAAGGAGGGACGCGGCTATGAAAATAAGAAAATCACCTGCCGACATTACGGCGGACGTGCTTATATACATATTCATTACGCTTATCGCGATTATATGCATCGTGCCGTTTTTGCACGTCGCGGCGATGTCGATAAGCGGCGACGCGGACGTGTACGCAAACAACGTGTTCCTTATCCCGAAGAACATAACGCTTAACGCGTACAAGACGGTGCTCGGCGATCCGTCAATGATGCACTCGCTCATATTCACGGTAATACTGACGGTAGTATTCACGGTGCTCGGCATGTTTGTAACGATATGCTCGGCATACGCGCTGTCCCGCCCGAAATTAAAGGGCAGACAGATATTATCAACGATATTCCTGATGACGATGTATTTCAGCGCCGGTACCATTCCCGACTATTTGCTCATGGACAGCCTTAACATTCTCGACACCGCGACGGTGCTTGTATTGCCTCTGATTTTCTCGGCGTACAACATGATAATTTTAAGGACGTTTATGCAGAACTCGATTCCCGAAAGCCTTATCGAGGCGGCGGAGCTTGACGGCTGCGACGACTTCCGCATACTTGCACAGGTCGTGCTCCCGCTCTCGAAGCCGGTACTCGCGACACTCGCGCTGTTCTACGCGGTGGGACGCTGGAACTCCTTCACGGACGCGCTGTACTTCATACAGTCCGACGCGTTAAAGCCGCTCCAGCTTAAGCTCTATAACCTTGTAAACGCATCCGGCTCAACGGGCGCGCTGTCGCAGGAGGCGGGCGGAGGTCAGCAGCAGGCTGCCGAGGTCGTAAAATCGGCAACGATTATGTTCGCGACGCTGCCTATAGTTATCATATACCCGTTCCTGCAAAAGTACTTTGTTACGGGCGTTATGATAGGCGCGGTAAAGGGCTGATTTTAAGTAAATAAATGCGCGGAGCATTTTATAATTAAATCTATAAAAAAGAAAGGAACAAAAAGCTATGAAGAAAAGAGTATTGAGTATTTTTCTCGCGGCGGCTATGACGATAGGCGCGGCGGGAGCGCTCACGAGCTGCGGGGGTAAGGGCGGCGCGAATGTGGACATGGATGAGATTATGTCGCGTGAGGACGTTGAAAATTACGTTTACCCCGAACAGATTGAGATTAAAATCCCCGTCTACGACAGAGGTAACGCGGGTCAGGCTAACGTGACCGACAACTACTGGACGAAGTACGTTCAGCAGGAATTTGGCGACAAGCACAATATAAAGGTTACGTTTATATCGATTCCGCGCAAGGAAGAGGTTACGATGTTTAACCAGCTTCTTGCGGGCAAGGCTGAAAACCAGCCGGATATTATCTTCAATTACGACTATCCGACGATTGTATCGTTTGCCGACCAGGGCGCGTTCCAGACGCTCGACGAGGAAATGATTAAGAAGTACGCTCCTGATTTTTACGAGAGAACGCAGGGACTTGACGAGTACACATACGTGGACGGCGATAAGGTGTTCCTCGCGGCGACGAGACCCGACGCTTATAACTTTGTGACGCTCGTGAGAAAGGACTGGATGGACAAACTGGGCATAGCGGAACCCACGAGCAAAGAGGAATATGTTGAAATGCTGAAGAAGTTCCGTGACGCGAAGCTTGGCGGCGAGGGAACGATACCGTCAACGTACACTCTCGGCAACGCGAACTACGGCAACTACCAGTTCAGACCCTATCCGCTTTCTGACGAGGATAACGCGCTTTACAGCGATATAACCGTTGCCGCGCTCACATGGGAGCCGACGTATAAGCAGCTTCAGTGGGATAATATGCTTTATAACGAGGGTCTTATAAGCCCCGAGTGGTATCTTGACAAGGACGGCTCAAAGGCAAGAGAGGCGTTTGTATCGGGCAAGGCGGGTACATACGCGGATTATCTCTCAAAGAACCCCGACGTTATCAATACCTTGAAGCAGAACGTGCCGGGCGCGGACGTAACGATTTTAAGCTCGTATGACGATCCCGACTTCGGTCACCCAACGCCGTCGAGACGCGACAATCCTTTCGGTATGATTTCGGGTATCAACATAAACTGCGCTCATCCCGAGGCTGTTATGATGTACTTTGAATGGCTTAACGATAATCTGTTTGTAATGCAGAACGGTATAGAAAACGTTACATACAAAATGGACGGCGATGTTCCCGTGCTTATAGACGGCTACGAGGGCGAGGACAGACTTAATTATAACGGCAACAAGGATATGTGGTGCCTTGTAATAGAAGGCAGAGATTTGGGCGATGAGCAGCTTAACGTTCAGGCTCAGGCTAAGTCGTTCGCTCCCGAGGGCTACGAGTTTATCATAGAAAAGTCATATCAAAACTTTGTCAATAGCGACGAGTACAGATATACCGACTATATCTTCTCAAAGCCCGTAACATCGCTTACCGCGTCGGCGGGTACGCTGCTCGAAAACTGGCTTGTGCATAAGACAGAGCTTATCAACTGTAAGCCGGAGGAATTTGACGCTAAGTATGAGGCTGCTTGCGCGGACTACCTCTCCGCGGGGTACCAGCAGGTGCTTGACGAAAAGAAACAGCTTTTCGACGCCGAAAATTAAATTAGACATAAAAAAATGGGAAGTTATACTTCCCATTTTTTTTACTGCTTTTTACTGCGCGAAATAAACATCCTTGTAAACAACGCCAAGCTCTAACGCGAGCGAATGAACCGGCACGGCGACGTCTATTTGATACGCGTTTATGCCTCCGCCGGTGTCCTCGGCGCGCCTAAAACCGTAGCCGTCAATGTATACCCAGCTCAGCTTGGGAATCGTGTTTGGATTTACCGCTATCGTCTGACCGGGTATCAGCTTACCCGCCCATGCGGTGTTGCCGCCGTAACCGCCGGTGCATATGGCGCACGGACAGTAATGCGTTATTTTAAAATTACCTATGTAAGCGCCTATTGTCATACCGCTCGTGTCAATCGCGCCGTCGCCGCCCGTAGGTATGTATAGGGTGCTGTAATTCTCCGGCGCGGGCAGCGGCGTTGAATAATCACCTTCACCGTGATTCGCGATTATCGCCATATCGTCCGGCGCCTTCGGATTGTCCGGGATTGAAACGTAAGCGCACATCTCGTCCTGGTTCCAGTCCACGTTAAGTCCGAACATCTCCATTGAATGACGTATCGGAACTACGAGCGTGCCGTCGTTCACAAGCGCCGCCAAAGAGTCCATCTCATATTTTTTGCCTATCGCGACTATATCTCCGTCGCTGTCCGTAAAATTGTACCTTATCACGGCGTTAGCGTCGTAAAGCCTTAACGCCGCGGTTATGTTCAAGGGCTGCATATCGAGACCGAAACCGTTTATCTGACTGATAAGCTCCGCCGCGTAACGTTCGATCGGCTTATCGGAATAAGCGTTTGGAGTCAGCGTCAAAATCGCGGTCTGCGTAGCCTGATCCCAGGTCACTTCCATACCCGCCGCCTCCGCCATGTCGCGCGCGGGTACCAGCGTGCGGTTATCCACCTGAAACGGTTTTATGTCCCCAAACTGCACATATGTCTGCCCGTCCGATGCGATATAGTCCATTCTGACCGATATATCGGCAGCCTGAGCGCTCCCAAGACCCACTGCCGTAACTGCGGTCAACACAACCGCCGCGGCAGTTTTTCTTAAGCTGTTCATTTGTAAATTTCCTCCTATTTACGGAATATTCTTCCGTTTTATTGAGTTTATGCGATTTAATTATTGTAGTTGTTGTAAAGAATAACCTCCGTAGCTACGCCGTTCACCGTCCTTACAAGCGCGTAATTGTACGGATACGTATCGTCGAGCACCGCCTTGCCGGTATCGCTGAAGGCGCTTTGCGGAATGGTAGCCGATATTGCCGAGATGTCGTCTATCCGCGCGTCGTACTCTTTCCCGTCCACGTCGCAGCTGTATACTATTGTATCGTTCTGCACATCTATCTCCACGGCGTTATCCTCATCGCCGTCCTTGTTTATAAGCGTGAGAATCTTACCGTCATACTTGCCTATAATGCCGAACGCGTACTGGTACTTTTCGTTCGACGCTTTCTGACCGTAGCGCATGAAATCCCATTTTCCGGCGACCTTACCGTTTGAGACAAAAAGCTTCTCAAAATTTGTTCCGTAATCAACGTCGCTTGTAGCAATATCCTCCTCTGTGGGTCTGAATATAAAATCAATATCTCTTATTTCATCACCCGCTATATTTGCCGTAAGATACACAACGTCGCCCTTTTCAAGACTTTCCGCGCTCTTGCCGACCATAAACGAGTACTCCTCCGGCGCGCTTGATATGGTTAAATCGGTATCTATACCGACCGTAACCTCACTGCCGCAGTAAAATACCGTGGCGGCGTAAACCTCGTTGCCGTCTTTGTCAACGCCTATTGTCACCTCGTCAACGAACGCCGGGGCGTAAACCGCGTCGACCTCCTTTTCGTAAATCGAGGGGAGCGAGCTTTCGGGCTTCGCCGACGGCTCGGGAGTAACCTCGGGCTTAGACGGATCCTCGGGCTTTGCCGACGGCGACGGTGACGGAGACGCGGACGCGTCTGTAAGCACAAGGTCGCAAAGCTCCTTTGTGTCAATGAAATAAACCTTTTTCTTCATGTCCTTATACCGCTCCGCGACCGACGCGTTAAACGCGCCGTCCTCACTCTTGCACAAGCTGCTTGCGCACAGCTTGCCGTTTTCATCGTAGCAAGTAATAACGGCTTTCGTGTTGCCCTCGCGGGTAAACGCCGCCTTACCGTTTTCATAAGGCGCGGAAACCGTCTCCGCGAACGCCGTAACCGTCCAAAAAGTCGTGAGCGCCAAAAACAGCGCCGTAATCTTTTTTTTCATTATAAATCTTCCTTTCCCGCAATATATGATGTAACAAATTGTTTAGCGCATCTCGCGCTTTTTCCTCCGTAATTCATTTCCCAAACCACCGCCTGCTTTTCTATATCCGCGTTCATTTCAATACCGCGCTTTTTAAGCAAGCCCGCGACGATATTCAAATACTCTTTCTGCGTCGGCGCGGAGAATACAAGGCTTATACCAAACCGCTCCGCGAGCGACAGCGTTTCCTGCATATGATCGTTGACGTGGACTTCTCCGCCCTCGCGGTCGGACCAATTCTCGCGCACGAGATGGCGCCTGTTTGAAGTCGCGTATATAAGAACGTTGTCCGCGCTTGCCTGAAGCTGTCCCTCCATCGCGATTTTAAGCGCCTTAAACTCCGGCTCGTCGGGATCCAGCGTAAGGTCGTCGAGAAAGATTATATACTTATTCGGACTTGACGCAAGCGAGCTTGAAAGACAGGGTATATCGCGTATATACGTTTTGGGCGTCTCGATTATTCTCAAACCCTCGCCGCCGAACATATTTAAAAGCGCCTTTACCGATGAGGACTTGCCCGTGCCTCTGTCTCCGAACAAAAGTACGTTGTTCGCCGCTTTACCGTCAACAAACGCCTTCGTGTTCGAGATGATAGTCTGCTTCTGATACTCGATTCCTATCAAATCATCGAACGTGATCGCGTCAACCTCGCTTACGCCCGTAAGACTTCCGTTGTACTTGAACGCGGTGTACTTCGCCTTAATTCCGCAGCCAAGCTTTCTGTAGTGGAGAATAAGAAGCTCCAAAAGCTCTTTCGCGCTTTCCGCTTCCGTTATGGCTTTCACGGACTGTATGTAAGCGTCCGAAAATCCCGTATCATTACCCGACGGCGTGTACTTTATCTGTATGCCGAACAGCTTCTTGTAAATCTGTTCTATGTCCATGAGCGCGATACGGTACAAATCGTCGCCGATGCTTTTTCCCGCGCCCGCGAGCCGCGAAAGAATATTGTCGTCATTGGCGAGAAATGAAGCAACATACTCACGTATGGCGTTGTCCGTAACACCCTCGGTTTCGGAAAACTTTATCGCGGCGCGCAGCACCTCGATATTGTTTTTCTCCATAATACCCCTTACGCAAGGGTCGCCGTCTATCTTATCGAATATAAGTAAATCCATCACGACCTCCTAAATCCATAGCTTGCCTTATATTTTATCACATTTCCCGAAAAATTGCAACCTCTATGTTTTTTTAGCTCCTTTTTAGCTTCTTTTTAACTCCTTTTTAGCGTCTTTTTGCAATTTTTTATGTATTTTATATTGCCAAATCCATGAAAAATGGTATAATTAAGTTAAATATATATTCATATAAGGTCATATAAAGTAAAGGAGAAGGCTATGGAAGATATAAAAAAAGCCGTGGAAACGGGCAAAACGGCGCTCGGTATCGAGTTCGGCTCGACGCGCATAAAAGCCGTACTCGTTGACAGCACGAACGCGCCTGTCGCGCAGGGCGACCACGAGTGGGAGAACCGTCTTGAAAACGGCGTGTGGACTTACACGCTCGACGATATACTTACGGGCTTACAGGACTGCTATTCGAGCCTCAAAGAGGACGTAAAATCGCGCTACGGCGTGACGCTCACAAGGGTGGGCGCAATCGGCGTAAGCGCGATGATGCACGGCTACATGGCGTTTGACGCGGACAAAAATCTGCTTGTTCCGTTCCGCACGTGGCGCAACTCCATGACGGCGGACGCGGCGGCGGAGCTCAGCGCGCTGCTTAGTTTCAACATTCCGCAGCGGTGGAGCATAGCGCACTTGTACCAGGCGATTTTAAACGGCGAGGAACACGTCGGACAGATAAAGTACCAGACGACGCTCGCCGGCTACGTTCATTGGCTGCTCACGGGCGAGTTTGTACTCGGCGTGGGAGAAGCGTCGGGTATGTTCCCGATTGACAGCAGTACGAAAGATTACAATGAGGTCATGCTCGAAAAATTTGACAGTCTCGCAAAGGTCAAGGCGGCGGGTATTTCCGTGAGAAATATATTCCCGAAAGTACTTTCGGCGGGTGAAAGCGCCGGAACGCTTACCGCCGAGGGCGCGAAGCTCTTAGATCCGTCGGGCGACCTCGAAAGCGGTATACCGATGTGTCCGCCCGAGGGCGACGCCGGAACGGGCATGGTCGCGACGAACAGCATTACGAAGCGCACCGGCAACGTGTCGGCGGGTACGTCGGTGTTCGCTATGGTGGTACTCGACGAGCCGCTTAAAAACGCGTACCCCGAAATCGACGTTGTGACTACGCCGTCGGGCGACGACGTGGCAATGGTACACGTCAACACCTGCACGTCCGACCTTAACGCGTGGGTGAATATTTTCCGCGAGTTCGCGGCGCTTATCGGCGCGGATATAAGCATGGGCGAATTGTACGACAAGCTTTACACAAAGGCGCTCGAAGGCGACAAGGACTGCGGCGGACTGCTCGCGTACAACTATTTTTCGGGCGAAAACATCACCGATATTCCCGAGGGCAGACCGCTGTTCGTAAGGCTGCCCGACGCGAAATTCAATCTCGCGAACATGATGAGGACGCATTTGTACGCGTCCATGGCGACGCTGAAACTCGGCATGGATATCCTCGCAAAGGAAAATGTGAAGATAGATAAAATGTTCGGTCACGGCGGTCTGTTTAAGACGAAAGACGTAGGTCAGAGCTTTATGGCGGCGGCGATGAATTGCCCCGTGTCGCTTATGGAAACAGCCGGAGAGGGCGGAGCGTGGGGTATCGCGCTGCTCGCGTCGTACATGATAAACGGCGGCGGCAAGACGCTCACCGACTTTTTGAACGATAACGTGTTCGCGGGCGGAAGCGTTTACACGCTCGAACCGAATGAGGACGACGTTAAGGGCTTTGACGCGTACGCGGAAAGATACAAAAACGGTCTTGCTATCGAAAAGGCAGCCGTTGAAAATTTAAAGTAAGGAGATTTTATTATGCTGGAGGAACTTAAAAAGCGCGTTTACGAGGCGAATATGCTGCTCCCCAAACACGGACTTGTGACATTTACGTGGGGCAACGTCAGCGAGATTGACCGCGAAACGGGATATTTCGCGATAAAGCCGTCGGGCGTTGAGTACGACAAACTCACGCCGGACGACATGGTTATAATGGATCTTGACGGAAACAAAATAGAGGGACGGTACAACCCGTCGTCCGACACGGCGACGCATATCGAGCTTTACAAGGCGTTTGGGAACATAGGCGGCATCGTCCACACCCATTCGCCGTGGGCGACGAGCTGGGCGCAGGCGGGACGCGATATTCCCTGCTACGGAACGACGCACGCCGATTACATTTACGGCTCCGTGCCTTGCGTCCGTAACCTCACTAAAGAGGAAATCGACGCAGGGTACGAAAAAAACACGGGCGTGCTTATCGTCGATTACTTCAAGGATAAGGATTACGAGGCTGTTCCGGCGGTGCTGTGCAAGAACCACGGTCCGTTTACGTGGGGCAAGGACGGTCACGAGGCGGTGCATAACGCCGTTGTGCTCGAAGAAGTCGCGAAAATGGCTGTGCACACCGAAGCGATAAACCCCGACGTAAAACCTGCGCCGCAAGTGCTTCAGGATAAGCATTATTACCGCAAGCACGGTGAGAACGCGTACTACGGTCAAGGAAAATAATTTTTTGAGGTGATAAATAATGATTAAAGGAATTTATTCGAGAACACTTTATATTTTGGGCAAACTGCCGTTTCGTCTGTGGGGAATTTCCCTTTTGGGCGGACTGCTTTCGTTCATAGTTTCGATTTTGGGAGTAAATGTGCCGATTATTTCAATACCCGTAGTCGCCGCGATTACCGCGGGACTTGCGGCTGTGTATTACAGCGTGTATAACGGCTCCGAGGCGGAGAGCAAAACGCTTCTTTCACCGTTTACCGATTTTAAGACTTTCGCGCATACCGCTGGCGGTATGTGCTGGAAAGATTTGTGGCTGCTTCTGTGGTTCTTAATACCGATAGCGGGACCCGTAATCGCGCTTATAAAATCGCTCGCGTACGCTTTCACACCGTATATTTTGCTTCGGGAAAAGGAAATAAGCGCGACGGACGCGCTTAAAAAGTCAATGGAGGATACGAAAGGACTTAAGCTCAATATGTTCATCGCGGTAATACTGCCGACCGTAGCGTATGTGTTCCTGTCGATAATTCTCTCGCTGCTTTCGATTATTCCGTATGTCGGAATACTGTTTTTGATTATAAACGTGCTTTTGTCTCTCATTTACGGACTGTTCGCGCCGATGTTTCTTGGTCTTTTGCGCGCCGGTTTTTACGAGTACGGCAAGAAGCCGAAGAAAAGCGCTCCGCAGCTTAGCGCGGCTCAGGGTGAGCCGATAGTGTGTCCCGTATGCGGTAAAGAAAACGATGCGGACAAGAAATTTTGCGGAAAGTGCGGCGCGAAGCTCTGATGGCGCGCGCATGGAAAAGGCTGGCTGCCGCGGCGGCGCTTTGCGCGGTAACGGCAATGCCGGCGGCGGCGAGCGCGTCTGCCAACGTGGCGGCGCTTATGTACCACAGCGTTACGCGTGACGCGTCACGCTGGGGCGATTATACTCTATCTCCCGACACGCTTGACGCGGATATAGGATACTTTATTTCAAACGGCTATATCACGATGACTGCGGCGGAGCTTGCGTCGGCAAGCGCGGCGGACACGGACGGACGCAATATATTGCTCCTTACCTTTGACGACGGCTACTCGAACTTTTACACCGATGTGTTCCCCGTGCTTAAAAAGTACAACGCGAAAGCCACAATGTACCTTATCGGCTCGTATATAGACCGTTACGGCTACCTCACGTCGGACGAGGTTTATGAAATGGCGCACAGCGGTCTGGTGGAAATCGGGAACCATACCGACTCGATCCACCATACGCCAAAAGAACTGCTTGACGGGATATACAACAACCCGAACTCATTTTACGAGGTAATAGAGGATATAAAAAATAACGGCGAGCGTCTTAAAAACATCACCGGCATCGACGTTGTAACGCTGTCGTGGCCATACGGCTTTTATACGAGCGAGCTTGACGGCGCGGTAAAGTCGCAGCTCGGTTACAGGCTGTCCGTCGGCACGGAATACGGCGTAAACAAATGGAACGCGGGAGAAAACACCGCAGTACTGAAACGTATGAACAGGGAAGCGTCCGCCTCGACCGAGGAAGTCTTTAACAGAGCGAGCAAGTTATTCTAATCTTTTTGCGCCGTTTTCTGTACAGGTGAGGTTATGAAAAGAATTGAAATCAAAGATTTTAAGGTGAAAATAAATAAGGAACGCGTGCTGAAATCCTTGGGCTGCTTTGAGGGAAACAGCGTATACACTGTCGTTTCCGATTATTTTGACGAGCTTTTAAAGCCCGTTACCGATTTAATTTCACCTTTTGCCGTTGCTGCCTTTGAGGATATGACGGCGTATTGCCTGCTCACTCTCGGCGCCGAAATAAGCGATTACTCAAAGTCATTTTTTGACAAAGGCGAGGGTATGCGCGGTCTGCTCGTGAACGCTATGGCGGACGAGTGTATCTTTGAAACGGACAAGGCGCTCGGCGCGAAAATAAAGCTAATCGGCGCGCTTGACGGCTTCGGAGTGGAAACGCGCCTTGCCGCGCCTGAGGACATTCCTCTCTCGGAGCAAAAGACTATTCTCGAAAAAACAGGCGTAAACGGAGTGGGAATAACAGATGCCTTTATGTACACGCCCGTAAAAACCCTCGGGTATATACTAAAACTTACAAACGATAAGGATGTATTCCGCGCGGAGCATAACTGCGCGGAATGTCCGAATACGGATTGTCCGAGAAGAAGCGTTTCAAACGGCAATTACGCGGTATTGTCCGAATATGATTACGCGGGAAAAATAAAAGACGGCGCTGCGGTATGTATTGACATAGGAACCACAACGGTGGTTTTTGAGCTTATTACGGACAAAGGCGCTGTTAGGACATATAAGACTATAAATCCGCAAAGACGCTTCGGTTTAGATGTGCTGTCGCGTATCGACGCGGCAAACAGAGGCAGAGGGGACGAGCTTGCCTCGCTTATGCGCTACACGCTCCTGCGCGGCTTTAATGAGGTCACAAAAGATTTTCACGACGTGAAAAAAATCGTGATAGCGGGTAATACAACGATGGTGTATCTGCTTATGAATTACTCCTGCGCGGAGCTTGGGCAATACCCGTTTCGCGCGGAACATACGGAAACCGTAAAAACTACCTTTGACCGTCTGACCGATTTCTCCGCGCCGCCCGTCGAGACGGTAATATACGGCGGAATATCCGCTTTTGTTGGCGGAGATATTGTGAGCGGACTGTATATGCTCGATTTCGACAAGCTCAGCGGTGTAAATATGTTTATAGACCTCGGCACGAACGGCGAAATGGCTATAGGAAACGGAAAGCGTATTATAGCCGCCTCCGCGGCTGCGGGTCCCGCCTTTGAGGGCGGACGCATATCGTGCGGCACAGGCAGCGTGGACGGAGCGGTATGCGGAGTGAATTTAAAAAGCAATACAATTAAAACAATAGGCAACAAACCGCCCGTAGGTATTTGCGGTACGGGTATTATTGAGCTTATTTCCGAGCTTTTAAATATGAATATAATTGATTCTACGGGATTTTTGCATGGCAAAAGCTTTAAATTAACGGAGAATATCATGTTTAATCAGAACGATATAAGGCAAATACAGACAGCTAAAGCGGCGGTAAGAGCGGGAATAGACATACTTATGGGCATATTTGGTACAGACAGCGAAGGCATTTCAAACGTTTACCTCGCCGGCGGCTTCGGTCATGGTCTTTCGGTGGAAAAGGCGTGCAATATAGGAATATTGCCGCGTGAGTTTATGGGAAAAACAAAATCGGTGGGCAACAGCGCTTTGGGCGGATGCGTTAAATACTGCTCACAGCACGGCGCGGACGCGGCTATTGCGCATATAAAAGAAATTTCAAAGGAAATATCCCTCGCGCAGTGTGAGGATTTTAACAGTCTTTATATAAACAACATGAATTTCACCTGAGAATAGCCACTGCTTACGCTGCTCAACGCATGAGATAACCTAAAACCCACTTGTTCCGAATATGATTAAACGGCGAATAGACAAAAAAAGAAAGTATCCGTTTTGCGATACTTTCTTTTTATATTAAATTCTTTTAATCTGCGATTAGCAAACGCCCTGCGCCATCATAGCGTCGGCAACCTTCATGAAGCCCGCGATGTTCGCGCCCGCAACAAGGTTTGTCTTGCCGCCTACCGTGAGGTCGTACTCTTTCGCGGCAGCAACGCTGTTCTTGTAGATAGTTACCATGATGTCGTGGAGCTTCGCGTCAACCTCCTCGAATGTCCATGAAAGTCTCTGCGAGTTCTGGCTCATTTCGAGAGCCGACGTAGCAACGCCGCCCGCGTTTGAAGCCTTACCCGGTGCGAAGTATACGCCGTTTTGCTGTAAGTACTCCGTAGCTTCAAGAGTTGTAGGCATGTTAGCACCCTCGGCAACTACCAAACAGCCGTTCGCAACAAGAGCCTTAGCGTCGTCGATAAGAAGCTCGTTCTGCGTAGCGCACGGAAGCGCAACGTCGCACTTAACAGCCTGCCACAGACCCGCGCCCTCAACGTACTTAGCGTTCGGTCTGTAATTGAGATAATCCTTAATTCTGCCTCTCTTAACTTCCTTGATTTCCTTAACAGCCGCGAGGTCGATACCCTCCTCGTCGACAACATAGCCGTTTGAATCCGAAACGGTTATAACCTTACCGCCGAGCTGCTGTACTTTCTGGCAAGCGTAGATGGCAACGTTACCCGCGCCCGAAATAGCGACTGTCTTGCCGTTGAAGTCCGTGCCGAGATCCTTTAGCATCTCAGCCGCGTAATATACAAGACCGTAGCCTGTAGCCTCGGTTCTTGTGAGCGAGCCGCCCCAGGTAAGACCCTTACCTGTGAGAACGCCCTCGTAAACGTCCTTGATTTTCTTATACTGACCGAACATGTAGCCGATTTCTCTCGCGCCCGTGCCGATGTCGCCGGCGGGAACGTCCGTATCCGCGCCGATGTGGCGGGCAAGCTCCGTCATGAAGCTTTGGCAGAAACGCATAACCTCGTTGTCCGACTTACCCTTGGGGTCGAAGTCCGAGCCGCCCTTACCGCCGCCGATGGGAAGCGTTGTGAGCGCGTTCTTGAAAATCTGCTCGAAACCGAGGAACTTAATAATTCCGAGGTTTACCGACGGGTGAAGTCTGAGACCGCCCTTATAGGGACCTATCGCGCTGTTGAACTGTACTCTGAAGCCTCTGTTTACGTGTACCTTGCCGTTGTCGTCTACCCAGGGAACTCTGAACATGATCTGTCTCTCAGGCTCAACTATTCTTTCCAAAAGCGCCGCTTTTTCGTATTCGGGGTGTTTTTCAAACACCGGCTCAAGTGATGTTAGCACTTCTGTCGCGGCCTGGATAAACTCAGGCTCGCTTGCGTTTTTCTCTTTTAACTGTGCAAGTACGTCTTGTGCGTATGACATTGTTAAAAACCTCCTCTAAAAATTTAATAACTTATCTCAGAGTGTATAAAAATACAGCAAATGCACACTCTGTTTACATTGCTGAATAATATTTTATCACTGTTTTTAGCAATATGCAACAAAAAAATTCAAAAAAATGATAAAAAATCAAGTTATTACCTGTATTCGGCTTATTTGAGCCGTTGTTAGCTTAAAGTAACTTTAACTGTGTGTTCTCCGAATATTTTTTCACGCGCTAAAAAACACAAAGTATTTGCACGGCGTCGGGGAATTATGATACAGTTATTGTGTACATGCTGTATATTGCGTATTCAGTCTGAAAGACGGAGACAATAGCATTACAATTATACGCGTTCCTACTAAAAATAAGGCTCCGCGCGAATACGGAGCTTTTTTGCGGGCATAATACTGACGGAATACGTTTTCGGATAAATTTTTTGAAAAAAGTGTTGACAAATCTTCCCTCGTATGTTATTATATTATTCGTCGTTGAGACAAGCACGATATGCGTGATTAGCTCAGTTGGTAGAGCACCTGACTCTTAATCAGGGTGTCCAGGGTTCGAACCCCTGATCGCGTACCACCAAAACACCGCTTAAAACCAAGGTTTTAAGCGGTGTTTTTCTGTCTGTTTATTTATCTGTTTCAAATACCAAGCCAATCAATTTTTTTCAAAAATTTCAACTGACCGCATTTCATGTTCGCAATATCGGAACGAATGTCCATTTTATTGTTACTTTGGAAAACTTATACTCCGAAATACGCCTGGAATCCGCCGTCAACGGGAATTACCGCGCCCGTCACGAAGCCCGAAAGCGTGTCGTCGGCAAGGTAAAGCATCGTTCCCACCAAATCGTCGGGATCACCGAAACGATCCATAGGCGTGTGGAAGATTACTTTCTTCGAGCGCTCCGTAAGCGAGCCGTCCTCGTTTGTCAGGAGCGTCTTGTTCTGCGCCGTCAAGAACCAGCCCGGCGCGATTGCGTTCACGCGTACGCCGCTTTTTGAAAAATGAACCGCCAGCCACTCCGTGAAGTTGGCGATACCCGCTTTTGCCGCGCTGTACGCGCTTACTTTCGTAAGCGGGTGATACGAGCTCATCGAAGCCACGTTTATAACCGACGTACCCTTTCTGCCCAGCAGATCGGGCATAAATACCTGCGTCGGGATAAGCGTGCCGACGATATTCAGGTCAAACACATAGTTGAAGTTGTCCTTTTCCAAATCGAAGAAAGAAACAACGTCGGGATTTTCCATATCTCCGTCCTCGTAAAATTCTTTCGTCGTATTGCCTCGCGGATGGTTGCCGCCCGCGCCGTTGACGAGTATGTCAACCTTGCCGAACGCGTCGTTTACGGCTTTTTTTGCCTTGATTACGCTGTCCTTGTCAACCACGTCGCACGTTACCGCCAAACCGTTGCCGCCAAGCTCATTGATTTTGTCGCGAACGGCTTCAAGCTTCGCCATTGTGCGCCCGAGCACAGCCACATTCATGCCTTGCTCGGCGTAAGCGTAGGCAAAATGCGAGCAAAGTACCCCGCTTCCGCCCGTAATTACGACCGTTTTTCCCTTTAAATTGCTGAATTTGTCCATTTTTTTTCCTCCTTTATAAGCTTTTTTAACGGGTAAAAACCCCCTTATTGTTCTATTTTTGCGCGCCCGCGAGCTTCGCCGCGCGGTCTGCCGTTATAAGCGCGTCTATTATCTCGTCCAGCGCGCCGTCGAGCACCTGCTCGAGCTTGTACAGCGTAAGGTTTATACGGTGGTCGGTTACGCGGCTTTGCGGATAGTTGTACGTTCTGATACGCTCGCTTCTGTCGCCCGAGCCTACCTGAGACTTTCTCTCGTCCGCTATTTCCTTGCTGCGTTTTTCCTCCATTACCTCGTAAATACGCGAACGCAGTATTTTCATCGCCTTATCCTTATTCTTGTGCTGCGATTTCTCATCCTGACAGGACACGACTATACCTGTTGGTATATGCGTGATACGCACGGCGGAGTCGGTTGTGTTTACGCATTGCCCGCCGGGACCGCCCGCGCGGAACACGTCAATCCTCAAATCGTTTTGGTTTATTTCAACCTCAACGTCCTCAACCTCCGGCAGCACCGCTACCGTGACGGCGGAGGTGTGTATGCGTCCGCCCGATTCCGTTTCGGGAACTCGCTGCACGCGGTGAACGCCGCTTTCAAATTTAAGGCGGCTGTAAGCTCCCTGTCCCTCCACGGAGAAGCTGACCTCCTTGTAGCCGCCTATATCGGTAGGATTTGAGCTTAGAATGTCAATCTTCCAGTTTTTGCTCTCGGCGTACATCGAGTACATTCTCATAAGGTCAGCCGCGAAAAGCGCCGCCTCGTCGCCGCCCGTGCCGCCGCGTATTTCCATAATTACGTTCTTATCGTCGTTGGGGTCTTTGGGCAGGAGGAGTATTTTTAATTCTTCCGCCGCCTTTTCAATGGTTTCCTCCGCCTCCGCCATCTCGAGGCGTATCATTTCCTCAAATTCTTTGTCCTGCGTCGTTTCAAGCATTTCCTTGTCGTCCTCGACGGTGCGCTTCGCGTTCTTTAACTCTCTGTACTTGTCTATGATGGGCGTAAGGTCGGAATGTTCCTTACAGTACTTGCGCCATGAGTCGCGGTCGGCAATCACTTCGGGGTCGCTTATTTTCTCCGACACAAACGTAAACCGCTCCTCCAACGCTTCAAGCTTATCAAACATATATGCAATCTCCTTATGCGGTAATGTTATTTTCTTACTGTTATAATGATATTTTATAATATTTTCCTTTTAGTGTCAATAAAATTCTCGGATATAGTTAAATTTCAGTCACAAAAAATTAACATTTTCGTTATAGACAACCGCGTATAAATTTGATATAATATACCCTGAATTGGTATGTACAGGGGTGAGGAGCTTGAAATTAATAAAAAAAGTGTTATTATGCGTTTTAACGACGGCGGTAATGCTTTCTTCGGGTACATACAGAATAAAATTCACGGTGTTTGCCGACTCGCCCGTGTCGGAAACCGAAGCGCTTTCGGACGCCGTGGAGCTTTACGAGCGCCTTGCGGGCAGCGAGGTGCGGGTGCCTGAGGAGCTTGCGGACGAGGGACTTGACGAAGATATTTTAAAGTCCGTGATGCTCGGATATCTGAATTTTGAGGATACGGAGCGCGCCCTTTCAGAGGAGAACATAAGAAAACAGGATTTTATAAACATACTTTACAAAACGATATTAAGCTATAACGACAGCTATATAATTTACGGCGACGAGGCTGACGCCATACTTAACGAATGTTACGACAACGCGTATATCGACGATGAGAACAGAATAGCGTACGCGTTTATGATGAAACACGGCATAATAACGGCTAAATTCGGCACAAATCCCTGCGACCCGCTTTCAAAAGCGGAGTGCGGACGGCTTATAAACAGCGTATATGACAGCTTCGCGCAGAATGTGACGGTAAAAATAAACGGAAACGACATAACGGTCGGCGCGAATATAGCGACGGTTCTTGACGTGTTCGGACTGCCCAACCGTGTGGACAAGACGGAGTACGGCTTTGAATGGTACGTGTATAACTCCGATTACGCGTCGTTCTTTATGGCGGGCGTTGAGGCGGACAGAATATGCGCCGTTTTCTCGAACAGCGCCGCCTTTGACTTTAACGGAATTACCTCCGGCAGCGACTTCACAATGACCGCCGACTACATAGACAATGACTGCTACAGATTTTACGCGGCTCCCGACGGCAGCGTGGACAGCGTGCTCTACAATCCGCGTTCGCGCGGAACGGACGATGACGCGTCGATAAAACGCTCAAAGTCTATGATACTTCTTGACATGATAAACGCGTCCCGCGCGAAGCACGCGCGCCCGATTTACGCGGAAAATCCTGAGATGAGCGCCGATACGTGGCTCGCGTCCGTTCATTCGGAAGCGGGGCGGGAGTATGAGGACGATATAATCACACAGTCGGGCTATGACGTATTTTCAGTGTACCGTCAGCTTTTGGAGGCGGACAACGAAGTGCTGACGCAGGATACGCAGTATGTAACGCCGATAGGATTAAATTCCGTAACGGATATGTCGGGAGGGGTCAAAGCGTGCATAATGACCGATACCGAAACGATAGCGAGCGTCGGCGAGGCGCAGACGGCTGAAATAGAAAGCAAGGATTACTCTCTCACTGAGGTGGATGAGGTTACGGCTCCCGTAATCGTGTCGCCGCGCACCGAGGACGGATATCAGGAAGGCGATGACATCATAATCGAGCTTGAAAAGCAGACGGCGACGAAATACCATATAGAAGTGTTTGACGTGGAAAGCGACGAATACGCCGTAAACGAGTACATAACGACCGACGAAACGGTAATGACTCTTCCGTCCGAGCTTTTTGAGGCGGGCAGCGATTACCGCCTCGCGGTAAGCGCGATTACTCCCGACGGCGAGGCTATGAGCGCGGACGAGGTTCTTATAAGCTACGGCAGCGCCTATGACACGGGAGTTGACATACTGACCCCGTATAACGGCGGAATACTTGACGGTGACCGCCTTGAAATAACGTGGGCGTCGGAGAAGTACCACGATTTCTACGTTGACCTTTATAAAGAAGGCGAGGGTCTTATCGCGAGCAAGATTGTCGAGGACGCGGACGACGCTGTTATAAACGGCTTGCTGCCGGGTAAATACTTCCTTTACGTGACCGCCTTAAGACGCGGCACAAAGGTGGAGAAAGCGCAGGACTGCGTAAGCTTTGAGACTAAGCTGCCGGAGCCTGTGATAAACGAAATAATCCTTGACAAGGACGATACATATTACTTTGTGTACGAGGACGAGGAGCTTGGACTTCTTTACTTCTATGACGAGGAGATTATTGACGCCGAGGAAAACGGCAAGACGGTCAAGAAGAAGAAAATCATACAGAAGCAGGTAAAATCCACAACGGGCTACAGACAGCTTGCGTCAAGACGTTCCAAGCCCGCGTACACGACCGGCGACCCGACGCTGACGAGCAGCCGCGTCCCGTATGACGGCACGCTTGGCGGCGCCATAGTGAGCGAAGCCGAGAAATACCTGGGCGTACCTTACGTTTGGGGCGGCACAACGCCCGACGGCTTCGATTGCAGCGGTCTTGTCAAATACGTGTGCGAGACGCTCGGAATAAGCGTGAACCGCGTCGCCGAGGACCAGTTTATGAACGGCGTAAGCGTAAGCCGGAGCGAACTTCAGCCGGGTGATTTGGTATTTTTCGAGGAGAACGGCTATATCCACCACGTCGGCATATACGCGGGTGACGGAATGATGATTCACGCTCCGCATACGGGCGACGTTGTAAAATATCAGTCTATAGACACGGATTATTACCGCGCCGAGTACGCGGGAGCGAGACGCGTTTATTAAAAAATACAGGGGGAGATAAAACATGGCTTCAGATTTAAAGGCTTGCACAACCGCCTCATACAGGCGCAAAAACACGGTTATAATAACGTTTGTAACGCTGCTGTCGTGCTTTGCGCTTGTTATGATAATCTACAATCTGATAAAGGGCAATTATCTGTTTTCGGTTGCGTGGCTGATTGCCGCAATTCTTGCCGGCACATACGTCCTTATACGGATAAACACCGTTTACGCGACGTATATTATGACGGACAGGAAAAGCTTGTACATGAAAAACTGGTCGAACGACTTTCTGCCGTATGACTACGACAATAAGGTTAAAATCCTGAGCGAGTTCATACCCGCCAAAACAAAGCTTGTCGAAATACCGCTTGACGAGATAAGCGCGGTGCTTATAGGCACCAAGAATTTCATAAAGAGGAATATCGAGCCGGACATGGAGTTTACGGGTAACGTTAAAGCGCTTGAAACGTCAAAGGACTATTACAGGAAACGCACGATTTCGAGCATGGATATATTCTACGCGGAAACATACGACCGCGAGTGCTATTATATGCCTATCGTTGAGTTTGACACGAAGAATCTGACTAAGATTATACAGGTTATACAGCGATTTAACCCCGATTTGGTATTTAAGTCGAGCAATAAGACGTACAGAAAACTGATGATAAAAAAGTAAACAATAAAGTAAACGATTCGGAAAACGGCGGGATGAAAATCCCGCCGTTTTTAACTTAACCGCGCCGACCGCGTTATTTATGATACGTTTCGTTGTTATTGATTTTGAACGCGCGGTATATTTGCTCCGACAGCACAACGCGCATAAGCTGGTGCGGCAGAGTTACGGGACCGAAGCTGAGACGCAGCGCCGCCCTCTCCTTTACCGCGTCGGAAAGCCCCAGCGAACCGCCTATTATAAACGTAATATCGGACGCGTTTCTTGACACGTCCGCTATTTTTTCCGCCAATTTTTCGGAGGAAAGCTCCGTACCCTCTATGCAAAGCGCGATTACAAATGAAGCGGGACTGAGCCTTGAAAGAATCCTTTCACCCTCCGTGTTCTTGATTTTCTCCTTTTCCTTTTCCGACGCGCCGGACGGGATTTTCTCGTCCGCGATTTCCGTGACCGTAACGCGCGCGAAACGGGAAAGCCGCTTTACGTATTCGTCCACAGCCGCCGAAAAATACTTTTCCTTGATTTTACCGACGGCGATTATATTTATATTCATTCGCTGCTCCTTTAAAACGACGTGATTTTGTACCTGTCCGCGACCTGAAGCGTCGCGTCCTTGCCCACGTCCACGCCCGACGCGCTCAAAAGATTGTACGTCTCCAGCATAGCTATTTCGGGACGGTTGTTTTCCTTGCTCAGATGCCCGAGCATAATATGCTCCGTGCCGTTTTGAACAAGGTACAGCGCGGTCTTTGCCGCGTTCTCGTTCGAAAGATGCCCCAGGTCGCCCAAAATGCGCTGCTTTAACGGAAACGGGTACGAGCCGGTTTTCAGCATTTCAACGTCGTGGTTCGACTCCAAAAGTACTTTTTTGCTGCCGGCGATGCTGTCAAGAATACCGCGCGTCATTTTACCTATGTCCGTCGCGATTGAGTACTTTTCCTCACCGACGGAGAATGTAAAGCCTACAGGCTCTTTCGCGTCGTGCGGTATCGCGAACGGAGTTACGCCTATCGACCCCGCCTCGAAAGCGGCGCCGTCCTTGATAATTTTTATGTTTTCGTCCGCTATTTTGCCCGCGTCCATAGCCGAGTGAGTCCCCTCCGTGGCGTAGACCGGTATATTGTACCGCCGCGACACAACTCCCGCCCCCTTTACGTGGTCGATGTGGTCGTGAGTGAGCAGCAGCGCGTTTATACTCTCCGGCTGCACGTCGATGGCGGCAAGCGCCTCCTTGAGCTTTATACCCGACATACCGCAGTCTATGAGCAAGCGTGTGCGCCCGTCGGATATGAGCGAAGCGTTGCCCGACGAGCCGCTTATAAGTGAAACAAATGTAGTCATGTTGTGCCTTTCCGTCCCCCAATATTATTACGCGTTCCGCGCGTTCTTCCAAAATTAAAGCCCGTCTTTATCCGACAGGCTTTTGTATTTTTCAAATTCAGTCGCTAAGCTCGTCCACTACCTGAATACGATGAATGTCACCGCCGATTTTCACGAACTTATCCTCAAAATTCTCGTAACCTCTGTCAATATGGTAAATATCGGTTATCTCGGTAGTTCCCTCAGCCATAAGTCCGGCGATGATCATAGCCGCGCCCGCGCGTAAGTCGGTAGCTTTGACGTGCGCGCCCATAAGCGTCTTAACACCGTCGATTATCGCGAGCTTACCCTCGACGCGTATGTTCGCGCCCATGCGTTTCAGCTCGTTCACGTATCGGAAACGGTTTTCCCAAACGCCCTCGCGCGCCGTGCTTGTTCCGTTTATCGTCGTCAAAAAAGTCACAAGCTGCGGCTGCATATCGGTGGGGAAGCCGGGATATGGCATCGCGCTGAAGTTTATGCGCTTGAATACGGTGCCGTCCTCGACCCATACCCTCACGCTGTCCTCGCCCTCGCTGACCCTTACGCCCGCTTCTATGAGCTTTGTGCTTATTATTTCGAGGTGGCGCGGAATGACGTTCTTAATTACTACGTCGCCGCGCGTCGCCGCAGCCGCTATCATAAACGTACCCGCCTCGATTTGGTCGGGGATTATCGGATATGTGC
>CANQQW010000031.1 GCA_947626075.1 uncultured Clostridia bacterium
ATTCCTCCTATGGTTTTTTTATATTATACCATAGGAGGCTCTTTTTTGCTATTGTCCGTTTTTACTGGTTCTGTTCAGGACGCGTCCCTTTTTTTACCATTCGATAAGCTCATATTCCTTACTGCCGATACCGAGAGAGGCGGCGGCGTCAACGGTGTGCGCGCCGTTACGGCTCTCGATACGCTCAATAAGGTGCGCCTGACCGGGGTCGTCGACCGCGGCGTAAACCAAATCAAGGCACGCCTTGTCAATCGCAACGGGGTCGAGTGAGATAAGCACTCCTATATCCCTCATGCACGGGTCCTCCGCCACCGCGCAGCAGTCGCAGTCAACGGACATATTGCACATAACGTTTACATAAACGATATTGTCCTTGAAATAGTTCGCGACCGACCATGCCGCGTCCGCCATAGACTCCAAAAACGAGTCGTGATCGGACGTCCAGAACGCGTTCGTATCGCCAACGCCGTGAATGTACGCCTTGCCGTAGGACGACGCTGTGCCGATTGAAATCTGTTTCAGCGCGCCGCCGTAACCGCCCATGGGATGTCCCTTAAAATGCGCGAGGACAAGCATGGAGTCATAGTTCGCCAAATTTTTACCCACGTAATTCTTCTTGATACGCTTGCCTGCGGGAATGTCAAGCTCCATATCGGGTCCGTCCGCGTCAAGCAAATCCACCTTGAACGCGTCCGTCCAGCCGTGGTCCTTAAGCGTCCTCAGGTGCTTTTCGGTAGTGTCGCGCTCGCCCTCGTACGCCGTGTTGCACTCCACAACCGTACCGCCCGTATAATCGACTATCGGTTCCCAAAAATCCGGCTTTAAGAAATTTTGGTTGCCCGCCTCGCCGGAATGTATCTTTACCGCGATATTGCCGCTAAGCTTTTTGCCGAGCTTTTTGTACATTTCAAGCACCTTTTCGGGTGATATTGTTCTTGAAAAATATACCTTTGATTTCATGCGAAATACCTCCCTAAAATTAATCTTATTTTATTTTAACCTTATTTTACCACAAATATTTGCCGTTTTCAATTCATATATAAAAAAATAAGCAAAATGCGGGGCATAAAAAAGCCGCCGCAAAGGGCGGCGGCTATTTTGAATACTGGCACGTCAGAAAGTGAATACCTTTACCAGCGGGTCGGCAATGGATTCTCCTCCGACAAAATCCTCTACCTCGACCGTCATTTCAGACTCGTCCTCAAGCCTATACGTCTGCTGGACCGTGATCGTCTTGCCGGGATCGACATACTCCGTCTGGGACATCAAATCTATACCCTCCACGCCGTTTACGACAACGGGGCGAAGCTCCGCGCCGTTTTGGTACGCGCGAGCGCGCAGCGAGCTTGTGAACTGCTGTTTCTCGTCCGCCGTATTCTTGTACTTGAACGATATGACAGCGACCTTTTCGTCCTCATAGTCTATAACCTTAGCGTCCTCGATCGTAATGTTCGCTTTTGTAAGCTTGCCGTCAAATTCGTCCTTATCCGACGAGGATGACGCTTCCGTACCGTCTACCTTGTCCATGTCCACGTTCTCGGAATACGATACGTTGTCCTCCTGCGGCGTTTCGGTCCGCGCCGCGCCGTTTTGGGAGTCTACGTTATCCGCCTTTTGGGCGCAGCCGGCGGCGGACAGCGCAAACACAGCCGCCAGCGCCGCGATGATAAGTTTCTTAGTCATATTTTACTTTCCTTTCCGTATAAAAAATTTTGTACACATATACTAACACAGACTTTTTTAAAAATCAAGCGTGTTTTAAAAAATTCATAATCTATTCACATTGACATAATACTTTCGGCGATATATAATAGAAAGGCGGGTTATTTTGCCCCGACAGACGCGCGGCGGCGCCTTGCCCGCAGGCGGCGCGTATAACTCGGGCGGAAAGGAAATATGGATATGTCACAGATCAAAGCGTGTATATTTGACCTCGACGGTACTCTCACCGATACGATACGGGCGATAGCGCACTTCGGTAACACGGCGCTCGCCGCTTACGGTATGGAGCCTGTAAGCATTGAGGATTACAAGATATATGTCGGCGACGGACGCGATAAGCTCATTCACCGTATTCTCGCGGCGCGAGGCGCGGACACTCCCGAAATGTTTGAAAAAGTCGGCGCGGTTTACGACGAAAATTACGAAAAGGATTGGCTGTACGATACGAACGTTTACGACGGTATGCGCTCTCTTTTGGACGCGCTCAAGGAAAGAGGCGTTAAGATAGCGGTATGCTCAAACAAGCCCGACAACGTGGCGCATTTTGTGCTTGACAGCTTTTTCGGCGAGGGCTACTTCGACGTCGTTTGCGGCGCGGTAAAAGGCGCTCCGACAAAGCCGAATCCTTACGGCGCGAGGAAGATAATGAAGAAGCTTAACGTAAAGCCCGACGAGTGTCTGTTCGTCGGCGACACGAACGTGGATATTTTCACCGCGAAGAACGCGGGTATAACGTCCGTTGGGGCGCTTTGGGGATTCCGTACCCGGTCCGAGCTTATAAAAGCGGGGGCGGATTACATAGCGCCCAAGCCCGACGTGATTTTACAGCTTATATAGTCTTTTCGCGTATCGGCAGCCCGCGCCGACGCGAAGTAAATTTTGCGGGCGGGAAGGTATGGTATAATTATATGAGAAAAAGCGGAATATTGATGCACATATCGTCGCTGCCGTCCGACTACGGCATAGGCACGATGGGCAGGGAAGCTTACAAGTTCGCGGACTTTTTACAAGAGGCGAAGCAGCGGTGCTGGCAGATACTGCCGCTCGGTCCGACGAGTTACGGCGACTCGCCGTACCAGTCGTTTTCGACGAACGCGGGGAATCCGTATTTTATCGACCTCGATATTCTCTCGGAGGAGGGGCTTTTGAAAAAAAGCGATTACTCGTCCTTAAATTGGGGAAAAAACAGTAAAAGCGTAGATTACGAAACAATTTACAATAACCGCTTCAAGGTGCTTCGTAAGGCGTTTAACGCGTTTAAAAGCAATGTCCCGGGCGAGTTTAACGAGTTTTTGCGTAAAAATGAAAAGTGGATCTCAAATTACGCGCTGTTTATGAGCATAAAGGACGCGAACGGCGGCAAGTCGTGGTTTGAATGGGACGAGGGACTGAGGAAACGTGATTCGCACGCGCTGTGGGAGTTTAGCTCGGCGCACGGTGACGACATAATGTTCTGGGAGTTTTTGCAGTTTAAGTTCTTTGAGCAGTGGCAGAAGCTTAAAAGGTACGTGAACGAGAAAGGTATATCAATTATAGGCGATATTCCGATATACGTCGCGCCGGACAGCGCGGACGTATGGGTGTATCCCGATTTGTTTGAGCTGGACGGTAACTTAACGCCAACGTCAGTGGCGGGCTGTCCGCCCGACGCGTTCTCGCCCACCGGTCAGCTTTGGGGTAATCCGCTGTACCGCTGGCAGCGTCACAGGGAGCTTGGCTACGGCTGGTGGATAGACAGAATCAAGGCGGCTGCGGAATTGTACGACATAGTAAGAATAGACCATTTCCGAGGTTTTGAAAGCTATTATTCCGTTCCCTACGGTGAAAAGACCGCCGAGCGCGGTCAGTGGCTCAAGGGTCCGGGTATGGAGCTTTTCGGCGCGGTCAAAAACGCGCTCGGAGATTTGCCAATCATAGCGGAGGATTTGGGATTCCTTACGGAGGACGTGCATAATCTCTTGCGTAATTCGGGCTTTCCGGGTATGAAAGTACTCGAGTTCGCGTTCGACCCGCGTGAGGAGAGTAATTACCTGCCGCACACGTACACGCAAAACAGCGTCGTTTACGTCGGCACGCACGACAACGACACAATTCTCGGCTGGCTTAAGGAGCTTGACAGGGACACAGTTGATTTTTGTAAAAAGTATCTCGATACCGAGGACGATATTGTATGGCGTATGATAAAAACCGCTATGGCGAGCGTAAGCGATACCGCCGTGATTCAGATGCAGGACTATTTGGAACTGGGCAGCGAGGCGAGAATGAATATTCCGTCCACGCTCGGCGGTAACTGGCAGTGGCGCATGGGTAAAAGAGACGCGACGAAAAAATTGGCAAAAAAAATAGCCGATATAACACGTACATACGGCAGATGCGAAAGATAAAAAAAGCCCCGTGGGGCTTTTTTTTATTGAACAAATATGGATACCGCGTAGACGGCGGCGATAATTATAAAAATTACGTGCAGATAAAACAGCGCCGCGGCGGCGCTCTCGCGTCCGTCGTCAATACACTGTCTTATTATTTTTATCAGAATGAGCGCCGCGCCGCAAATTATAAGCGGAAAGAAGAAAAATCCCAAAAGTCCGCCGCCGGCGCTCGTGTTCGCCAATATGAACCTCAGTATGACCGCGTAGTACGCGCAGCCGCTTATAAGCGCGAACACAAGCAGCGCCCATCTGTTTTTTAACAAGTTAATTACTTTTTTATTCATGGCTGTTATTCTTCAATATCCCAGTTATGATATACATTCTGTACGTCGTCGTTATCTTCAAGCATGTCGAGAAGCTTGGTCATTGCCGCAATCTGAGCTTCGTCGGTAAGCTGCGTCATGGTTTGGGGAACCATGCTTACCTCGGCTGACGATACGGGGTACTTCGCCGCGAGCATATCGCGGACAGCGCCCATCTCGTTCGGGTCAGTGGTGATTTCGACGATATTCTCGTCAACCTCCAAATCCTCCGCGCCCGCCTCGAGCGCGTCCATCGTAACGGCTTCCTCGTCTATGTCGTCGCCGTCCTCGGCTGCTATGACGATAACGCCCTTACGGTCAAACATAAAGCTTACGCAGCCCGTCTGACCCATATTACCGCCGTTCTTATCGAACGCGTGACGCACGTCCGCCGCCGTTCTGTTCCTGTTATCGGTAAGCGCGTCCACAATTACGGCAACTCCCGCGGGGCCGTAGCCCTCGTATGTTACGCTCTCGTAGTTATCGCCGTCGGTATCGCCGGCGGCTTTTTTGATTGTTCTGTTTATGTTGTCGCTCGGCATATTGTTTGCTCTCGCCTTAGCTATCGCGTCTTTCAGGCTCGAATTGTTGTCCGGGTCGGGGCCTCCCGCCTTTACCGCGACGATTATCTCACGCGCTATTTTTGTGAATATTTTCGCTCTCTGCGCGTCATTCGCGCCCTTTTTACGTTTAATTGTACTCCATTTTGAATGTCCTGACATAATTAAAACTCCTTTTTAATTTTCATACCTACGTATTTTATCACAGCTTTGCGCTTTTTTCAACACTTTTATTCGGTTTTTGCGAGACGGGCTTCAATATAAATCCCGACAGCTTATGTACCAGTACCGACATCAGCACCGTACCGGCTATAATCGCGGCAAAGTACACCGCGTCCTTATCGAAAAGCGCCGGCGCGATATTATACCAAAATCCCATTCTAAGCCACGATATCCACAGCGCGTGCGTCAGATACAGCTCCAGCGACATGTCTCCGCAGAAGTTAAGTATCGGGTTGCCAATCTGAATCTTCATTGACAGCGCCGCAAGCAGCAGCGGGAACGACGTTGTGCTTACTACCGACAAAGCGAACAGGAGAAACGTCCTGTCGTTCGCGTGCATACAGTAATACGCGTAGCTTGACGCGAATATAAGCGCGAGAAGCAGCGTTTTGAGGAAGAAATGTTTTTGGAAAAATTCCGTAAACGCTTTCATGCCGTGACACACCCATATTCCCGCCGCGAACGCGAGGCACGAATTGTACCACCAAAAGCCGAAGCCCAGTCTGTTCATTACAACCATGTAAAGCAGCACGAACACCGTCATTGCAATCGGCACGCGCCGCTGCACAAACAGCTTGCCGCATATGTAAAAGCCTATATAGAATATCGCTATCGCCATAACGAACCACAGGTTGTAGCCGGTAAGCGAAATAAGAATACCGCGCAAATCCATATGATTCGTCACAATATAGAAGATATTTATAATATAATACGGGACGGCAATCGAAAGCATTCTCTTTTTGAAAAATCCGCGAAGATAGTCCTTTTTATTCATAAGTCCGTACTGCAGTCCGTAGCCCGACACGAAGAAAAATCCCGCTACCATAATCGCGCCGACATACTTGAAGGCGTAAAGTGACTTGAATGTGTCGCCAAGGTACGTGCATAAATGGCTAAGCAATATGAACACGGCGCACATGCCCTTGATTGAGCGCGTCTCCGAAACGGAGAAGTAATTTTCAAAGAAGTCTCCCCTGCCCGATATTTTTGCCCGCCACGCGAGCATAAACACGCAAAATATAATTATCACTGCCGATACCGCAGTTTTTCCCATAACAATTATCAGTCCTTTATTGATTTTATGCCTTATATTTTATCATATACGACAAGCTTTGTAAATATAAAATGATAAATATTGACTTTTTGTACAGAATAATGGTATACTTCTATTATTAAATACATAAGGAGGCAAGCGTATGTGGGCATATGAAAGCGTATTTTATCAGATTTATCCCTTGGGCTTCTGCGGAGCGCCTTACGAGAACGACGGCGTGTTAAAGCACAGAATTACCAAGGTAAACGGCTGGATAGGACATATAAAGGATTTGGGCGCGAACGCGATATATTTTTCGCCCATATTTGAATCGGACACTCACGGCTACAATACGCGCGATTACAAAAAAGTAGACTGCCGTCTCGGCACGAACGAGGATTTTAAGTCTCTCGTTTCCACGCTTCACAAGAACGGCATAAAAGTCGTTTTGGACGGAGTATTCAATCATGTGGGCAGAGGCTTTTGGGCGTTTCGGGACGTTCTTCAAAACCGCGAAAGCTCGCGCTACCGCGACTGGTTTTATATCAATTTCAGCGGCAACTCACAGTATAACGACGGATTATGGTACGAGGGCTGGGAGGGTAATTACGACCTCGTAAAGTTAAATTTACGCAATGAGGAGGTTATAGGTCATATCTTTGACGCGGTTAAGTATTGGATCGACGAGTTTGAGATTGACGGACTGAGGCTTGACGTGGCATACTGCCTCGACAAGGACTTTTTAAAGCGTCTGCGCTCATTCACGAGCGGACTTAAGGAGGATTTTGTGCTTATCGGCGAGCTTTTGCACGGTGATTACAATCAATTTGTCAATGACGAGATGTGTCACAGCTGCACAAATTATGAGTGCTATAAAGGCGTTTACTCGTCGTTTAACAGTATGAATATGTTTGAGATAGTACACTCGCTCCTAAGGCAGTTCGGTCCCGAGCAGTGGACGCTTTACAAGGGCAAGCATCTTTTGAGCTTTGTCGATAACCATGACGTGACCCGCATAGCAAGCATTTTAACGAACGAAAAGCATCTGCCGCTTGCCTACGGTATGATATTCGGTATGCCGGGTATCCCGTGCGTGTACTACGGCAGCGAGTGGGGCGCGAAAGCGAATAAAAGCGAGGGCGACCCAGCGCTTCGAGCGTGCTTTGAAAATCCCGAGGAAAGCGAGCTTGCCGAGTTTATCGGAAAGCTTGCAAACGCGCATAAAAACAGTAAGGCGCTTTGCTACGGCGATTTTTGCAGCGTGGTGCTGCAAAACGGTTACTGCATATTTGAGCGCAAATGCGAGGGTGAGCGAGTTATGGTCGCAATCAACGCCATGGACAGCCCCGTTACGGCGCATTTTGACGCGGGCTGCGGTCTGGCTGTTGATTTGATCACCGGCAAAACGCACGACTTCGGCGGCGGCAGCGTACTCCCGCCTTACAGCGTGCAGTATTGGAAAATGGAGCGGTAAAACGTGAAAAAAGCGTATCGACGATACGCTTTTTAAATGTATTTCTTTAATTCGTCTTTTAATTTAGGTTTGTCTTTACTGTCCATAAATCAGCACCCCGCTTTTTGCTATTTCCCTGTCTACTTCGGAATTTTCGGCGAGCTGTGACACGTCAATCATATCAACATTTTTTTCAAGGCTCGTCGTCACGTCTTCAAGCAAGCCGAAAAAAGCAAGACCTTTCAAGCCGCTATCAACAAGGATGTCGACGTCGCTGTTGCGCTTCGCCAAGCCCTTTGCGTATGAGCCGAAAAGGATTGCCTTTTTTACGTTGTGGTCCGCAAACACGGGACGCAATATTGTTTTTATTTGCTGTGGCGTGTATATTTGCTCGCTCATGTCTCTTATCTCCGTAATATATTCTACCGAAATTATACCACAAATACCCGTGATTGTAAACCCCGTTTTAACGTGTAAAAAGAGCGGAGAGTTCGTCTCCGCTCTATGGTATTCAAAATTACAGCGCGTTTTTGGCTGTTTCAACAAGCTTTGAGAATGCCGCCGCGTCCGCGATAGCGATTTCGGAAAGCATCTTTCTGTTCATCTCGATACCCGCCTTTTTAAGACCGTTCATAAACGTCGAGTAGTTCATACCGTTCATCTTGCAGGCAGCAGATATTCTCGTTATCCAAAGACGACGGAAATCTCTCTTTCTTCTTTTTCTGCCCACATACGCGTTCTGCATCGAACGCATAACAGCCTGATTGGCGACTCTGAACTGCTTGCTCTCCGCGCCGCGGAAGCCCTTAGCAAGCTTTAATATCTTCTTATGTCTTTTTCTTGTATTTAATGCGCCTTTTACTCTTGCCATTGGTTTTTTACCTCTCTTTCAAATTATTTGTAAGGAATCAGCTTCTTGATAACTGCCGCGTTCGCTTTTGAGCAGTAAGCCTGTTTTCTCAAATGTCTTTTTCTCTTTGTGGTCTTTTTGTTCAGAATGTGTCTTCTGAATGCTCTGTTCATCTTAACCTTACCGTTCTTTGTAAGATTAAATCTTTTTGCTGCGCCTCTGTGTGTTTTTATTTTAGGCATAGTTTACACTCCTTCCGAATTTAAAAATTATATTATGATAACGGCGCGAGGAACATTATCATGTTCCTGCCCTCAAGCTTCGCGGGCTTCTCTATGCTGCCCGCCTCTTTTGCCTGCTCGGCAAAACGCTCAAGCAGGGTGTAACCAATCTGAGAATGACTTAATTCACGTCCGCGGAAACGCACGATGACCTTTACCTTGTCACCTTTTTTTAGGAACTTTACAGCGTGGTTGCACTTCGTGTTAAAATCGTTCGTGTCAATGGACGGAGAAAGCTGGACCTCTTTGATGTTTACCGTTTTCTGATTTTTTCTGTTCTCCTTTTCACGCTTGTTAAGCTCAAACTTATACTTGCCGTAGTCCATTATCTTACATACCGGCGGTTTTGCCTGCGGCGCGATTTTGACCAAATCCATTCCCTTTTCATAAGCGATTTCCTGCGCTTCTTTCGCGCTCATCAGACCAAGCTGCTGACCGTCCGCCGAAACGACGCGCACCTCGCTGTCACGGATTTGTTCGTTAATCTGCAAATCATTCTTACTAATGGTTAATCCCTCCTTAAGAACATTAAAAAACGGACGCAAAACGCCTCCGTACACAAAAATACCCTTAGGTAAGTCTGTATTTGCCGCGTCGCTTTTAGCTGACGGCGAGAACGGATCCGTTCTGCTTGTTTTATTTTCCCGTGTATTATACCACGGAAAAAACAAAGTGTCAAGTGTTTTTTTGAAATTTTTTAAGCGGGGGCGGCGAAAGCGAGCCGCCCCCGATATGCTTATAATTTTACAATCACCTCGTCGAGCGGACGTTTCGGTACGTTTATAGTGCCGTCCTCGCTCTCGAAGTACTTTACGCTGCCGTTTTTCATCTCCGTCATACGGCTTTTCTGCATAGGATAGCCTACCGCGAGCAGGTACGCCACGTCAAATTTCTCGTCAAGTTTAAGCAGCTTCTTTATGCCCGCTCTGTCAATCGCGCCGAGCCAGCAGGTACCGAGTCCCATTTCCACCGCTTCAAGCATCATGGTTGTGACAGCCGCGCCCGCTTCGACTTCGAAAACGCCGCCCGACTTAATACTCCTATCCCCCAGTACCGCTATGTACGCGGCGGGACGCTCGTTCTCCCTTGGCGCTCCGTCCGCCAGCGCGCCCGCCCATTTCGTGAACGGGTAGATATTTTTAAGCGTTTCCTTATCGTCTATGACCGCAAATTTGAGCGGCTGCATATTAGCGCCGTAAGCCGCTACTCTCGCGCAGTCTATGAGCTTTACAAGCTTTTCGCGCGCCACCTCTCTTTGCTCGAATTTCCTTATGGTTCTTCTCGTCATTATCGCGTCGTATACATTCATTTCGATTTCCTCCTTAACTTTTTCTACCGATATTTTACCACACTTTTATCCGTTTTTCAATTTTATAACGGCTTTTTACTTTACACAGCGCAAAAAATTTTATATAATATACAGTAACGGATTTTTTAGGAGGGATCTTATGAGCGCGCCGCTTTACGAGCGTATTAAAAGCTACGTCTCGCAAAACAGAATATCGTTCGCAATGCCGGGTCACAAAGGCGGCAGAGGACTTGAAAACGACCTGCTGTCCCTCGACGTTACGGAGCTTAGCGGGACGGAAAATCTGCACTGCGGCGGCAAGTACGTCCAAAGCGCGCAGCGTCTTTTGTCCGAGCTGTACGGCAGCGGCGAAAGCTTTATCCTTACAGGCGGCTCGACAGCCGCGGTGCAGTCCATGATATGCGGCGCGGTAAAAAAAGGCGGTCTTTTGCTCGCGTCCGCCGACTGCCATAAAAGCGTCATAAACGCGTGCGCGCTGCTCGGAATACGCGTGCGCGTGTTCCCGAAAGAAATTGACGGTGAGTTTGGCGTGCCGCTCGGCGCAAAAAGCGTGAAAGAGTACATAACGGACGATACGGACGCGGTTATGGTCACGTCGCCGAATTACTACGGTGTGTGCTCGGATATTAAGGTCATTGCGGGCGAGTGCCGCGACAAGGGTATACCGCTGCTCGTTGACGAGGCGCACGGCGCGCACTTTGTAGCGGACAGCCGTTTTCCCGAAACGGCTGTAAGGTACGCGGACGCGGTGTGCCACAGCGCCCACAAAACTCTTAACGCGCTTACCGGCGCGGCGTATCTGCACCTAAACGGCTCGCTGATAAACAGGGACAGGACGCGCGAGGCGCTTACAATGTTCCAGTCGTCAAGTCCGTCTTACGTCATAGCCGCGTCAGCGGATACGGCGCGCGGCGAGCTTGCGAAAGGTAACGCGTGGAGCGGGACATATGATATGTGCAGGGAATTTAAAGAGGAAATACGCGGCGCGGGCGTGAAAGTATTTGAAAGCGACGACGTGACGCGGCTTGTGCTTAATTTTTCCCGCTTCGGTATGACGGGATTCGAGGTAAGCCGCGCGTTGTCAAAAAAAGGTATAGACGTTGAAATGGCTGACCTTTGCAATATCGTGCTTATAGTAACGCCGTCGAACACGTCCTCCGACCTTGACGCGCTTAAAAAAGCAATCGCGCAAATCGTGTCGGCGGACGCGTCGGGCGCGGACGTGCAGCGCGTCTTACCGCCGCCGCCATGCAATCAAACGCTTTCGCCGAGTGACGCGTTCTTTGCCGAGCGCGTGAAGCTGCCGCTTGAAAGAGCCGAGGGGCGCGTATCGTGCGTGTCGGCGGCGGCGTATCCCCCGGGAATACCCGTAATATACACGGGTGAGACGATAAGACGGGAGCATATAGACTACATTAATTATATATTGTCGGCGGGCGGCGAAGTGACGGGGCTTGCGGACGGAAAAATCACAGTCACGGAGTTAAAGGAATGAATGAGATAATTACAGTAACGGGAACAGTTGAAGAAATAATATATTCAAATCCCGATAACGGTTATACCGTATGCGGTATAGACAGCGCGGAGGATGGACTTTTTACAGCGACCGGGTATATGCCGTTTCTTACCGAGGGCGAAAGAGTGTCTTTATCGGGCGCGTGGGTAACTCACCCCGACTACGGCGAACAGTTTAAGGCGGAGTACTTTGAGCGCGTGCTGCCGTCGGATGAGGAGTCGCTTATACGCTACCTCGGTTCGGGTATAATACAGGGTATACGCGAGGCTACCGCGAAAAAGCTTGTTGAGCATTTTGGGCGCGAGGTTTTGGACATAATGCTTTCGTCGCCGGAAAAGCTGTCTGAAATAAAGGGTATCAGCAAGGAAAAGGCAAAAAAAATCGGCGAGGAGTTTACCAAGCTGCAGTCGGTACAGAGTATCGTCATGTTTTTGCAGCGGTACGGAATATCCGCGAATATGGCTGTAAAGGCGCATAACGCGCTCGGCGCGGGCGCGGTGGATATGATACGGAAAAATCCGTATATACTCGTCGATATGGTGGACGGTATCGCGTTCAAGACCGCGGACGCAATCGCGTTCAATATGGGTATGCCCAAAAACAGCGCGGTGCGGATAAAGGCAGGAATTAAAAATATACTGCGCGGCGCAGCTTACACGAACGGGCATGTATATCTGCCCAAGACCGTGCTTATAGAGCATACCGCCTACACGTTAAAGGTGGAGGAAAACGAGGTTGAAGCGGCAATCGCCGAGCTTATCGCGTCAAAGGACATATTCCGAGACAATGTGGAAAATACCGACGCGTACTACCTGTACGAATACTACGAGGCTGAGTATTACATTTCACGGCGGCTTATAGCAATATCAAACAGCGCGCAGAAATTTAAGATGACGGAGGCGCAGGCTGAAAAGGCGATTGACGCGCTGGAGGAAAAAACGGGGACTTATCTTGAAAGCGAGCAGCGCGGCGCCGTCGTTACCGCGCTCGGCACGGGCTGTATGGTGCTTACGGGCGGTCCCGGCACGGGTAAGACGACGACTATAAACACGATAATAAAGCTTTTGGAGGAGATGAAACTGTCAATCGCGCTTGCCGCCCCGACGGGGCGCGCCGCAAAACGCCTAAGTCAGGTTACGGGCTGCGAGGCAAAGACTATACACCGCCTTTTGGGTACGCAGCGCAGTTCCGAGGGGTACAATATATTCACGCACAACGAGGAAAATCCGCTGTCGGCAGACGTGATAATACTTGACGAGGTAAGTATGATCGACGTCAGTCTTATGTCCTCGTTCCTCAAAGCCGTAAAGTACGGCGCGCGCCTCATTCTCTCGGGCGACGCAGACCAGCTGCCGTCCGTGGGACCGGGTAATATAGTCCATGACATAATCGAAAGCGGGACTATACCCGTAATACAGCTTAACAGGATTTTCAGGCAGGCGGAGGAAAGTCTTATAATAGTCAACGCGCACAGGATAAACTGCGGCGAAATGCCGGAGCTTATGTCGCGCACGGGCGACTTTTTCTTTCTGCGCCGACGTACGCCCGAGGACAGCGCCGCGACCGTGGCTGATTTGTTTGTTTCGCGTCTGCCGAAAAGCTACGGCGCAGACCCGTTCACGTCGATACAGGTAATCTCGCCCACCAAAAAGGGGCTTGCCGGCACGGTGGCTTTGAATAAGCTTTTACAGTCGCATATAAATCCTTACGACGAGCGCAGACCGCAGCACGTTTACGGCGGCACGACTTTCCGCGTCGGCGACAAGGTTATGCAGACGAAGAACAATTACGACATGATATACACGCGCGAGGGCGGCGAGGACGGCGCCGGAATTTTTAACGGCGATATGGGTATTATAGAAAGCATATCCGTGCGCGACAAGTATATGACTGTAGTTTTTGACGAGGATAAAACCGTGGAGTACCCGTTCGCGAATCTTGACGAGCTTGACCTCGCGTACGCGATTACGGTTCATAAAAGTCAGGGCAGCGAATTTCCGATAGTTATTATGCCCGTCTGCTCGTTCTCGCCCATGCTTATGAGCCGCAACCTTTTCTACACCGCCGTGACGCGCGCGCGGGATATGGTAGTGCTCGTCGGCAGTGAAAAAACGGTGAGGAACATGACGCTTAACAACCAGTTCAAGCAGCGGTTCACCGGGCTTAGGGAAAGGCTTACCGCAATTAAAAAATTTACCGATACAAAAAACGAAAATGATTAAAACGAGGTGATCATATGCGCGGAGCAATTTTTGACGTTGACGGCACGCTTCTCGATTCCATGTCCGTGTGGTGGGACGTGCTGATTGAATTCTACAGACAGCGCGGCGTGCATCTTACGGACGAGGAAGCGCTTGCATTTAAGGAGCTAACGCTCGACGAGTCGATACCGCTTATGATAGACGAGCTTGGGCTTAACGAGTCGGTCGACGAGGTGCTTGCCGCGCTTAAGGGTATGGCGGCGAAGCATTACGAAACGACGCTGCCGCTTAAAAAGGGCGCGGGCAAATATTTAAAGCAGCTCCACTCCGGCGGAGTTAAGATAGCTATAGCCACGTCGGGGTACGAGGAGCTTTGCAAAAAAGCGTTCACGCGTCTCGGAGTGTGGCAGTGCATCGACGCTTGCGCGTTTTCGTGGGAGGTGGGCGTGAATAAGTCGAATCCCGACGTGTACTTGCTCGCGGCGAAGCGTATCGGCGTGCCGCCCGAGGAGTGCGTTGTGTATGAGGACATAACGGCGGGTATAAGCGGCGCGAAAAAGGGCGGCTTTAAAACGTGCGCCGTCTATGACGATACCAACGCCGACGAAACCGACACGCTTATCTCCCTCGCGGACAGATATATAAAAAGCTGGAGTGAGCTACTAAAGTAAAAAACGCCCCGTGGGGCGTGAGATAAAACAGTAAAAAATGGTATTCAAAAAGCAGAAAGATGATTTTTAATCTTTTTGCTTTTTTGACATCGTTGATTATTGACTTATATGTGAAATGTGGTATAATGAAATTACCACATTATTTTTTGTTACTATATAACAGCTTATATAGTATTATTTTTTAATATTCAATTTTAGATATTCGATTTTGAATATCTGTATTTTGCGTATTTTTCTATTATCATGTCAAAGCTAAGCTTTGTAAAAAGCGTCGGCTTAAATATTGGAATGCTTTGACTATGATAAATAATACTCTATAGTGTTTCTGATATGGTAACAAAAAATGTGTGGTAACATTGAATCTAAGCCGCGTTTTTATGCGTGGCGCGGGTTTGTGCCACGCATTTTTTATGCGCGGATTTTGCGGAAAGGAGGTTTTGGCTTGCCGCGTGCCGTGAACGGGGTAATTCGCGTAATTGAAAAAGGATGTTCGGATAAAAAACGGTTGCCATGCCGTAAACAATGAACACGATTAAAAGGAGGAAAAATCATGAAAAAGATAATGGCATTATTCTTAGCAATTATTCTATCTGTTTCGCTTTGCTCATGTAAAAGCGAAACCTCAACGGAAAAATCAACAGAAGCAACACCTGCCGCTGACGGTGTTGTTCTAACGCCCAATGCCCGTATAGAGATCAAAGATTACACCCTTAACAGTGTAAAAAGCAAAACAACTCAAGAAGTATTAAAAGCAATAACGGTTTACTGTGAGTTTCAGAACCTGTCAATACAAGAAACCAGCATGTTTATGTCCGGTCAAGTGAAAGCTTTTCAAAATGGATTTGAGCTTAATGCACCTACCGGAAATACAACAACCACACTCTTGTCTAATGATGTAAAAGATAAATCTACAAATGTTCAACGCGGATATTCTTATTTGACATATTATAATTTTATGTTGGAAGATGAAACATCGCCTGTTACGATAAGAGTAACATCAAGAGGAAAGTCATCGGAAGTTACTTATAATTTAACGGGAGAAGCCAATCCCAATCAATCTAACGAACCGGGTGTTGTTGAACTGGGAAATGCACATGTAAAGATAACCGATTGCAAATACAGATATTATGGGTTAGACTATAGGTATAAGCAATATGCCTGTGCGCTAATAAGCTGTGAATATACAAATAAAAGCGACAAAGAACAATGTTTGGATGAGGTATTGACAATGCGCGCTTACCAAAACGGCAGAGAATTAGAACCAACCGCGGCATATACGAGTTTAAATCAAATAGATAAATTTAGAAATGAAAAAATTTCGCCTAACGAAACATGTACAACAGGATTTTTCTTTGACTCGGATAGTGACGGCAATATTACAGTAAAAGTATTTAATCATCATGGCACCCAACTCACAGAAATGGAAATTCCAATTGGATAAATACAGGTTTTTATTAAACAAAACCGCAGGGCAGCGTTTGCGCTGCCTTTTGTTATTTTCTGTCGCAAAAAACATGGTCAAAGCACAACCAAAAAAGCGTCTGTATCCAAGGAAAACAAAAAAACGCCCCGAGGGGCGTTTTTTCATATCGGCAGCGTTATTTCATTGTCACGTACTGCTGCCAGCGATAGAGAACTGTATAGTCCTTGTCAAATACGACTGCGCATACCTTGTACCTTTCGCCGCTTACGAAGTGGTTTTTCGGCTCGTCAACCGTTGTAAATAACGCAGGCTCGCCTTTCAATGTCACCTGTTCGTCTAAATTCACAGCCCTTACAGGCTCGTCCGAATCCTCCTCCATGCTTAACAAGCTGTCCGACGTATCGGCAAGGTCTATCGTATAATTCTTCCACTGCCACGGCGTGAGCGTCGTGTAGACGCCGCTTCCGTTCGCAATGCTGTCATACGAAACATCTCTGCCGTTCTTATTATATACGTCATAGCTGATATGCGCCGCTTCCGCGCGCGTTACGTCCGAGCGAATTACTATACCGTTTTGCGCCGACGCGTCCTTTATCTCGAAGCTGATACCGTCGCAGGGTGTGTTTACGTAGTTGTCCTCGTAGCGCATAAAATAGTGATTTCTGTCCGCTTCGCTCGTGCAGTCGTTTATATACGACGTTTCAAAGCCTCCGTCGTAGGACAGCGATTCCGTTTTCATAACGGAGAAAACGTCGTCCGTCGGATTGTCGTTTTTATCCGAATTGCAGAACATAACATACGCCGCGCGGATCTTCTTATTCTCATCAATACCGAAATGAACATCTACACGTTTACCCAACCTGTCGTTCTTAATCAGCGTCGAAATCGGCAAACTGTCAAAGAAAAATCCGGGGTTGTTAAATCCGTGAAAAACAAATTCCGTACTGTATTTGTAATTTAAAATGTCAGGATTTATTTCGGTTTCGTAAATTCCGTTTGTGTTTGCCGTTTCTCCGAGCATTCCGTACTGACCGCACGCAAGCCCTACCTTGCCCTTTGCGCCGCTCATTTCTATAAGCTGCTCATCGTTTACCTCACCTTTCATGTCGCGCGTTTCGTAGCGGGTTATCGTAATATTGACATTTCCGTCGTCACCCGCTACCTCGTTTGTGACCCACGCAGGCACGTTCTGACCGCTGACGTTTACGCTGAAGCCCACGCCGTCGCGGTATATAAGCTCATTCTGCGTCCAATGCTCCAAGCCGTCAGGTCCGACAGCCGCCATAACCACCGTAGCGAACGACGCGCAGAGCGTTATTGCGCACGCCATAAGCATTGACATTATTTTTGCGCGTCTGCCCGACGACGAGCGCATTTTTATAAAACGTTCCTGTAATTCTCTGCCGCTCGAGCTCATCTGTGTTGTAAAAAATTTTTGAAGCATTTTACATTCCTCCTTTATCCAACATATCCAAAATAGTTTCCATATACATAGTTTTATCCGCCTCGTCCATGTCCTTTACAACCGTCATATCACAGTACACCTCGCACGCTTGCGACACGTTCGCGCTCATAAGGTACGCGAACGGATTGAACCAGTGGATTGCGTTCACAATAAGCGCTATCTGCTTATATATTAAGTCGCCGTGCTTGTAGTGCGTCAGCTCGTGGGCGAATATCATTTTTTCCGCGTCGCCGTCAGCCGTGGTTTTGGGCAGGTATATTACCGGGAAAAAAGTACCCACGAGCATCGGAGAGAGGCTGCGGCTTGAAAGCCTGATACGGATATTGCGTCTGATTTTAAGAGAGCGCTTTACCTCCTCAAACGCGCCGCTATGTGCAAGGTCAACGCTGTCACGGCGCATTTTAAAAAGAAACACGAAGTAATTCCCGAAGGCTAGCAGTATAAACACTCCCACGCCCGTAAGATACGCGTACAAGGCTAAATCGTACACGCGTATACGATTTTTCGCGCCGATAGGAATCTCGCGGTACTCAATCGGCTCTCTGTCGGTTACGGCGGGCGGTGACTGTGTGTCGGCGTCCGTGTTTGTGTCCGTACCGCTTTGCGCAGGATAGGCGCGGGTCACGCCGACATTGGGCGCAATTTTTTCCGCGCCGCTTCGCGGTACAATTTTCCAAAACGGGACAAGCATACATATCATCGCCGCAAGCCATACGTAATACTGCCATCTTGCCGAAAAGTGTTTAAACGTAAACGGCTTCAAAGCCGAAAGCAGTATGATTATCGCCGACCCGAAAGCGCTTAAAAGCAACACCGTTTTCAGTATTTCAGACATTGTTATTTCTCCGTATCAAGTAATTTGCGCAGCTCGTCAATGTCCTCGCGCGACAGCGCGTCGTTTTCGTAAAGCGACGCGACCATGTTGCGCAGCGACCCGCCGAACATCTTAGACAGAAAGGTTTTTGACTCGTCAACGCTGTATTCCTTTTCCTTTAAAACGGGATAGTAGTAATGATACTTACCCTTGCTGTCATATGCGATAACGTTCTTGTCGCAAAGGCGGACAAGCAGTGTGGACACGGTTGTCCGCGTCCATTTATTTTCGGGGAGCAGCTTTAATATATCGCCTATCGTCATAGGTTTTTCCGCCCGCCAAAGTATTTTCATGAGCTCATATTCGGATTCGGTGACATTTTGTCTTGCCATTTTAAAACCTCCTTTTTGTATAACTACGACCGTCGTTAATTGTATTATATAACTACGTTTGTCGTTTGTCAATATGTTTTTTGAAATTTTTTGAAATTTTTGCAGGGGCGACCCTCGGCTACGGCGTTTGCCAAAACGCAACACGTCTACCACACTCGCGGTCGCCCGCATACAAAAAACGCCCCGAGGGGCGTTTTTTACTAACAGCATTTTAATTCAAACCAAAACGTGCTGCCCCTGCCTGCTTCGCTTTGCACTCCGAAACGCGCGTTGTGTGCGGTCAGGATCTCCTTTACTATCGACAGTCCCAGACCGTTCGCGCCGCGTTTTTTCGAGGTGAAGTATTTGTCCCAAATATGCGGCATATCCTCGGCGTTTATGCCGCTGCCGTTGTCGCGGACTTCCGCTTTGATAAATCCGTCATTTTCAGTGACAGAAACGTAAACGCGCTTATCGTCTCCGACATGAGCGACCGCGTTTGAAATAAGGTTATAGAGCACCTGCTCCAGCCTGCGTGGGTCAGCCGTTACAAATTTCTGCGGCTCGATTTCAGCGATTATTTCGATACCGTCGGATTTGCATATCTCCGTAAACTGCTCCGTCGTTTTTTCCGCGAGAGCGCTTAAATCCACGCGCTCAAATTCAAACGACACCGCGCCCGATTGGAGCTTTGAATAATCGAGAATATCGTTTACCAATAGCGACAGCCTGTCCGATTCGCGGATAATAATTTCCGCGTCATTACCCGCGTCCGCGCTGCCGTCGAGGTCGCGTATAAGCTCGGCGTAGCCCTTTATCATCGTGAGCGGCGTTCGCAGGTCGTGCGACACGTTCGCGAGCAGGTCGCGGCGCAGCTTGTCCGTTTCGGCAATTTTACCGGCGGCGTATTCGAGCGACGCGGCAAGCTCGTCTGTTTCGGAGCAAAAGCCTTTGTTGAATTTCAAGTCAAAATCGCCGTTCGCCATTTTGAGCGACTGCTCGGAAAGCTCCGAGACGGGCTTTGAAAACCGTTTCGCTATCCATACCGCTATGAAAAGTCCTATCAAAAGCGCGAGAAACGTTACGGCGCAAAGCTGCACGCGCAGTATCGCGACAGCCGAGCCGACCGCGCCGAGAGACGTGTTTATATACAAAATATTCCCGTCCGCGAGCCGCCGCCCGTAAACGAGCGTACCGCCGTCACCGCGGTCAATCGTATAGCATACGCTGTCCTGCGCGCCCAATCGTTCAATAAAATCTCCGTAATGCTCCGGCAGTCGGCGGTACGCCTCCTCCTGCCAGTTCTGCGTTTCGCCCGCGCGGTACGGATTTTGACCGCCGCCGTGCGCGTGAGTGTCGGGTCTGTACGACGGGCTGTATTCGTCGGCGCTGTATATGATGCTTCCGTTTGCATCGGTGAGCAAAATCAATATTGAATTGTCCGCCGCGAGAGTGTCAATCGCGTATTCGGTGTTTTCCGCGCGGTAAATTTCATCGGCGATTTTGCTTATCTGATACTTCTGCATGGAATTATAAAGGCTTTGTAAAAACACCGTTTGCAGCAGCCACAAAACGGCGAGAATTACAGCCGCGAACGCGGTGAAATATATCCACAGCTTAAAACCTATTGATTTAGTGTCGAGCTTCAAATTTATACCCCACCCCTCTTACGGTAACAATGTAATCGCGGCAGTCACCCAAATGCGCGCGCAGCTGCTTTATCTGCCAGTCGACCGTCCTATCCGCCGAATAATAATCGTAGCCCCACACCGCGTCCATAATGCGGTCGCGGGTAAGGACTACGCCCTCATTTTTTACGAGATACAAAAGCAGGTCGTACTCCTTCGCCGTCAGCTCAGTTTTCTCACCGTTTATATACACAATTCTGCCGAGCGTGTCAATTTCGATACCGCCCGCTTTTATTTTATCCGATTTATCCGAGGAAACGCCGCCGTGACGCGAAATTACGACTTTGACGCGCGCCATAAGCTCACGCGGCGAAAACGGCTTTACGACGTAATCGTCCGCACCCGTTTCAAAGCCGAAAAGCTTGTCGTATTCCTCGCCGCGCGCGGAGAGCATTATAACGGGAATGTCCTTTACCGCGCGTATCTCCTTGCACGCGGAAAAGCCGTCAAGCTCGGGCATCATCGCGTCCATTATGATAACGTCAAAATCAGCGCTGCGGCACATAGAGACAGCCTCCATACCGTTTCCGGCTTCGGCTGTCTCGTATCCTTCGCGCTCGGCGTAGCGGCGCACAAGGGCGCGTATGTCCGGCTCGTCGTCAACAATTAAAATTTTCGCCATCGTCACCGCTCCTTTCGGAGGTATTGTATCATAAATCGGCGGGAATTGCAATGGGGGGTAAATTGTGATTTAGGGGTGTGATGTAATGCGGGACGTCGAGGGCGCCGTCCCCTACACCCGTATTTTATAAAGTCATGCACCGTAGGGGCTGGCGCCCTCGACAGCCCGTTAGCCTCCCTTGTTAAAGGGAGGGGGACCGCCGAAGGCGGTGGAGGGATTCATCGTGTAAATTAAAAAGGAATCCCCCAGTCAGCTCCGCTGACAGCCCCCTTTGACAAGGGGGCCTTTCTTGCGGGCGGCGAATCGCCGCCCCTACGGCACATAATTTCAAAATTGCGTATATACGGAACGGCGTATGCCGTTTCGTATT
>CANQQW010000032.1 GCA_947626075.1 uncultured Clostridia bacterium
TGTGGGGCCTGTGGGACCCGTAGCACCCGTAGCGCCTGTAGCGCCCGTTGCACCTGCGGGACCTGTGGGACCCGTAGGACCTGTAGGACCTACCGCGCCCGTTGCACCTGTTGCGCCCGTAGCGCCAGTAGCACCTGTAGCGCCTGTGGGGCCAGTAGGACCTGTGGGACCAACCGCACCTACCGAACCGGGTGCGCCCATGGGACCTGTGGGACCTGTGGGACCCGGAGGACCCGCAAATCCCTGCGGACCTTGCGGACCGATCGAGCCTGAGCAGCCTCTGGGGCCGGTGGGGCCTGTGGGACCCGTGGGACCTATCTGATAGCGCGACGGTGAACAATTATTTTCGCAGTTGTTTGAGCAACCGTTGTTTGAACAGCCGTTTGAGCAGCTGTTTCCGTAAAAGTTCCTATTGAAATCGTTATACATTTTATATTATTGACTCCTTTCTGTAACGGCGCGTGTCAAGCGCCGCTTATACAAGCTGTAGTTCTTCCGTTATGGAATATGCGCCCGCGCCGCCGCACGGCGGAGATTGGATAAGCGCATATATTATAATATATGCCGCGAAGCTTCATTTTGTTTTCGTAAAAATATACTAAAAACATATTATTAAGATAAAAAAGATATGAAAAAAATGTAAAGAATTCAAAAAAAGAATTGAAATATCAAAAAAGTAGTGATATAATATACGCTATGTTAATATGTCCCGACAATAGGGACACAGAAGGAGGATATTATCACTATGGCAGTGAAAACAGAACAAATCGAGAAAAACCTTGTAAAGCTCACTTTCGAGGTAAGCGCGGAGGAGTTTGACAAGGCAATAAACCGGGCATATAAGAAAAATGCAAATAGATTTAATATACCGGGTTACAGAAAGGGTAAAGCGCCCAGAAGTATAGTTGAAAAGTACTACACAAGCGCGGTATTTTATGACGATGCGATAAACGATGTGCTCCCGGAGGCTTATGAGAGCGCGCTGAAAGAATCGGAGCTTGAATCGGTAGCAAGACCCGAAATCGACGTTGAGGAAATCAAGGCGGGTGAACCTGTGGTATTCACGGCGCTCGTAACGACAAAGCCTGAGGTGACCTTAGGCGAATATAAAGGTATAGAAGTGGATAAAATTGACTATACTGTAACAGATGAGGACGTGGACAAGGATATTGAGGCGGCGCGGACAAAGAACGCGAGACTGATAACCGTAGACGACAGAGGCTTAGAGCAGGGCGACATAGCCGTAATCGACTTTGAAGGCTTTACCGACGGTAAGCCGTTTGAGGGCGGCAAGGGCAGCGGATATGAGCTTGAAATAGGCTCAAACACGTTTATTCCCGGATTTGAGGATCAGCTTGTGGGCGCAAAGACGGGCGCGGACGTAGAGGTAAAGGTTACGTTCCCGGAGGAGTACCATGCAGACAATCTCGCGGGCAAGGACGCGGTATTCAAGGTAAAGATAAACGAGATAAAGAAAAGAGAGCTGCCGGAGCTTGACGATGATTTTGCGAGCGAGGTAAGCGAGTTTGACACGATGGCGGAATATAAAGCCGATGTGCGCAAAAAGCTTGAGGAAGCGGCCGAGAACAAAGCCAGAAGCGAAACGGAAAACGCTATAATCGACAAGGCGATTGAAAACGCGGAGTTTGAAATCCCCGACGCGATGATGGAAGCGCAGATCGACAATATAGTAAGAGACTTTTCACAGAGACTTGCATATCAGGGCATGAACCTCGATATGTATATGAAGTATACCGGTCAGACGGAGGACACATTCAGAGAGCAGTTCAGAGAACAGGCAAAGAAGCAGATAGAAGGCTCGCTCGTGCTTGAAGCAATCAAGAAAGCGGAGGGCATCGAGGCGGGACCCGAGGAACTGGAGCTTCATCTTGTGGATATGGCGAAGAAGTACAATATGGAGCTTGACAAGCTCAAGGAAGCGTTAAGCGACGCCGAGAAAGAAAATATCAAGCAGGAGCTTGAAATACAGAAAACAATCGACATGATCGTAAACAACGCGTCGGTAAAATAATTTGACAAATTTTCGGAAAGGGATGAGAGGTATGGCATTAGTACCCATGGTCGTTGAACAAACCAACAGAGGTGAGCGTTCGTACGACATCTATTCAAGACTGTTAGAGGACAGAATTATATTTTTGGCGGATCAGGTGGATAACGCCACGTCGAGTCTCGTTGTGGCTCAGATGCTGTATTTGGAGGCGAAGGATCCCGACAAGGATATACAGTTTTATATAGACAGCCCCGGCGGTTCGATAAGCGCGGGTATGGCTATTTACGACACAATGCAGTATATAAGGTGCGACGTGTCAACGATATGCATAGGCATGGCGGCGAGCATGGGAGCATTTTTACTTGCCGCCGGAACAAAGGGAAAGAGATTTGCCCTGCCCAACAGTGAGATCATGATCCACCAGCCTCTTATATCGGGCGGAGGTCTGAGCGGTCAGACAACCGATATTAAGATTTATACCGACCATCTCGTGGAAACAAAGAAGAAGATGAACGAAATTTTGGCGCAGCGCACGGGACAAACGTATGAGAAGCTGTGCGAGGACACCGAGCGCGACAATTTCATGAGCGCCGACGCCGCTAAGGAGTACGGACTTATTGATGAAGTAATAGCAAACCGCTGATTGTGTAAGGAGTAGAGTGAATGGACGAAAAAAAATATTTAAGATGCTCATTCTGCGGTAAGCCGGAGGGCGCGGTGCAAAGACTTATGTCAGGTCCCGGCGTTTATATATGCGACGAGTGCGTGGCGCTGTGCAACACTATCATCGACGGAGCGTATGACAACCGCGCGAGCTTCGGTTCAAACGAGCTGCCTAAGCCTAAGGAAATAAAAGAGTTTCTTGACGAGTATGTCATAGGTCAGGAGGAAGCAAAGAAAATTCTGTCCGTCGCGGTGTACAATCACTATAAAAGGATAGAACACTCCGACGAGGCTAACGACGTGGAGCTTCAGAAAAGCAACATACTTATGATAGGTCCTACGGGAAGTGGTAAAACGTTTCTCGTGCAGAACCTCGCGAAAATTCTGAATGTACCGTTCGCAATCGCGGACGCAACATCTCTTACGGAAGCGGGATATGTCGGTGAGGACGTTGAAAACATACTCCTGAAGCTTATACAAGCCGCGGACTACGAGGTTGACGCAGCGGAGCGCGGAATAATATATATAGACGAAATAGACAAAATCGCGAAGAAGTCGGAAAATCCGTCAATCACCCGCGACGTGAGCGGCGAGGGCGTGCAGCAGGCGCTTTTAAAGGTGCTTGAAGGCACGGTGGCGTCGGTACCGCCGCAGGGCGGAAGAAAACACCCGCATCAGGAGTTTATACAGCTTGATACGACCAATATACTCTTTATATGCGGCGGCGCGTTCGACGGTATAGAAAAGATAATCGAGAACCGTATCGGTAAGAGGGGTCTCGGATTCGGCGCGGAGGTTACAAGTAAAAAGGAAAAGAATATGAACGAGCTGCTTGCGAATATAATACCGCAGGATTTGTTAAAGTTCGGTCTTATACCCGAGTTTATAGGCAGACTGCCCGTATTCGCTAAGCTTGATAAGCTTGACAGGCAAACGCTCATAAAGATACTTACAGAGCCTAAGAACGCGCTTATTAAGCAGTACAAGACGCTGTTTGCGTTTGACGGCGTAAAGCTGGAGTTTGAGGACGACGCGATCGAGGCGATAGCGGATAAGGCGATAGAGCTTGGTACGGGCGCGCGCGGACTGCGCTCGATAATCGAATCCGCCATGTCCGACATAATGTTCGACGTACCTTCGGACGATACGATAAAGACGGTCATTATAGATAAAAAATGTATAACAGACGGTAAAGCGCCTAAGCTGGTGCGCGCGGAAAGAAAAATCGCGAATAACATTTTGGAAGAGGAATTAAAGCCTGACGGTACTCAAGGCTGAGTGTAAACGGCAATAAGGAAGGTGTAAGAGGGAATGTTTGTATCGGAGAACTTAAGTGTAAACGAAAAAAATCATCTCGTGATAGGAGAGAACGATACGGTAGAGCTTGCGAAAGAGTTCGGTACGCCGCTGTACGTTCTGGACGAGGAGCTGATAAGAAAAAACTGCCGCGTTTATAAAAACGCGATGGATAAATATTACGGGGGTAACGGACTGGTTCTTTATGCGAATAAGGCTTTCTGCTCGCTTTATACGTGCCGTATCGTAAACGAGGAGGGGCTGGGAGTTGATGTTGTGTCCGGCGGCGAGCTGTACACGGCAATCAAAGCGGGTTTTCCCATGGATAAGGTTTACTTCCACGGCAACAACAAAACCGCCGACGAGATTGATATGGCGGTTAAAAATAATGTCGGCAACGTAATCGTAGATAATATTTACGAGCTTAACGCGCTTAATGAAGCCGCGAAAAAGTACGGCGTGGTACAGAACATAATGTTCCGTATAAAGCCCGGCGTTGACGCGCATACGCACAGCTTTATACAGACAGGTCAGATAGACTCGAAGTTCGGCGTGGCGCTGGAAAACGGCGAGGCGTTTGAAATAATCGAAAAAGCAAGTAAGATGACGAACGTAAAGGTAAACGGTGTGCATTGTCACATCGGTTCGCAGATATTCGATATTGAGCCGTTCTGTAAGGCTGCCGAAATAATGATGAATTTTATAGGCGATTTAAAGGACAAGCTCGGACTTGAGATAGACTGTCTGAATCTCGGCGGCGGTTACGGTATAATGTATACAGAGAATGACGACCCCGTACCGTATGACGAATACATCATGCACGTGAGCGAGGCAGTCAAGAAAACGGCAAAGGAAAGAAACGTAAAGCTGCCGTTCATACTCATGGAGCCGGGTCGTTCGATAATCGCTCCCGCAGGAATAACGCTGTATACGGTCGGCGGAATTAAAGATATAAAGAACGTAAGAAAATACGTTTCGGTAGACGGCGGTATGGGCGATAATCCGAGGTATATTTTATACGAATCGGAATACGAGGCGGTAGTCGCGAATAAGGCAAACGCCAAGCGCACTCAAAAGGTTACTATAGCCGGTAAGTGCTGCGAGTCGGGAGATATACTTTTAAAGGACGCTATGATGCCCGAAATCGAAGTGGGGGACACGCTTGCCGTGCTTGCGACGGGCGCTTACAACTACTCTATGGCAAGCAATTATAACAGAATACCGCGCCCGGCGGTGGTGTCCGTTTCAAACGGTGATGCCCGGGTAGTTGTAAAACGTGAAACGTATGATGACCTTATAAAGAACGACATTATTTAATACGGAAATAAAAAGGACAGGCAGTATTGATATGAGCCTGTCTTTTTTGTTATTCGCTAACCATTGAGCAGTTGGGACATATATTGTTTGAACGCAGGTATGTGTTGCCCCAGTCGCATATTTCCTTAAGGATAGGTATAAAGCTTTTACCTGTGTCCGTCAGGGAGTACTCAACTTTCGGCGGTACAACGGGATACACTTTGCGCGACACGAGAGAGTCGCTTTCAAGCTCACGCAGCTGACGCGTAAGCATTTTCGGCGTCGCGGATGGGAGGAGTTTCTGTAACTGATTAAAACGCAGAGTGCCGTCCGCAAGGTGCCACAGTATAAGCGGCTTGTACTTGCCGCTTATGATTTCCAAGGTAGATTCTACCGGGCATATATATGACTGATTCATTATGTATCCACCCTTTCTCAAAAATTTACGCTATCCTTTTTGATAGTATATGTCAAAAAAGTGCGTACTTGAAAAATAGATATTTTATGATAGAATATTATCATAAAATTCGGATAAATTCAATAGGGAGCTATTAAATTCGAGGTGAAATATTAATGACCGAAAAGTTTGACATAACAGGAATGACATGCAGCGCATGCAGCGCCCATGTGGACAAAAGCGTAAGACGCTTAAACGGTGTGAGGGACGTGAACGTAAACCTCCTTATGAACAGTATGCAGGTGGACTTTGACGAGGCTGCCGTAACAGCGGACGAAATAATAAACGCGGTAAAATCAGGCGGCTGCGGCGCGAGCGTAGCGGGAAAGACCGCAGAAAAAGATACAAAAGCCGACAAAGAAATCAGCGGAGAAATATCATCGGTAAAGATGAGACTTACAATATCCATAGCGTGTCTTATACCGCTTATGTATATTTCCATGGGACATATGTGGGGACTGCCGCTGCCCGCTTTTTTCCACGGAGAGGAAAACGCGGTAACGTTCGCGCTCACGCAAATGCTCCTCACATTACCTATAATGTACGTGAACAGAAAGTACTATATAAACGGCATAAAGACGCTTATACACCGCGCACCCAATATGGACGCGCTGATTGCAATAGGCTCGGGCGCGGCTTTTGTGTACGGAGTGATTACTTTATATATGATAGGCTACGCATTGGGTCACGGCAATATGGAGGCGGCGCGCTCAAACATGATGAATTTATACTTCGAGTCAGCCGCGATGATTTTAACGCTTATCACGCTCGGCAAATTCCTTGAAGCGCGCGCTAAGGGCAAGACCTCGCAGGCAATTGAAAGGCTTATTGATCTCTCGCCGAAAACCGCCGCTGTAATACGCGGCGGAAAAGAAACGGTCGTTCCGATAGAGGAAGTAAAGGTAGGCGAAACGGTCATAGTGAGAGCGGGACAGACGGTACCGCTTGACGGACGCGTTATTGAGGGACACGGAGCGGTTGACGAGTCCGCTATAACGGGCGAAAGCGTAGCGGTGGATAAAAATATCGGAGACAAGGTTATCGGCGCGACGATAAACAAATCGGGATATTTTAAATTCGAGGTTGAAAAGGTGGGCGAGGACACGGCGCTATCGCAGATCATACGTCTTGTCGAGGAAGCGTCGTCATCAAAAGCGCCTATCGCCAAGCTGGCGGATAAAGTCGCGGGTATATTCGTACCCGCCGTCATAGCAATTGCCGCCGTCACCGCCCTAATATGGCTGATACTCGGCTACGGCGTAAGCTTCGCGCTTACGATGGGCATATCGGTACTTGTAATCTCCTGCCCGTGCGCGCTGGGGCTTGCCACTCCTACCGCGATCATGGTCGGCACGGGGCGCGGCGCGCAGTACGGCATACTCGTAAAATCAGCCGAAGCGCTTGAAACGGCGCATAAAACTGACACCGTTGTGCTCGACAAAACAGGCACAATCACGGAGGGCAAGCCGTCCGTTACCGACATACTCCCAAACGGCGTGACGGAAAACGAGCTTTTGACGCTCGCCGCGTCGCTTGAAAGTCTTTCGGATCACCCGCTCGCGAACGCGATTACGGAGAAAGCGAAAGACATTCCGCTCAAAAAAGCGGATAACTTTACCGAAATCGAAGGCAGGGGCATAAAAGGCGATATTGACGGTAAGACGCTGATTGCTGGAAATTACAAGATGATGCGCGAAAACGGCGTAAATATAAGTGAAAATACCGACCTTGCCGCCGAGGGCAAGACCGCGCTTTACTTCGCGGCGGATAACCGATTTATCGGAATAATCGCGGCGGCGGACACAATAAAGGCGGACAGCGCGGACGCGATACGCGATATGCGCGAAATGGGACTTGACGTAATCATGCTCACCGGCGACAACAAGGTAACCGCCGAGGCAATCAAGAATAAGCTTAACATCACAAAAGCCGTTGCGGAGGTGCTTCCCGCCGACAAGGAACGCGAGATACGCGCGCTGCAGGAGGGCGGTCACAAAGTTGCGATGATTGGCGACGGCATAAACGACGCTCCCGCGCTCACACGCGCCGACGTCGGGATAGCGATAGGCGCGGGTACGGGCGTGGCGATAGAATCGGCTGACATAGTGCTTGTGAAAAGCACGCTGCGTGACGCGGTAACGGCTATGGAGCTGAGCAGAGCTGTCATAAAGAATATAAAGGAAAACTTGTTCTGGGCGTTTTTCTATAACGCGCTCGGCATACCGATAGCGGCGGGCGTGCTGTACAGCACATTCGGGATAAGACTAAATCCGATGATAGCGGCGCTCGCGATGAGCTTCAGCTCCGTGTTCGTCGTATCAAACGCGCTTCGGCTGCGGTTTTTCAAGCCTAAGCACAGCGCTGATATAAAAAAAGTAAACAATAGTATCAAGGAGGAAAATAAAATGACAAAGACAATCAAAATCAACGGTATGATGTGCGCGCACTGTACCGGCAGAGTATCGGACGCGCTTAACGCAATCGACGGTGTTACGGCTGACGTAACGCTCGATAACGGAGGTGAGGCGCGTGTTACGCTCATGAAAGAAGTTGCCGACGACGTGCTCAAAAACGCCGTTACGGACGCGGGCTACGAAGTGACCGCGATTGAGTAAAAGAATAAGCCGCCATTCGATGGCGGTTTTTCTTTTTTGCTTCCTATCCGAAAAAATTGAAACCAAACGCGGATTTTGTGTGTATATAATAATGTGACAACGTTGTTATTAAGTCGAAAGGAGGGTAAGTCTTGACGGACGAGAAAAAGCTTCTTGTAAGGCTCAAAAATCACAGCTACGGCGCGCTTGAAAAAGCGATAGAGCTGTACACGCCTTACGTTACGGTTATCGTGTATAACGTGATAGGCTCGGCGATGAGCCATGAGGACGTGGAAGAAGTCGTTTCGGATACGTTTCTTGCACTGTGGCGGCGCGCCTCGCTGCTCGACGTGAACAAGGGCGGACTGAGGGCGTATCTTGCCGCGATAGCGCGCAACGGCGCGAAAAACAAACTGCGCCAAGTCTTTGTACACGAGGAAATAGACGGCGCGGCGCTCAAAAACAGCTGTGACGCGCTCCAAAACGTCGAAAGGGAAGAGGAACGCAAACTGATTTTGGACGTGATAAACAGTCTCGGAGAACCTGACAGCGAGATATTTTTACGTTACTACTATTATGAGGAAAAAATATCGAAAATCGCGGACGCGACGGGGCTTAAAGCGTCAACCGTAAAGACAAAGCTCTCGAGAGGACGAAAAAGGATAAAGGAAATGTTGGTTGAAAGGAGGTACGGTGATGAATAAAAGACTGAAAAAACTAATCTCTGAAACGGGTATGCCGGAGTGCGACGTGAAAATCAGCGCGGAGCGCGTAAAGGAGAGGGTAGTGTCCGCGATAAACGCCGAGCCTCCGGAAAGGAAGCGTTATATGAAGTACAGAATAGTCAAAACGGCTGCCGCGGCTGCCTGCGCGGCGGCGATAGGAATAACGACGGCGTTCGCCGCGTCACCGGCGGGTAAGGAAGCCATATCGAGCATTATGGCGTATTTCCAAAACGAGCAGTCCAATCAGCTTACGAGTATTGAGGAGCTTGCGAAATTTAATGAAGAGATAGGCGCGAGCGTTACAAAGGACGGCATTACGCTTACGCTCGACAACGTGGCGGCGGACGATAATTTTGTTCACGTGTTCTACACGATAACGTCCGACACGCCGTTTTACGAGGGCGATGACCGATACTCGAATGAGGTATGGGATAGGCTTTTGTGGACTGAGTGCGTGATAGACGGAAAGGTTGCGGGACTTAGCACAAACAATAATAACGGCGACAGCTATTTTGCCGACGAGCATACGTATAAGGCTATGAGGAAATACAATATTTCGACCGAGACGATACCCGACAATTTCAAGGTGGAGCTTTTCGGTGAAACAAACGGCGCGTTTAAAACCGCGCTGCCCGATGCGTCGCCGTTTAATCTTATCTGGTCGGACAGAGCGGCGGAAATTACAGACGAGCAGAAAGCAAGCGTCTGGTACGTATGCGCCGACGTTGACAAGTCGGCGGCGGAGGTTGAAACAGCGTCGCGCGATATAGGCGTGACGCTCGACAGCGGAATAATACTTGACAAGGCGGTGTTCTCGCCGTTCGGCAATCAGGTCATAGTCCGCACCGAGGCGGGCGGAGAGGCTGACGGGGACAGCTCGGATTACTTGCTTCGCGCCGTTGACGATTTCGCGCTGTTCGATGAAAACGGAACGTGCCTCGATATATTGGATATGGGCGCAAGTATGGCGGCTGACGGCTCGTCGCTCAACTCGTTTGAGTTTTTAAAGGCGGACGCCGGCACGAAAAAGCTCAAAATCGTGCCGACGCATTACGAGGAGCCGGCAAGTGACAAAAGGGTGACAAAGACAAATGTAAAGCTCGCCGATATAACGTACCCGTTCACGGTCGAGAGCGAGCACGGCAAGACAGTAGTGACCGATGTGCGCGTATATGACGGACGCGTTGAGGTGGACTATTACATCGACGGCTTTATTAAATACGGTCCGTATTTCGAGCTGTTAAACGACAACGGCGAGAGCGCGGAACCGGGCGGTAAGCTCGGCTGTATTCTTAACACCGAGGTACATCACGACACAAATTCCTACACCGACGTGTACTCCTACGATGCGCACGACGGGAACGGTAACCGCATACCTATGGACGACAGTGTGAGCGCCGAGGCGATAAAAAAGAATTTCACCACCCTTGAAATTACTACGGTAAACGGATATGTGCTTGACGAGGATAAGGCGGTCACGGCGGAGCTGAGGTAAGGCTTGCGGATTTTATAGAGATATGATAAAATATACCCATGAAAGCATGGGTATATTTTGCGGTAAATTGTGATTTGACTGTTAATGCGGGCGACCGCAAGGGTCGCCCCTACTGTTAATGCGGGACGTCGAGGGCGCCGTCCCCTACGGCGGGCGGCCAATGACCGCCCCTACGTCCACGACGCGGATACGCCGTCAAATCACAATTTATCATATAAACAAAGGAGGCATATGTTATGTCAAAGCTTGACCGGCTCGCATTCAAAATGACCGAATATTATACCGCCGACCCGGCGCGTATACAGCATTTCATTAAGGTCCACGCATTTTCGCGGCTTATCGGTATGAGCGAGGGACTTTCCGAGACTGAGCTTTTTACTCTCGAAGCCGCCGCTTACGTGCATGACATCGGAATAAAGAAAGCCGAAGAGGTTTACGGAAGCAGCGCCGGACATTATCAGGAGGAATTGGGACCGCCTATAGCAAAGGAAATGCTTGAAGAGCTTGACTTTAGCCGCGACGTTATCGAGCGCGTATGCTATCTTGTCGGACATCACCACACATACACAAATATAGACGGCGCGGATTATCGGATACTTGTCGAAGCGGATTTTCTCGTAAATCTCTTCGAGGACGGCGAAAGCGCGTCCGCCGTAAAATCAGCTTACGAAAAGATTTTCAAAACAAAATCGGGAAAAAGGCTCTGCCGCGCGATGTTCGGTATAACTTAAACGAAAACAAAGGGGACACTAAATTTAGTGTCCCCATAATTGTATGTCTATTGATTTTATTTAATGCTTTCGGCAACCTTTAAAAGCTCGCCGCCCGTTACGCTGCTCGAACCGCTGATAACGGTGATGCTTATGCCGCTTTGTTCCCACATAATTTCGTGGTCGCTTACCGCGGCGGTGCAGCCGTTTATAAGCATTTCGGTAACGTCCTCGTTGGTGGACGTTTCAAACGACGTTTTATCATTTATGACACGCTCGTGAATTGAAAACGTGTCCTTGCCGTTTGAGTAAGTCAGAACCGCGTAATTGCCGGACATCGCGCCGTCTTTATCGCGGTAGCCGTTGCCGTACAGGAATGAGTAACCGTCGGGAACGTACTCGGGCGCTTTCAGGTCAAAGCTTAAATCCGCATTAAATTCCTCCAATGACGTGTACACCTTTAAGGTTTCATCGTCATAAGGGATTTTTGTTCCGTTGTCTTTCGAGGCCTCCACCCGTATATCCGCATCGTCCGCGTAACCGCTGTCGGTAAACATCTGCACAATGCTCGCTTCGTCGTATCGGTTTCCGTCCTTGTCGTATAAATCGCCGTATGTCATACCGTATGTGATGGAGTGAAGCTCGTTGCCGTCCTTGTCGTAGAATTTGCCGCTCAGTTTTTCGGGTATTTCCCATTCCATGCCCGTATCGTCCGTTTGTATCATCATGTTGTGACCCGTGTTGATGCTTTTTACGATTTTGGTAACATATCCCGACGCGAACGCTGTGCCGGTAATCGCTACCGCCGCCGCGCACGCCGCGATAACGGCTATCTTTCTTATGCTCATTTTACCCTTTTTCATTTCCATAATCTCCTTTTTCATTTCATCGTCATAGACGCTAAAATCCATTTTTACGTCGTTTAGATAATCGTACTCATTTTTCACGGTAATTACTCCTTTCCTCTCCCAGTATGGTTCTGAGCCTCATTCTCCCGCGAGAGAGCCTGCCGTATACCCACGAAGCTTTTTTACCCGCGCCGCGCGCTATGTCTTCGATAGGCTCGTCCAGAAGGTAGCGCTTTATAAATATATCCCTGTCCCGCTCGTTAAGTCCCGATAAAAGAGACCGCGCATCCTCCTCGATTTCCCTGCGCAAAAGGTCTGCGTCAACTTCTTTTCCGTCCGCGATATTCTCATTAAGCTCTCCCGACGTAAGTTCCCTGTAAAACTTTCTCTTGTAGTTTATCGCGCGGTACTTGCTGACCGCGCCGATCCAGTTTTTGAGAGTGTTCTTATCGGGGTCGAACCTGTCTATGTTCTGCCAGATCACGAAAAATATATCGTTTACGCAGTCATCCTGCCACATGGAAATATCCTTTAGGTGATACCGCACGATTGCTTTTATAAGTCCTCCGTACCGTCGGATAATTTCCTCAAAGGCTTTTTCGCTGCCCTCCCGCGCGAGCGAGGCAAGACGGTTATCGTCTTTAACCATAGAATAATCACCTGCCTTAGAAACGTTTCTATTATATAATACAAGCATTTTGACCGATTTCTATCATTTTTTCGATTTAATTTTATCAGTTATATTAAATTTTTTCAACAATGCAGTATTTGCATTTTACATAAAATAAATTATGTGGTACAATATATTAAGTGTGCTGATAAGGATATATAGGGAGGGAAAACAGTGAAAAGGAAAATTTTACTTATAACCGCTGCATTTCTCATACTGTTTTGCGGCGCGTCCGCCGATGCAGACGTTCTCGGCGAAGTTACGGGCGGCTGGAGTTCGTACATGGGAGCGTATACATACTTCCACAATGTTCAGTTTACTTCCGACAGCGTAGGTAAACAGACGGAGTACTATGTCGAATACACGCCTAATTCCGAGGCGGTACCAGTAATTGTAAACGGTAAGAGCATATGGGGAACGCGCGACATAAAGGAAGCGGAGCAGTACATGCAGGATAACGGTCTGCGCCCGCTCGCGGGTATAAACGCCGATTACTTCTCGTTTAAGACGGGTATACCGATGGGCTACACCATAATAGACGGCGAAATCGTGTCTAAAGAGTACGGCGGTCAGGATGCGGTAGGCTTCCGCGCCGACGGCACGGGCTTTATAAAATGGCTCGACATACAGACCACTCTTTCAAGCGGCGGCAAGAGTATAAATATAATGTATATAAACAAGTGGCTTCAGGCGGGCTTCGATCCTGTGTATCTGCTCAATGACAAGTTCGCGAACGGTACGCAGACAAGCTCGGAATGTATATTCGTAATTTGTACGCCGACATCGGGACGGCTGCACATAGGCGAGGAAATGAAGATCACGGTAGACGACGTGTTTATATATAACGGCGCGATAGAAATACCCGACGGTAAGCAGGTATTTGTAATGGACGTTACGGGCGACGCGGAGTGCTACAGCTTTTTGTCCAACCTCGCCAAAGGGCAGGAGCTTACTCTCAGAAACGAGGCGGTAGGCGACGACGGAACGTGGGCAAGCGCGGAAAACGCGGTATCGAGCGTCGGCGGACGGCTTATAAATAACGGCACGGTAAATAGCAATTTTGAGGCAGGAGCCGCGCCGAGAACGGCTGTCGGCATAAAGGCGGACGGTAATATAATTTTTTATACGCTGGACGGCAGACAGACAGGTTACAGTTACGGCGCGCAGCTTTCCACGCTCGCCAAGAGAATGTCGGAGCTGGGGTGCGTGGACGCGATAAACCTTGACGGAGGCGGCTCAACGACTATATCCGCGCTGTTCCCGGGCAGCGACAGCCCGATGGTGGTCAATTCACCGTCCGACGGATACTTGCGCAACGTCGCGAATTTTATATTTCTTAAGGATAACCGCACAAGAACCGATATACCTTGGATAGTAAATCTTGAGGACGCCGGAAATATGAATTACCTTTCGGGTATGAGCACGAAAATTAATATAACAAGCGTGTATGATACCGCCAATTACAAAATGGAAGCGCCGTATGAGGGCTTGCATTTCCGTGTGGACACTGACACGGAAAGCTCGATTGACGACGAGGGGTATCTGTACCTTAACGGCACGGGAACGGTCAATGCGGTAGCTTACGGCGAAGTAGGCGATATTGTAACGCGCGTATATTCCGTTTACGAAACGCCGGAGGAAATAAGAATATACAATCAGGCAGACTGGAAAGAAGTTACAGGTATTTATACCGAAGCGGACGAGGAGCTGCAGCTTTACTTGTCGGCGTCGTCGTATGTAAACGGCGTGGAGCTTAACTCAAGCAACAGAATGTTTACGTGGGAAGTCGAAGGCGATATAGGCACGGTCACGGAGGACGGTATATTCACGCTCGCAAGGGGTGAGAATAAATCGGGTAAAATACTTGTAACAGCCGGTAATCTTACGAAAGAAATACCTGTGGTCATAGGAGCTTATCCGGCGGCTCCCAGTCCGTTTTGGGATACGGAAAATCACTGGGCGCGGGATATAATCTCGGAAATGGCATCTCAGGGTATAGTAAGCGGTCAGGAGGAGGACGGCGTAATGGTATTCAAGCCCGACAATAATATGACAAGGGCGGAATACGCGTCGATGATAGTGAACTATTTAAATCTCGACATATCCCAATATGAAAACGATCCGCTCGACTTCCTCGATGCGGACGAAATACCGCTGTGGGCGCAAAGTGCCGTCAAAGCGGCGTACGCCGAGGGAATAATACTCGGACGTATAAATGACGACGGTACGGTTGAGTTCGCGCCGTATGACAATATCACAAGAGCCGAAGCCATGACGATTCTCGGCAGAATACTGCCCGATGGCGGAGAAAACGCCGAGCTTCCGTTTGCCGACGCAAACGATATACCCGATTGGGCAATGGAGGGAGTGGGAAAGCTTTACTCGCTCGGAATAGTAAACGGCTACGAGGATAACACCGTACTGCCGCTCGATAATATCCGCCGCGCCGAAGCCGCGGTAATGCTTTACAATATCAAAAACAAATAAAAAGGAGCAAATTGCTCCTTTTTATTTGCAAAAAATATGAAAAAATATATTGACAACGCATATAATAAATGTTATAATCAGATTAACAAATGAACAACTGTTCATTTGTTCAAATAAATAAGGAGGGCAATAAAATGAAAAAAAGCTATAAAATCGAAGTGGACTGCGCTAACTGCGCGAATAAGATGGAAATTGCGGCGAATAAAACAGAGGGGGTAAAAAGCGCGGCGGTAAATTTTATGGCGCTAAAAATGAACGTTGAGTTTGAGGACGGATATGAGCCGAAAGCGGTTATGGGCGAAATACTTAAAAGGTGCAGAAAGGTTGAGCCGGACTGCGAAATCTTTTTCTGATTGAGGTGCTGATTATGACGAGGAAACAGAAAAAGGCGCTCGCGCGGATAATCATCTCGGCAGCCGCGCTTGCGGTCTGCCTTTTGGCAGAGAATATGTTTGCGCTGCCTGCATGGAGTGAATTTGTTATATTTCTTATACCGTATCTCATAATAGGTTACGATATACTGATAAAAGCGTTTAAGGGTATATTAAGCGGTCAGGTATTTGACGAAAATTTTCTTATGGCGGTTGCCACGGTGGGCGCGATGGCGCTCGGCGAGTACATGGAGGCTGCGGCGGTCATGCTGTTTTACCAAACGGGAGAACTGTTCCAAAGCTGCGCTGTAGGCAGAAGCAGGCAAAATATAAGCGCGCTTATGGATATACGTCCCGACTATGCCAACATTGAAAAAGACGGAACTCTTGTGCAGGCAGATCCCGACGATGTTGAAATAGGCAGTGAAATAGTGGTAAAACCGGGTGAGAAGATACCGATTGACGGAATTATAGTAAGCGGCGCCACGACGCTTAATACCGCCGCGCTTACGGGCGAGAGCCTGCCGCGCGATGTGGGTGAGGGCGATGAAGCCCAGAGCGGCTGTATCAATATGACAGGGCTTATAAAAATAAAAACGACGAAGAAATTCGGAGAGTCAACCGCGTCGAAGATACTGGAGCTTGTGGAAAATTCAAGTGAGAAAAAGTCGAAATCGGAGAACTTTATAAGCAAATTCGCGCGTTACTATACGCCCGCCGTATGCATATCCGCGTTCGCGCTCGCCGCGCTCGTGCCTCTTGCAATGCTTGTAACGGGAAATCAGCCCGAATGGGGGAAATGGATCATGCGCGCGCTCACGTTCCTTGTAATAAGCTGCCCGTGCGCGCTTGTGATAAGCATACCTCTGACATTCTTCGCCGGTATTGGCGGCGCGGGCGCTGCGGGTATACTTATAAAAGGCTCAAACTACATTGAAACGATGGCGAAAACCAAATATGTTGTATTTGATAAAACAGGCACAATGACGAAAGGCGTATTTGAGGTCGCGGGAATACATCATAATCCCATAGACGACGCGAAGCTGCTTGAATATGCGGCGCTTGCCGAAAGCGGTTCGACGCATCCGATAGCGAAAAGCATATGCAAGGAATGTCCCAACGTCGATAAATCGCGCGTATCGGATATACACGAAACGGCGGGATTCGGAGTAAGCGCCGTGATCGACGGTAAACAAACAGCAGCGGGCAATGAAAAGCTTATGAAAAAACTGGGCGTGGAGTATAAGCCGTGCCACAGCGCCGGTACAGTCGTGCATATAGCTATAGACGGCGAGTACGCCGGACATATACTCGTCGCCGACACGGTAAAGCCGGAAGCGGCAAACGCGCTTGACAGCCTGAAAAAGGCGGGAATTAAAAAGACGGTAATGCTGACCGGCGACGGTGAAAGAACGGCGAAAGCGGTAGCGGAGAAAATAGGCGCGGACGAGGTATACAGTTCGCTTCTGCCGGACGGTAAGGTAGAAATAACGGAGAAGCTTTTGGCGGCTAAGAAGAACGGCGAAACGCTTGTATTTGTCGGCGACGGACTGAACGACGCGCCGGTACTCTCGCTTGCGGATGTGGGTATAGCTATGGGCGCGCTCGGCTCGGACGCGGCTATTGAGGCGGCTGACGTTGTGCTTATGGACGACAACCCGTTAAAAATAGCAAAAGCGATAAAGATTGCGCGTAAGTGTATGAGGATAGTATATCAGAATATCGTGTTCGCGATAGGCGTAAAGCTAATATGCCTCGCGCTCGGCGCGGCGGGTATAGCGAATATGTGGGCGGCGATATTCGCCGACGTGGGCGTTATGGTTATCGCCGTGCTTAACTCAATACGGGCGTTAAAAACAAAATAAGTATATTTTAAAAATATATTAAATTTAAATATAAAAAATCCAAAATAATAAAAATCTCACAATATAATAAAAATATTGTGAGATTTTTATTGACAACAGGTTATTTTTGTTATATAATCCAATCGTAAGAAAAATATAGCAAGGAGAAACAGAAATGAATAAGGAAACCAAAAAGGAAAGATTTGAGAGAGTTGCGCTGGCGCGAAAGGATAAAATACTTGAAACGCTGCGTCTTTTGGAAAACTGTTCAAATAAGTCCAATTACGATTATGAGGGCGAGGACGTGGAGGAAATTTTTTCGTCTATAGACAACGCGCTCGAGAACGCACGGGAAAAGTTTGAGCCGGACACCAAGCGACGCGGTATAAATATGTTTATGGAGGCGTTTTCAAGGGAATATACATGGCTCAACGGTTTTATGCGTAATGTAGACCGTTTCAAAGACCGCGAGGCGCTTTACAATCCCGTTACCGATACGCGCTGGACGTATTCCGAGCTTAACGTTGAGGCGAACAGGTTTTCCGACGCTATACTCACTTCGGGCGTAAAAAAGGGCGACGTTGTGATGTTTCAGCTTCTCAACTGTCCTGAATTTGTGTTCGCGTATATTGCGTGTCACAAAACCGGCGCGGTAAGCTGTCCGATAAACTTCAGGCTTTCGGCGGGTGAAATCGCCCAAACGATTGACGACAGTAAGCCGAAAGTGTTTATATACGAGGCGATGAATAAGGAAGCTGTGGAACAGGCGCTCGCGCATTGCAAACACAAGATAGACGTTCTTATTATGCTTGACGAGGGCGGCGAAGCGCCGCTTAAAGGTACGGCGCGTTATTCCGACTTTGTACGCGGACGTTCTGAGGAAAATCCCGCGGCGAGCAGGGGACTTTCGATATTTGACGAAACGACGCGTCTCTATACGTCCGGCACTACGGGACGTCCCAAGGGTGTGTGTCTGATGAGTATAAACGAGGTTTTAAGCGCGCACGATGTAATGATGCATTTTCCGCTGTCCTCCGAGGACAAGACCATGAATACCACTCCGTGGTTCCATCGCGGCGGACTTCATTCCGGCGGCATCACACCCACGCTTTACGCGGGCGGCTCGGTAACGATTATGCGTAAATTCGACCCGGTGACGACGCTTAAATATATAGAGGATTATGAACTGTCGTTTATAATCGGAGTACCGAACGTATTGGAGCGTCTTACGGAAGCGCAGGAGAAAAACGGCTTTAATTTAAGCGCTTTAAGAGGTATAGTAACTATGGGAAGTCCGCTTGAAAGAGCGGCGTGCATACGGTACCAGAGCGTGCTTACTTCGAAGATATTCAACGGCTACGGTACTACCGAAACGTTTTGGAACACGTTTCTTCGTCCCGTTGATCTTCCCGCAATGGCAGGCACAGCCGGACGTTCATGTACGGATGATGACGTGCGCGTGGTAAAGGTATTCGACGAGCGGCGCGCCGAGCCTTATGAGCTTGCGGCTATGGACGGCAAGGAGGTCGGCGAAATTATAATTAAGTCGCACGCAAAGTCCTCATACTTCTACTATAACAACGAGGAGGAAACGGAGCGTAAGTTCAGTGACGGGTATATGTATACCGGGGATTTGGGTACATGGGATAAAAATCATTTTATAAGCGTCGTGGGACGAAAGGACGATATGATTATATCTGGCGGCGAGAACATTTATCCCGCGCAGGTTGAGGAGGTATTGAACACACATCCGAAAGTAGCGGACAGTATTGTAACGGCGGCGCCGGATAAAGCGCGCGGCGAGATTGTGACTGCGTATATAGTGAGGGCGGACGACAGTCTTACGGTTGACGAGCTGGAGGAATTTTGTAAAAAAAGTCCGATGATTTCAAACTATAAGCGTCCGCGCTATTACCGCTTTGTTGCGGATGTGCCTGTAAATGCGACGGGTAAGAAACTCCATTATAAGATGAAAGAGCTTGCTAAGGACGATTTAAGAAACGGCTTGCTTATCAGAGTGTAATATGTTAAAATAAAAATGCGAAATAGCGGCGGCAGCTTTGCTGCCGCTTGCGGCATATAAATTTTAAAAGGGGACGTACCGTAATGGCAAAGCAGAGGGAAATGAATTTAACGAGCGGTTCGCTGTGGAACAAAATATTGATGTTTGCGCTGCCGCTTGCGGCGAGCAGTATTTTGCAGCAGCTTTTCAACTCGGCAGACGTGGCTGTTGTCGGACATTTCGCCGGCAGCCGAGCGTTGGCGGCTGTGGGCAGCAACGGCGCGGTTATAAATTTGATTATAAATATTTTCGTCGGGCTTTCGGTCGGCGCAAACGTAATTATAGCTCGCTATTTGGGTGAGGGAAACACTGCGAAAGTGCATAAAGCCGTACATACCGCAATACTTGTCGCATTCATAAGCGGGCTTATGATTACGGCAATCGGACTTGCCGTAACAAAACCGATACTTATTCTTATGTCTACGCCCGATGATATAATAGACCTCGCGGTGATATATCTTCGGATATATTTTCTCGGTATGCCGTTTATGATGCTTTATAACTTCGGCTCGGCTATCCTGAGAAGCCGCGGCGATACAAAGCGTCCGTTTATATGTCTGTTGGTTTCGGGTGTTGTAAACGTCATATTAAATTTGTTTTTTGTAATTGTCTGCAAGCTCAGCGTCGCCGGCGTCGCTATCGCGACGGTAATATCAAATGTGATAAGCGCGGGTATGGTAATTTACTTTCTTATCCGTGAAAAGGGCGCGGTTAAGCTGTCGTTTGGGCATCTAGGAATAGACACCCGCATATTGAAAGAAATAACAAGAATCGGTTTGCCGGCAGGACTGCAGGGTATGGTGTTTTCGTTCTCGAATATATGCACGCAGTCGGCGCTGAACACGCTCGGCTCCGACGTTGTGGCGGGCAGTGCCGCAGCGCTTAATTTTGAATCATTTGTTTACTTTTTGCTTAATTCGTTTTCACAGGCGTGCGTAACGTTCACGAGCCAAAATTACGGCGCCGGAGAGTATGCGCGCTGTAAGCGTATCGCGCTGTTATGCTCCGTTATGGGAACAATTTTCCCCACGGCTTTAAGTCTTGCATTTCTTGCGATGGGCAAAACGGCGCTGTATTTTTACACAGTCGAGCCGGCTGTTGTGGAGATAGGTCTTGTGCGAATGAAGTGCTGCTTGATTTTCCAGTTTACGAGCGTGCTTATGGACACGCTTTCAAGCAGTATGCGTGGACTTGGGTATTCTCTTCTGCCCGCGATAATATCGCTTATCGGCTCGTGCGGACTGAGAATCTTATGGGTATATACGATATTTCCGAAAGCTCCGTCGTTTGAGATGCTTATAGTGGTATACCCGATAACATGGGCGCTTACGTCCCTTGCAATGCTTGCGGCGTATCTGTGGGTGTCGCGGCGAGTGCTGAATGTAAAAGGCGCGGCTGCGCGCATATAAAACATGAAAAAAGGGGAACGATTAAATTTTGAACTGCCTCAGAATATACAGACAGTACAAAAAAGAGCGTCTATGGTAAAATATTACAATTCAAGCAACATACTGACATCGTTTTTCAAGCGGTGTCAGTTTTGTTTTAAGCTGAATACGCTGATAGTTGTAGAAATGAATG
>CANQQW010000033.1 GCA_947626075.1 uncultured Clostridia bacterium
ATGATATGATATTGGTATATTGGAAATATAGGAGGTTTTTAAATTGAAAAAGATATTTATTCTAATTTCTGCGGTATGTATCGCGATGTGCATACCCTGTTTTGCAAAGGCGGCAGTTATTGACAGCGGCACATGCGGAACAAATGTTACTTGGACGCTTGATGATAACGGAACTCTTACCATAAGCGGTGAGGGGGAAATGTCCAATCCCGGTCCCGTTATTTCTTCCCTTGACACATCTTGGCGGCGTAATCGTGACAGCGTAGTAAAAGTCATCATTGAAAGCGGAGTGACGCGCATCGGAGACGGTTCATTCTATTTACATGAAAATCTAACGAGCGTAACAATACCCGATAGCGTTATGGAAATTGGAGGTTGGGCTTTTAACGGTTGTAAAAGTTTGACGAATATAATAATTCCCAATAGTGTGCATAGTATTAAAAATGACGCGTTTACAGAGTGTGACAGTCTGCCCAAAGTAACAATACCCGATACCGTTACTGAGATAGGTGACTCCGCCTTCGGATACTGCGATAGCTTAACCGATATTGAGGTCGGAGACAATAATCCTAATTATTGTTCTGTGGACGGCGTTTTGTTCAGCAAAGATAAAAGCGAGTTAAAACAATATCCGTCGGGAAAACAAGAAGAAACATATGCCGTACCGGACTTTGTGACAAGAATCGGCAACTCCGCTTTCGGCGGCAGTAAATTAACCGACATTCCGACTATGACAAATGTAACCGAACTCGGCAATAACGCATTTGCTCGTTGCTTAAGGCTGACTAGCATAACAATACCAAGCTGTATAACAAGTGCTGACTACTGCACATTTTTTCACTGTGACAACTTGACAGATGTTATACTGCCAAACAGTTTGACAAGCGTAAGCAATAGAATGTTTGACCAATGCGCGAGCCTTAAAAGCGTTTTAATACCGAACAGCATTAACCGCATTAACGAGGGGGCATTTAGATTATGTGAGAATTTGTCAGACGTGTATTACGGCGGTTCAAAGGAACGCTGGGACAGTTTTGCATCGCGCTATCTTTGGAGCAGTATGTCTATTGAAACGCCGCCCACAATTCATTACAATGCAATAGGAACAACTGCCCCGATAATTGCGGACAATATGACCGCTGTCAAAGAAAGCGGAACGGTTAAAGTCAGCGTACCTTTTGAAAGTGTGGAATATGACAGCCATATAATCACTGTCGCACTTAAAGGAAACAATATGTCGGGAGTGGCATTTGACACTGTTTCGGCGGGCGAAACAGAAAAAACATTGATTATAGACGCCGACGACGCGGACAGCGTAAAGATATTCGCTTGGGACAGCCTTAACGGAATGCGCCCACTGTGCGAGGCGAAAACAGTAACGGTAGAGTAAAAAAGTATATGCAAAAATCGCCTATGGATTTACCGTAGGCGATTTTTTGAGTGTGTTCTCTTTATTTGGTCGTAAGTTGGTCGTAAATTTAGGCTTGCAATCCCTGCAAAGCCTTGTTTTATGCCATTTATTCGGCAATCGGCTTCATTGTCGGGAACAGCAGTACATCACGAATCGCCGGCGAGTCGGTGAGGAGCATACACATTCTGTCAATACCGAAGCCGATGCCGCCCGTCGGGGGCATGCCTATCTCAAGCGCACGCATAAAGTCCTCGTCGGTCGTGTTCGCTTCTTCGTCGCCCTGCGCCAGCTGCTCCTCCTGCGCCTTAAAGCGCTCACGCTGGTCAACGGGGTCGTTCAGCTCCGAGTACGCGTTCGCCATTTCCCAGCCGTTCATAAAAAACTCAAAGCGCTCCACATATTCGGGATTGTCCGGCTTTTTCTTCGTGAGCGGCGAAATCTCAATCGGGTGATCCATTACAAATGTCGGCTGAATCATGTGCTCCTCCGCAAACTGCTCGAAGAACAAATTCAAAATATCGCCCTTTTTGTGTCGTTTCTCGTACTCCACATGATGCTCATCAGCAGCCGCGCGCGCTTCGTCGAGCGTGTGTATCTCGTTAAAGTCAACACCTGAATACTTCTTCACCGCGTCGACCATTGTGATACGCTCGAACGGCTTGCCCAAGTCCATTTCAACTCCGTTATACGTGATTTTTGTCGTGCCGAGCACCTCCTGCGCGACGTGGCGGTACATGTTCTCGGTGAGATCCATCATGCCGTGGTAATCGGTGTACGCCTGATAGAGCTCCATCAGCGTGAACTCGGGGTTATGGCGCGTGTCAAGTCCCTCGTTTCTGAACACTCTGCCAATCTCATACACTTTTTCAAATCCGCCGACGATAAGGCGCTTTAAGTACAGTTCCAGCGAAATACGCAGCTTAAAATCCTCGTCGAGTGCGTTAAAGTGCGTTTCGAACGGTCTTGCCGCTGCGCCGCCCGCGTTTGACACGAGCATCGGCGTTTCAACCTCCAAAAAGCCCTGTCCGTTCAGGTACGAGCGAATCGACGCGATAATCTTCGAGCGGTTTATAAACGTCTTTTTAACGTCCTCGTTCATGATAAGGTCGATATAGCGCTGACGGTAACGCAAATCGGTGTCGGTCATGCCGTGAAACTTCTCCGGCAGCGGCCGGAGCGATTTTGTGAGCAGTGTTATTTCGTCAACTCTTATCGAAATTTCGCCCGTCTGCGTGGTGAACACCTCGCCGTGCGCGCCTATAATATCGCCGATGTCGAGCTTTTTGAAACGGTTGTACTCCTCCTCGCCGAGAATATCCTTTTTAACGAAAAGCTGTATTTGTCCGTTAAGGTCGGCGATGTGGAGAAAGCCGACCTTGCCCATGCCGCGTTTGGACATGATTCTGCCGGCAACGGTTACCTGTTTACCGTCAAAATATGAAATTCTTGCGGTGACGGTTTTGGTCTCTCCGCGCACGGTTACCTCGCGTTCTTCCTCTCTCGCGACGGCTTTGATGTCGCCGGAAGTGGCGGTTCTATCAAATTTTGTAATCTTAAACGGGTCTCTTCCCTCGCTTTGAAGCTCCGCGAGTTTATCGCGGCGCACCTGCAAAAATTCTGATAATTGCTCTGTGTTTTCCATGTATTTAAGCTCCTCCTTAGGCTTTTTTCGCGTTTGTTTTGTGCTTGTTTTGCGCTTATATCGCGCTTGCTTTACACTTATTTGTGCTTATAATCTTACTAATTATATACCATTTTTGCCGGTTTGACAATATTTTTTGAGAAAAAAACCGCCGTTTTGCTCTAACTACGACCGAAAAATATGATTTACCATTGACATTGCCGCGATTATTTTATAAAATGATTTTATGACTATATAGGTGGTGTTATTTTTGAAAAGGGTCGCGGCAATATTAACCATAGCCGTTATGCTCTCCTCCCTCACGGTATTCGGCGCGTACAGGGTGGAGACAGACGATGACGAGTATGTTTCGGACGAGGTGTATTTCGCCCCCGTGTCCACATGGGACGAGGTGGAGGCGCGCTCGATAAACCTCAAAAAGGGACGTTTGATTTTCTACGCGGGCAAAGAAAACGAGCCGCAGCAAATAGAGGCAGCCGTCATGCCGGTAAACACGACGAGGAAAGAGCTTACATATAAATCCAACGACATAAGCGTGGCGCGCGTTGACGGAAACGGGCTTGTTACGCCTGCCGGCAAGGCGGGAGAAACCACGATAGATATAATCTGCGGCAGGGCGAAAGCGATAATGAAAGTAAGCGTTGTAAAAGGCGTGGAGGGCGTTACAATGTCGCAGGACGCGCTCACTCTTTACGCCGACAAGCCCGTGACGGCGCAGCTTAGCGTAGAGTTTACGCCCGCGGACGCGACAATAAAGGACGTTAAGTGGCACAGCTCCGACGAGTCTGTCGCTTACGTGGACAAAAACGGTCTCGTCTCCCCCAACGGCGTGGGCAGCGCGGACATTTACGCGGAAACTGTGGACGGCGGCTTTACCGCCAAATGCGCCGTTACGGTATCCACATGGGAAAAGCGTTCCTCGGATATTCCAATCGATTATGAAGATTACGATATAACAACAGAGGAGCTGATCGAAGCGCAGCTTACGGCTTCGCCGACCGTGTTCACAGACGACGCAATGAGCGCCGACCGATACAGTGTGGAACAATACGCAAATCCCGAAAATCTGACCGTCGGTTATGATAAGTATCAGTTTATCGACCTCGGCTTGGCAAACGGAGTGAGCGCCGAAACGCTTGACGCTTACCTAAACGGCAAGGGAGCTTTGAGCGGCATGGGCGGCGCGTTTAAGGACGCGGCGGAAAGAAACAACATAAGCGAGGTCTATCTCGTTATACACGCCTGCCTCGAGACGGGCAGCGGCACCTCCGCGCTCGCGAACGGCATAGACTACGGCGAGGAAACGGTTTACAATATGTTCGGTATCGGCGCTTCGGACACGGCTCCCGAGGAGGACGGCGCGCGTTTCGCTTACGAGCAGGGCTGGACGAGCGTTCGGGAAGCGATTTACGGCGGGGCGGAATGGATAAGTGAAAATTATATAAATAATTCGCACTACAATCAGAATACACTATATAAGATGCGTTGGAACCCGAGCGCTCCGGCGACGCACCAATACGCGACCGACGTGGCGTGGGCATCGAAGCAGGCGCGGAGCATGGGCGCGATGTTCGAGGCGTTTCCCTCGGCGAAATACCGCTTCAAGGTTCCCGTTTTCAGCGGTCGGGAACGGTTAAAGCTCAGATAATATCAAAAGGCGCGGAAAGGTATAAGTATGGAAAAATTCAGGAATGCATTTAAAAATATAATAAAAAAGACGGAGACCTTTATCGACACTGTTATAGACGACAAGGTTAGCGTGTACGCGGCGCAGGCTTCGTTTTTCCTTATTATTTCGGCAATACCGCTTTGTATGCTGATATTTTCCATAGTAAATATGTTCCTGAGCATCGACCCTAAGGACATGCTGCACACCGTTAATACCGTCGCTCCGTCGCAAATGCGTGAGTTTATAACGACGATGCTTAACGAGCTTTTTTATAAAAGCTCTTCTATATCGGTAATATCGATAACGGCAGTATCGACGCTTTGGCTCGCGTCAAAGGGTATAATGGCGCTTTACACCGGACTTAGCAGCGTTTACCACGCCGAAAAAAGGAACTGGTTCTACAGCCGTCTTTTGTCGATAGTATACACCCTGGCTCTGATTGCGACGCTGATACTGACCATAATATTCTTCGTTTTCGGAAACAAAATCGAGCTGTTTCTTTCGTCACATTCCATAATTTTATCGGATATAATGCATTTTCTGCTGCGGGGGAAAATTCTCATATTCATGCTGTATCTGACGGTGCTGTTCGCGCTCTTTTACAGTTTTCTGCCGCATAAAAAGTGCAAATTCACAAGACAGCTGCCCGGCGCTGCCATTGCCGCCGCCTGTTGGCTTATATTCTCGTATATATACTCGGTATACATCGATAATTTCTCCAACTATTCTTACGTGTACGGCTCGCTGACGGCAATTGTGTTTTTGATGCTGTGGCTGTATTTCTGTATGAATATATTCCTATACGGAGCGGAAATAAATAAAATACTCGAGGGCGGATTTTTTGAAAAATAGCTTCCGCTCGGGCTTGTGCAGCCTAAAAATTTATGATATACTTATAATACGGACCCTAAGAAAAAGGAGGGGAGATTATGAGCTTTGATGTAATTGTTTTTTCGCAAAATGAACTTGACAGCGCCGTGGAAAGCGGTACAAAAAGCGTTTGCATTTGTGACGGCGGCTTTATTCTTCCCCTTGCGGGCGGCGTAACGTACACCGCTATCGGCGGAGCGCGCGCTGTTATATACGCGGACAAGTCCGACGCGGACAGGCTTGGCATTGTTTTTGACGGTTTCACTCCATTGTTTGTGCCGACAAATGCCGCTTTCGCCGCGCCGTCATACGGAACGTCCGCGTCAAGCTACGCGTCGTCTTACTTCATGTCAAGCTTTGCGGCCTCGTACATTTACAGATATATGTACGGCTCGCTTGGCGCGTCTTACGCGTCGTCTTATACCGCGTCGTACAGAGCATCGTATACCGCGTCGTTTTCAATGTTGTACACGTCGTCGTTTTTATCCGCCGCGTTATCGGTTCCCGACGCGCCGACAGATGGAAGCGGCGGGTATGACGGAGAGGTTATTATGGTAAACGGTTACGGTATAAATTTAATCTGAGTGAAACCGCAGTGTTTCCTCAGATAATTTTTTTCATGGGAGATTTGATTATGGACGCTATACATATAAACCACACTAAGCCGTTTATGAGAAAAAGCGGCAAAGCGTATGCCGCAGAGGATTTTGAACTGCTTACGACTATACTCTCGGCGCTCAAATGGCGCGGGGAAAACGGTAAAATCACTATGGTGACGGACAGCGCGGGCAAGGAGTATTACGAAAAAATAAACCTTACGCCGATATGGGACAGCGTGGAAAACGCCCTTGACGATATTCCCGTAAATCCCGACGTGTTTTGGGCGGCGGGTAAGATATTCGCGTTAAGCGAAAAAAAAGCGCCCATAGCTATGATCGACACAGACTTTATAGTATGGGACAAAATCGAAACGGACGCGGACGCTGCCGTGGTGCATTTTGAGGATCTTTACCCAGACGTGTACCCGCCGAAAGAATATTTTAAAATGCGCGATTATGAATTTGACGAGGAGTTTGACTGGTCGCTGCGGGCGGCGAATACGGCGTTCTGCGTGATAAACGACGAGGAGCTTAGAAAGTATTACTGCGAAAAGTCAATAGAGTTTATGCGATGCGCGGAAGAAACGGATGACCGGCTCGCGTACATGGTGTTTGCCGAGCAGCGGCTTTTGCCGATGTGCGCGAAAAAGCTGGGTAAGTCGGTGGTATCGTTTTCCGACCTTGACGCGCTCTTTGGCGGGAGTGAAAGGCGGTTCACGCATACATGGGGCATGAAGCAGCAGATGCGCGACAATGACACGCTCAGAAACGATTTCTGCCGCCGTTGTATTAACCGTATTATACACGAGTACCCGCATATGTACGATGTTATGAAGAATATTGACAGCCTGAAAAGGTATTTTTGATATAAAAACGGAGCGTATGGTTATGCGGCGGGCGACCGCGAGGGTCGCCCCTACGGAGGGGTTGTAGACGCGTGGGTACACCTCATCCACCGCTACGCGGTCCCCCTTCCCCTCAAGGGGAAGGCTAACGGGACGTCGAGGGCGCCGTCCCCTACGATAGCGTTGTAGGGATTTGTTTTGAATTTGCAGAGGAATCCCCCAGTCACGCTGCGCGTGACAGCCCCCTTTGACAAGGGGGCCTAACTAACGGGACGTCGGGGTGAACGACGCTTTAGCGTCGTAGGCATAGAGCTTTGCTCGTATGCCGTAGCAAAGGCGCCGTCCCCCTACAGACCCGTTCAACGCACAATCATCACCGTAGGAGCCGGCGCCCTCGACAGCCCGTTTTGAATTTTAATCTTCTTCCAAATTTTCCAGTGCTACGCGCACCGCTTCGACCACAAATGCCGAAAATGTACAGTCTTTCCCTTTTATTGTCTTTTCCACAGCATTAATAACATCATTCGGAAACCTTATGCTTTTATTTGTTGTCGGCGGAATTGACGGTATTTTGAATTTTCGCATACTATCACCTCTATGTAATACTATTTTACATATAAATAGTATTATTGTATGCAGCATTTATGTTGCACATATGTATTGCAATTTTTAAAATAATGTATTATAATAAAGATATGAAATCCTAAAGAGGTGATAATCATGTCTGTTTATATAACATGGCTATACCGACGCATAACAAAAGCATTTTCCCATATTAAACATGGTACTGTTATCCGTCATAAAGGAAAAAATAAACTGGTTGTGAAATTTGATGACGGCAAAACGCGAACATTAAAATATAAAGATAAACCGATATTGGAAGTTGGGACTGTAGGTTCATTCTTTTACGAAGTAAAGCGGATTTTAGCATTTGAAATAGATTTATAAAAAAAGAACAGGCGTAAGCCTGTTCTTTTCAAATTCAAATTAGCCGAGTTCCGCGAAATACTTGATTGTTCTGACCATCTGCGATGTGTACGAGTTCTCGTTGTCGTACCATGAAACGACCTGTACCTCGTAAAGACCGTCGCCGAGGTCGATAACCATTGTCTGAGTAGCGTCAAACAATGAGCCGTATCTCATACCGATAACGTCCGAAGAAACGATCGGGTCTGTGTTGTAGCCGAACGACTCGGAAGCGGCAGCCTTCATAGCCGCGTTGATGCCGTCAACCGTTACGCCCTCGCCCTTTACAACAGCCGTAAGAATCGTTGTTGAGCCTGTCGGAACGGGGACTCTCTGAGCGGAGCCGATAAGCTTGCCGTTAAGCTCGGGGATAACAAGACCTATCGCCTTTGCCGCGCCCGTTGAGTTGGGAACGATGTTCGCAGCGCCTGCTCTGGCACGTCTCAAATCGCCCTTTCTGTGCGGACCGTCAAGAATCATCTGGTCGCCGGTGTAAGCGTGGATAGTTGACATGATACCCGACTGAATGGGAGCGTACTTATTAAGCGCGTCAGCCATCGGAGCCAAGCAGTTTGTCGTGCAGGAAGCAGCCGAAATGATTTTATCGTCCGGCGTAAGAGTCTTTTCATTTACCGAATAAACGATTGTCTTAAGGTCATTGCCCGCGGGAGCGGAAATAACTACCTTTTTCGCGCCGGCGTCGATATGAGCCTGCGACTTAGCCTTTGACGTATAGAAGCCCGTACACTCGAGAACAACGTCAACGCCCAGCTCGCCCCAAGGGAGATCAGCCGCGTTCTTTTCCTCGTAAATCTTCAATACCTTGCCGTCAACCGTCAGCGTGCGCGCCTCGTTGTCAGCCTCGACCGTGTGCAAATTAGCGCCGATCGCTCCGCAATAACCGCCCTGAGCCGTGTCGTACTTCAAAAGGTTAGCAAGCATCGAAGGCTCCGTAAGGTCGTTAATAGCAACAACCTCATAGCCCTCAGCGCCGAACATCTGTCTGAACGCAAGACGTCCGATACGTCCGAATCCGTTAATCGCAACTTTTACTGCCATAATAAAAATTCCTCCTATAAATAATATGTTTTTATGAGCTTAAAGCTCGGTTACCTATATTTTACAACAAAATAAAAAAATATACAAGAGTATTTGTTAAATTTGTGTCGTTTTATTTTCTAATTCTTCCTTTTGCACAAAAAGACGCGTATTTGTCGGCGGTAAATTGGTTAGCGGTTGAAAAAATATATGTTTTGTGGTAAAATGTAGATAATCAAGCAAGAAAACGAGGTATGCGGATATGCTGGCGGTGGAGCGCAGAAACAAAATCGAACAGATAATAAACGAAAAGCGAAGCGTATTGGTGGTAGAGCTTGCGAAGCAGTTCGACGTTACTACCGAAACGATACGCGGTGATTTGGAAAAATTGGAAAGGCAGGGCGTTTTGGTGCGTACTTACGGCGGCGCGACGGTCGCGGACGGGAGCGGCGCGGAGCTTGCCATAACCGAGCGCGATACGGTAAATTATGAGGGTAAGCAGCGTATAGGTAAGCGCGCGGCAAAGCTTATCAGGGACGGCGAGACGGTATTTCTCGACGCGTCAACGTCCGCGTGGCACCTCGCGCGGCATATTAAGGGTAAGCGCGGTATAACGGTGATTACGAACGCGGAAAAGGTCGTAAGCGAGCTTGCGGACTGTGCGCATATCCATGTCGTATGCGTCGGCGGGGAGCTTACGCAGAGGAATATGTCGTTCGTGGGTAGGATCGCGGAAAAAACAATAACGGATAATTATTACGCGAATAAATGTTTTTTCTCGTGTAAGGGAGTAACGCTCGGTCGTGGATTGGTAGATAGCAGCGAAAGCGAGGCGGAAATTAAAAAAGCGATGCTTTCCTGTAGTGAGTCGGCGATTTTTCTGTGCGATAAAAATAAAATAGGTCAGCTCGGAGTACCGCGGATAACGGGTCTTAATAAAATCGACTGTCTTATTACAGATGAGCGTCTTACCGACGAATGGGAAAAGGAGCTTGCGCGCGGGGACGTGAAAGTAATTGTCGCGGGGGAGTAAATTTATATGTAAAAAAATTGCGGAGCGTTTACTCCGCAATTTTTTGTTTTAGTATACTACGACAGGTACGCCGGGAGAAATGGAGCCGTAAATCGTCTGCGCGGCGTTATACGGCATGTTCACGCAGCCGTGCGAGCCGTTGCTTTTATATATGCCGCCGCCGAATGAGCCGCGCCATGTCGCGTCGTGCAGTCCGATACCGCCGTTGAACGGCATCCAAAACGAGACGGGAGTCTCGTAGTCCTCGCCCTTTAGCGTCACGTTCTTGTCTTTATACGCGATCGAGTATGTGCCGGTCGGCGTACCGTTGCCTTTCGAGGTATTACCCGTCACAACGTCGGTCGAAACGACAAGGCTGCCGTCCTTATAATACCAAAGGTGCTGACCGCCGATGCTTATCTCAACGTAGGTGTTGGGTAAATCGTTATTCGGTCCGTGCGTCGCCGCCGTGCGGCTGTACGCCGGCTCGCGCTCCACCGTCTCGCCGTTTCTTATAATATTGCAAAGCTCGCTCGTCTCTTTTTGGTTATTCACAAGCCAGCCGTAGCTTCCGCCCGATACGGTTATCGTTTCTCCGCCGGTCGTTTTGAATTTGCGCGCAGCTCCGTAGGTGTTATACTTCTTGGCGAGGTTATCCACGTATTCCCTCACCTTGTTTTCGTCGACCTTTACGGAATAATCGCCGCCCACGCTGAGCCATTTATTTATCGTGTCCTTATCGAGCACGATATTCTCGGCGCCGCACTTGTACGTAACCTTGGAGGAAACGTACTTGTTCAAAAGATTAAGCACGCCTTTCATCATGTCGTCATCGGCAAGACCCTTATAGCAGTCCTCCTTTTCCATCGACATGCCTCGGTACAAATCCTTTATTTTAGGCTTTACCTTTTTATACATATCGTTTACGCTCACTATATCCTTTGTGCCGTCGTCATGCACGCCGTAAACGCCGTTCTCGTAATAGATATTATCAACGCTGCCCTCCATGTTTTTACGTGTACGCTCCGAGAATTTCATCTGCGTAATACGGTTGTAGAGCGCGTCGTTGCTGTAGGATATTTCCACATTGAGCGGCAGGTCGCGGCTTTTTGACGCGGTGACCCACGCGAACGGATTTTGCTTTAACAAAAGCTCCTCCATATTTTCAATCGGCGAGTGCGTTAGGTGAATTTCCTCACCCTTTATTACCTCCTCTTCGCCGTTTTTCTCGTAAAACGTGAAAGTATAATTATTAATCTCGTTTTCCAGCTTTTCTTTCGCCGCGTCGGCGGTAAGGTTGGAGCAATCCACTCCCCCTATCCCCGTATTGAAAAAGAAATGGGATTTATAATACGCCGCGCCGCCCAAATACGCCGCGGCGAGCACAGCCGCTGCTATACACGACGAAATCAATATTTTCTTCCACGGAATGACGCCGTGTTTTTTCTCCGCCGTTTCCGCGCTCTCGGGCTCGGCGGTAACCTCTTCCTGAGCCTTCTCCTCGGTTTCGCCTTCCAAAGCCTCGCCGTTTTCCGTTATTTCCTTATCATTTTCCCCCATAATATGACACTTCCTCCATATACACCGATATATATTAATTTATTGCGTTATTTTTAATTGTTTTATTCGCGTATCTGACCGTCCCCGTACACGACATATTTTATCGAGGTCAGCGCTTCAAGCCCCATAGGTCCGCGCGCGTGCATTTTCTGCGTGCTTATTCCTATCTCCGCGCCGAAGCCGAATTCAAAGCCGTCGGTAAACCGCGTGGACGCGTTCACGTACACCGCCGCCGCGTCTACTTCCTCCAAAAATTTCTGCGAATGGCTGTAGTTATTCGTTATTATCGCCTCGGAATGTTTTGTATTATACTTATTAATATGGCTTATCGCCTCGTCCACACCGTCCACTACCTTTACGGCTATAATATAGTCGTTGTACTCGGTGTAATAATCCTCCTCGTCCGCCGCGTTCACATCGGGAAAGATAGCTCTCGCTCTCTCGTCTGCTCTTATTTCGACATTCTTTTCCTTAAGCGCCTTAAAGGAGAGCGGAATAAATTCGTCCGCTATTTTGCTGTCCACAAGCAGCGTTTCCGCCGCGTTGCAGACCGACGGGCGCTGCGTCTTTGCGTTAAGGACAATATTAAGCGCCATATCAATGTCCGCGTCAGCGTCCACGTAGACGTGGCAGTTGCCCGCCGCCGTTTCCACTACCGGCACGGTCGCGTTATCCACAACAGCTTTTATAAGTCCCTTGCCGCCGCGCGGTATGAGCATATCGACGTAACCGTTCATTTTCATAAGTCCCATCGCCGCATCGCGCGAGGTATCTTCAATGATGTTCATCGCGCCCTCGGGAATACCCGCGCCGTAAGCCGCGCGCTGCATTATTTTCATAATCGCCTTGTTTGAGTTTATCGCTTCGCTGCCGCCGCGCAGCACGCACGCGTTCGACGTTTTAAGGCAAAGAGCCGCCGCGTCCGCCGTTACGTTCGGACGTGCCTCGTAGATTATGGCTATAACTCCCATAGGCACGCGTTTCTGTCCTATCAAAAGACCGTTGGGACGTTTCCACATTTTAACGACCTCGCCGATGGGGTCGCTTAAAGCTTTTACTTCAAGCACTCCCTCCGCGATCCCCTCTATACGCTCCTTTGTGAGCGTTAAGCGGTCAATCATAGCTTGCCGCGTTCCGTTTTTCTTCGCGTTTTCTATGTCAATTTTGTTTGCCGCGATAATTTCCTCCGCGTTTTCGCAAAGCGCTTCGGCTATGGCTTCGAGCGCTTTGTCCTTTGTTATTGTACCCACTGAAACCAATTTGTAAGCGGCAACTTTGGCAAGAGCACATTTTTCCGTAAGCTCGCTCATACGTCTTCAGTCCTTTCAAAATTTTTTGAAACAAAAAGCGTGCCGACATTTTTGCCGTTAAGTATATCGTACATAGCGTCAACATTACTGCCGTTCGCGATTATCATATGAATCCCCGCGTTCACGGCGCGCTCGGCAGCCTCCAGCTTCGTCACCATGCCGCCCGTGCCGAGGCTCGTGCCGGCGCCGCCCGCCGCGCCCTTTACCTCGTCAACGTCGTACACTACGGGCAGCAGTCTCGCGTCTTTATTCGTGTGCGGGTCACTGTCGTAAAGACCGTCTATATCGGAAAAAAGTACCAAAAGGTCGGCGTTCACAAGCTCCGCGACGACGGCGGAAAGCGTGTCGTTATCGCCTATTTCAATCTCGTCGAAGCTTACGGTGTCGTTTTCGTTCACAACGGGTATTATGCCCATTTCGATAAGCGTCGTTACGGTATTTTGTATATTTCTTTTACGGCGCGGCAAAGCTATATCGTCGCGCGTTAAAAGTATTTGCGCGACGGTGTTATTGTATTCGCCGAACATCTTGTCGTAAAGGAACATAAGCTCGCACTGTCCCACGGCGGCGACCGCCTGCTTGCCCTTTGTGTCCTTGGGCTTTTCGGCAAGCCCGAGCTTGCCCAAAGCAATTCCTATCGCGCCGGACGACACGAGAATTATTTCCTTACCCTTGTTCCTTAAATCGGAAAGCACCATCGCGAGACGGTCAATGAGCTTTAAGTTCATCGTACCCTGCTCGTAAGTAAGCGTCGAGGTCCCGACCTTAACCACAATTCTGTGCGCCTTGGCGACATCCTTTAATATATCGTCCATTTTTTCCCTCCGTATTTATATACACATAAAATCCATACTCGGTTCCATTATTTAATTTCAGCCGTTTTTTATTATATACCCGCGCGGCGCTTTTGTAAATAGCTTTTTGGGGTAAATCGGCAGATTTTTAGTATGCGTTTCGTTGACTTTTTAATAAAAATATGATATATTGAATATTAAATATAATAGTGGTGCAGTATCCTAGTCAGTACGGCTTTTCGGAAAGCGGGCCTAAAAATCCGCCAAATGGCACATCGATGAAGTTTCTGGTGTTTTGCTTTGAACGCCCAGTTCGGGGCTGATGCTGGGAGTTAAGGTTTAGGGGCGGTTTCCAACGGCATGGTTACCTTTCCCCCTTTTCCGTGGAGGCCTGTGACTGTGGCGGTCCATACCCCCTAAGGGAGCAAATCGTTACGGCGCAGGGGAAAACCTGTTTCGCGGTTAGTAATTCGCCGCCTCACAAGGGCGGCGGTATGAATGCTGTGGGCAGCGTAGCCAGCCTTGAGTGGATATGGCGGATACATGAATAAAACGTCCGCGCGGCACAGCGCTTAGCCGCAAAGACGTATCGCGTGTTGAAACCATATCTGCAAAAGAGGATACGGAGAGCTATGGCTGTTTGGGAAAACTTCTAGGCTGTCTGAAATACGGATGAACAGAGGATTGCAGTGCGGACTCAGTGGCAGTCCGGCTACCGATAAGGTGTGCGCCTTTAAAGGGAAACCGCCTCTTCGGCGACGAGGAAGCAGGCGCTCGGGAAAGCCTGCCGGACCTAAGCCGCAAACTTTACTCTGTTCATTACCCTATTTATATTTTATTTAAAAAAAACGGTTCGCTTTGAACCGTATTTTCAATAAAGGGGAGAAATTACTTGGACAAGTCCGACATACCGAAACGAAAGAAATTCAAGGTGCCGCGTCCCGACTCTAACGTGTCCACATCGCATAAATGGACGGTTATCGTGCTGATACTGTCATTTGCGCTGTCCGTATTTTTCAGCTTTGTAACGTCAGTGGCGATGGAATCGCTTACTATAGCGTTCGCGTTCGCGCTGCTTCTTGTGATAATAGCGGTAAACATACTGTTCGATATGATAGGCACAGCCGTTCAATCGGCGGAGGAAAAGCCGTTCCACTCGCTTGCCTCGAGAAAGGTCGCGGGCGCGAGGGAAAGTATTTCCGTTATCCGTCACGCGCCGCAGCTCGCGAATATGTGCTGCGATGTTATAGGAGATATTGCCGGTATCATATCGGGAGCCACTACGGCTTTAATAGTTGCGGAGCTTGTGGCTATGTTCAACCTTAAGGGTATTCTGCCGAGTCTTATATTAACAGGTCTCGTCGGCGCGCTTACCATAGGAGGAAAGGCAATGTCCAAGGGGATCTCGATGCAGAACGGCAACGCGATTGTATTTATAGTCGGAAAAATAATGTACTTCTTCTCACATCTGAGAAGGCGCTGAAATATACGAGGCTTTTTATAATGAAGAAACTTCTGGACAACATCGGCTCGCCTGATGACTTGAAAAAACTGAATACGGACGAGCTTACCGCGCTTTCGGCGGAAATTCGTGAGTTTTTGATCGACAGTGTATCAAAAACCGGCGGACACCTCGCCTCCAATCTCGGCGTGGTGGAGCTTACCGTCGCGCTTCACACTGTTTTTAACGTTCCCAAAGATAAAATCATATTCGACGTGGGGCATCAATCATACGTGCATAAAATACTTACGGGACGTAAGGACAGCTTCGCCTCGCTGCGTAAATTCGGTGGAATCTCGGGATTCCCGAAACGGAGCGAAAGCGAGTGCGACGCGTTCAATACAGGTCACAGCTCCACCTCCGTATCGGCGGCGCTGGGACTTGCGCGGGCGCGCGACCTCGACGGCGGCGACTTCAACGTTATAGCCGTGTTCGGAGACGGCGCACTCACCGGCGGCATGATGTACGAGGCGATGAACGACGCGGGACACTCCAAAACGCCGCTCATACTTATCCTGAACGACAACGCGATGTCAATATCGAAAAACGTCGGCGCGGTGGCGAAGCATCTTCGCAAGCTCCGTATGTCGCCCGTTTACTTCCGCTCAAAGCTCGTTATCGAAAACGCGCTTAAAAAAATACCGCTCGCGGGCGGCGGTATCGTAAACATAATAAAGAAAATAAAAAGGTTTTTCCGCAGGCTTGTAATACCCACGACCATGTTCGACGATATGGGCTTTACATACATGGGACCTGTGGACGGACATGATATAAAAGCAATGATACAGTGCTTCGAGTACGTCAAGGACGAAAAGAAGCCGGTATTTATACACGTGCAGACGAAAAAGGGCAAGGGTTACGCGCCCGCGGAATCAAATCCGCGCAAATTCCACGGAATATCGTCGTTCGACAAGGAGACGGGCGAAACGCGCCGGGGCGCGGAAACGTACAGCGCGCGTTTCGGTTCGGTCATGGTAAGGCTCGCGGAGGAGAATAAAAAAATCGTCGCGATAACGGGCGCTATGCCCGACGGTACGGGCTTGGAGGAGTTTGGGAAGCGGTTCAAAAACAGATTTTTCGACGTGGGAATAGCGGAGCAGCACGGAGTAACGTTCGCGGCGGGACTTGCCGCCGGCGGGTATGTACCGGTTATACCGCTGTACTCGTCGTTTTTGCAGCGCGCGTACGACCAGACGCTGCATGACGTATGTCTGCAAAAGCTGCATGTGGTACTGCCGATCGACCGTGCCGGTATAGTCGGCAGGGACGGCGAGACGCATCAGGGTATTTACGATATTTCGTATCTGTCGCATATGCCGGATATGACGATACTGTCGCCCGCGACGCTCGACCAGCTTGAGGAAATGCTTGATTTCGCGGTAAATAGGTTCAACGCGCCTATCGCAATACGTTATCCGCGCGGCTCGGTGCAGGCGGATAACGTACCGAGCGGATTTACGCTCGGTAAGGCGCAGCTTTTACGTGAGGGTACGGACGTTACGGTAATAGCGGCCGGCAGAATGGTAAGGCGCGCGCAGGAGGCGGCGGCGCTTGCGGGTAAGTCTGTGGAAATACTTGCGATGCCGACGATAAAGCCGCTCGACAAAGACGCGATAATCGCGTCCGCGTTAAAGACGGGACGCGTCATTACGATAGAGGATAATGTTAAAACAGGCGGTATGGGAAGTATGGCGGCGACGGTTTTGGCGGAAAAACACATAGACTGTGTGTTTAAGATATTCGCTCTTCCCGACAAAAACGTACCGCACGGAACGGTGGACGAGCTTGACGCTCTTTACGGACTGGACGCGATTTCAATCGCGTCAAAAATACAGGAGTTATGTAATGGCTAAGATAAGACTGGACGCGCTGCTTGTTAAAAACGGGCTTGTACAAAGCCGTGAAAGGGCTAAAGCAATCATAATGGCGGGACAGGTATATATAGACAACCAAAAGTGTGACAAGGCGGGGCAGCAATTTGACGAGGATACGGCAAAGCCCGAGGTTCGCGGCGAAACGCTTAAATACGTCAGTCGAGGCGGTTTAAAGCTCGAAAAGGCAATGAAAGAATTCCCCGTAACGCTCGAAGGTAAGACCGCGATGGATATAGGCGCGTCAACGGGCGGTTTCACCGATTGTATGCTTCAAAACGGCGCGAAAAAGGTATTCGCGGTAGACGTAGGGTACGGTCAGTTCGCGTGGAAGCTGCGCTCCGATGAGCGCGTAATAAATATGGAGCGTACCAATATACGCTACGTTACGCCCGACGACATAGGCGGCGCGGTTATAGACTTCGCCTCCATAGACGTGTCTTTCATTTCGCTTACGCTTGTGCTGCCGGTGGCTAAAAATCTTCTCACCGAGGACGGCGAAGTTGTAGCCTTGATAAAGCCGCAGTTTGAGGCGGGACGCGGACAGGTGGGTAAAAAGGGCGTTGTGCGCGATAAAAACGTGCATTTTGAAGTTATAAAAAAGGTGCTCGACTTTGCGGAAAGTATCGGTTTTTACGCGTCGGGACTGTCTTTTTCACCGATAAAAGGACCGGAGGGTAATATCGAGTACCTTGCGTATTTAACGAAAAATAAATGTGACGTCCGCATTACGGACGATATAATACATGAGATTGTGGAAAAATCCCACGCGTCACTGTAAATGTAAAGGAGGTGCGCCATGCTTGCCGAAGCTACCGTAATCGCGGGGAAACGCGCTATGTCCCGTTCATACGCGAAAATAAACCTCACGCTTGACGTGCTTAAAAAGCGTGAAAACGGCTATCATGACATTAAAATGATTATGCAGACGGTTTCTCTGTTTGACCTTGTTCTGACGGACAGAACCGACCATGGCATATCCGTTTCGACAAACCTGCGTTATCTCCCGACAAACGAGAAAAATATAGCTTACAAAGCGGCGGCGGAGTTTTTTGCGCGCACCGGCATAAAGGGCGGCGCGAAAATTATGATACACAAAAATATACCCGTCGCGGCGGGTCTGGCGGGAGGCAGCGGCAACTGCGCCGCGGTGCTCACGTCCGTAAATATGCTTTACAATAACCCGCTTTCGCCCGAGGAGCTAAAAGAGGCGGGCGCGGCGCTCGGTGCCGACGTTCCTTACTGCTTCGACGGCGGCACGCAGATGGCGGAGGGTATAGGCGAGATATTGTCGCCGCTGCCGCCTATCGGCGACGCGCACATACTTCTCGTTAAGCCGCCGATAAACGTCTCCACCGCGGCTGTATACGAAAAAATAGACAGCGCGCCAATCCCGGCGCGCCCCGACACGGACGCTATGATAAAAGCGCTCGCGGATAAGGACATAACGCGCACGGCGAAAGCCTTATGCAACGTGATGGAGTCCGTTACCGAAAAGATGTACCCGATAATCGGCGGCATTAAGAAAAAAATGATTATGAACGGCGCGCTCGGCGCTGTTATGAGCGGGTCGGGACCCACCGTGTTCGGTATCTTCGACAACTTTAAAACCGCGAAAAAAAGCGCGGACAGTTTTTCCTTGCAGTTTAAAGACGTGTTTTTGACGCGTCCCGTAAATTAAGGGAGGTGTCCGAAATGGATAAGGAAAAGGATATTATAGAAATAATCGTTGACGAGCCTATGTATGCCTCCGAAGCCGACAAAGGCGCAAATCCCGCTCAAAAGGAGCTGCCCGCGCGGTTTGTTAAAATATCGTGCGCCGTTTGCGCCGGCGTGCTCTTGCTCGCGTTTATTCTCGGTCTCGCGCTATCCAAAAACGAAGCTCTGATTACAAAGCAGCTTGACGCAATGCATAAAACGGACGAGGAGTACGCGCGGGTAAAAGCAATCAATGACAGCGCCGCTCTTGAAAACGAGAACGCGAAAAAGCGTCTCGAGGATAAAAAAAAGGAGCTTGACACGCTTAACCAATCGCAGGACAATTTGAATAAGCTTTCAAGCGCGAACGAGGATTTGGAAAAGGAGAAACAGTCGCTTGAAAGTGAGATAGCGTCCAAGCGCGGGGAGCTTGCGGGGCTTGAAGCGTCCGTTGCCGATAAAACGAAAAAGACGGTAACATGGTCGTCGGGCAGGTATACGGTCGGTGAGAATATCGCGGAGGGCAAGTACACCGTCACCGGCTCGGGCAGTATTTCAATAGGCGGCTCGGGCAAGTCGCGCGTGAACAAAAGCCTGAAATCGGACGGCGAAAGCTTTACGCTCTCGAACGGCGACATTATACAGATAGACGGCAGCGCGAAGTTCGTTCCGCAATAACGGGGAGGTCGGGTACTGTGAAAAAAACATATATAATAGTCATGTCCTCCGTTACCTTTATACTGGCGGTCGTAATTTTCGCCGCGGCTATGGCGCTGCCGTCAAGCAAAGCCGCGTCAAAACGGCTGGCGGGTGAAATACAGTCGCTTAACGCGTCCACGGAAAACCTGAACGACGAAATGGACGAAATACAAAAGCAAATAGACGATACAGACACCAAGCTCAGTACAAAAGACACGATAAATAACTATTATTTGGAGTACAAGAATAAGCGCGACGAGCTTACAAAAGAGGTTGAGGACTTAAAAAAGCAGTCGTCCGAGCTTGACGCGCAAATAGAAAAGAAGCGCATCGAGCTGGAAAATTCATCGGGTGTAAAAACGGAGAAGCGCGGCAAAACATACACGCTTGAAAAGAATAAAACATACTCGTGTCCCGATAATCTTCCCGCCGGACGGTACGTTGCGTCCGGCAGCGGCACGATAGTTATAATATCGCCGTCGGGTCAGACGCGCGCGGCGCAGAACCTCGCCGTTTCGTACAACAACTCGTACACATTTAATCTCGGCGATAAGGAAAGAATCAAATCCGACGCAAATGTTACGCTCACTGAGCTTGTAACGGAATAGGAGGGCGGTTAGTCACGTATATACCCCTCAGTCACACTGCGTGTGACAGCTCCTTTTGTTACGGCATACGAGCAAAGCTCTATGCCTATGACGCTAAAGCGTCATTCACCTATTAGGGGAGCCTTACAAAGGGCGGCGCATATCGTATGCCTCCCCTCATTATAAAGCCAAAAATTTTCACATAAAAACACGATTCCCGAAGGAATCGTGTTTTTTTATTTTTACAGTACCGCTTCCCAAAGTTCGGGGTGCGGGTTCGCTATAACCTCGGTATTGATAAGAACGCCCTGGTTCGCGGCGATTCTCGCGCCCGCCTCAACGCCCGCCTTAACGTCCGCGACGTCGCCGGTCATTGAAACGAAGCACTTACCCGCCATACCGCGCGCCACGCGTACCTCGATAAGCTGTATGTCGCCCGACTTTACAGCCGCGTCGGCGGCTTCGATCGCGCTTGCGGCGGTAAACGTCTCGACTATGCCGAGCGCGCGCTTTTCTTTCACTTCCGCTGTTCCGCACACAGCCTCGTACACGTTGTCGCCGAGATTACCTATAACAAACTTGTCTATGAGCGCGTCCTCCGCGACGAGTACCGCCTTATCGACAGCCGCGTGTATCGCGCTCAATTCACCGCCGACTATCGTCACGAATTTACCCGGACATACCGAGCCTGAGCTTATGAGCGTCACGCCCGCGCTTTTAAGCATTTCATCCGTTACGACAACGCCCTTGGACACGTTCTTTACTTCTACCAATCCTATTGATTTCATATCCGTCACCTACCTATCTTTCTATTATCACAAAGCGGTCGGTGACTGCTTTGACTGTTCCGTTGATGCTTG
>CANQQW010000034.1 GCA_947626075.1 uncultured Clostridia bacterium
GATTACCTTGTACAGCAGTCTGACAGTGAATTGAACGGTGAAAAAACCTCATACCAAAAGGAATTGCAGAAAATCAAACAGCGCCTTGACGAAATCAACACAATCCTTCAAAATATGTATGAGGACAAAGTTTTCAAACGCATCTCCGATGAGCGATACGCGGCAATATCCGCAAACCTCGAAAAAGAGGAAACGGAACTGAAAGAGCGGTACAGCGAAATTCAAACGAGCTTATCAAAGTTTGCCCAACAAACAAAATCCGCGCAAGACTTCGCGGACTTGATTGAACAATATTCGCCCATAACCGAGCTTGACGCAGTTTTGCTCAACACGTTAATTGAGAAAATCATAATCCACGAGCGAACGGACGAGAACGGGAACAAAGTAATGCCGATTGAGATTTATTATCGGTTCATCGGCAGAGTAAGCGAATAATTGCGGAAAATACGGGCGGCTTTAACAGCCGCCCGTAAGAAGAAGGATTTACCACCGCAATAGACGTATGACTTGCTTTATGTTGTATGATGTTGTTCGATTAAAGTATTCTCGTGAGGTATACTGAAATCCCTGGTCACTGTGGAGCTGTAACTCCCCGGTGACTTTTTCTTTCTGCTTAGCTGCCTTTATTGTGTTTAAAACAAGGTTAATGCCCTGATATGTACTTGTTTTATGCGCAACTATTACTAAATATTTTACAGATGGTTTCACTTCCTTTCGGTGAGCGAGAGAAAATCCCGCAGTAATTCATTTTCCATTTTTAAACGCTTGTTTTCATATTTATACTCTTGAAGTGTCTTTGCGGGTTTTCGTCCCCTATGCTTTGGGATTTTTGGTTCACTCTTTAGAAGTCCGCACCATTGCTGAATTGCATATCTGCTTATACCATATTCCTTACTTAGTGAGCTTACATTTTGACCACTTATATATTTTGAGTAAATTTCATTTTTAATCGACGCGGGATAATGTTTCATACCTTTAATTCCTGACATAACAAAACCTCCTATGGTATTTTTATTCTACCATAGGAGGTGCTTTTTTGTCTATTGTCTGTTTTTACTGGTTCTGTTCAATAGCGGCGCTTCTTTAATTGTCAATTGTCGGGTATATCTTTTGTTAATAATTCCGTGTAATACTTTTCAAGCTCGGGGTAGTCCAAAAGTCCTTTGCGTCCCTCGTCGGTAATACGGTAAACGCCCTTTCGTACCTTTTCGTACCAGCCGTATGAATTGTACCTAAGTATGGTCTGTGTGTTGTCCGCGCCGCCGTAGCCGCGTATCTCTTTCGGGCTTAATTCGCCGTACATGTCGAGTATACACGCTATTTTTATACACTTTTCCGTGTACGCGGTGACGATTTTCGTACCCGTCACGCCGCCGGTATTCGTGTCTATGCTCCGACCATCAATTTCGCGCAGTATCTCCCTGCGCTTTTTTTGATTTTTGTAAGTTGACGTGTACGGCTTCGGCTCGAACACAATTTCCGCGAACGAGTGTTCGCCGCGCAGCGAAACGAATATAAGACCGAGCTCCAGCTTTTTCAGCACCGAAAACACCTGCCGAAACTTATTGAACGAGTAATTTTTCGGCTTCGGCACGGCAACAAACACGTCCGCGCCGGTGCGCTGTCGTTTAAGTCCCTGCGCTAAAAGCGTTACGGTCATGTTGCGTTTAAGCTCTATAATTATAAACTCGTCATCCTTTACCGCCGTCATGTCGCAGTCCTTGACCTCGGCGTTGACTTTGTAGCCGCGCTTTTCAAACAGGTCACGGACGGGCGGATAAAGCTCCTTTTCCGTCATATCTCTTTAAGCTCCCCGCCCTTTATTTCTATATGCTCGCGGTTGACCTCGATCCATACGGACGCGGCGTTCGGATTATACACCTTATCGCAGTCGGCTGTGAATTTAAGGTTCTTCGCCGCTTTCATGTAATCGACGATTTCGATATTCGTCGCGTACCAAATATCGTCTCTGCCGCCGATAAATTCGCAAAACTCCTCCATATCGCCCCACGTGTCGTCGCGGTCAAACTCGTAGCTGTGACCCCAGACGTACATCATGTAAAGGTACTGCGTCTTATGTAAATCGGCGAACCGACGAGCGTTCTCCATGAGGTTGTGGCTGTGGTGGCAGGTGGCTTTCCATTCGAGGAAATTGTCGGGGAAGCCGAAATTGTCTGTGTTTCCGACGACGCGGCTATACTCTATTCCGCAAGCGGGCAGGAGGTTTATTATGTCGCGGCTGTACGAGCCGTTGGGGTAGCTTAAACCTCTCACGGGGTAGCCGCAAGCCTTTTCGAGCAGCTTCCTGTCCTCAATAATCTGCTGCGCCACGAGTGTCAGTGGGCAGCGTTCTATCGTCGGGTGCGTTAGCGTATGGCACGACACCTCGTGACCCTTGTATAAATCCTTTACCTCGTCAAGCGTTACGCGGCGCTCGTCAACGCCCATAATGCCCGAATTTAAATGGAACGTTCCCTTAATTCCGTATTTGTTAAAAATTTCGATAAGGCGGCGGTCGAATATCTGACCGTCGTCGTAACTCATAGTGAGTACTTTGTGCTTGCCGCCGGGGAAGCATGTGTAAATTACTTTAGGTCTTTTGTTTTCCATGTGTATTTCTCCTTTGATATATTATTTTTTGTTTTGCAGCGTCACAATAGTAAGTTCGGGACGGTTGAAAAGACGCGGTATAAGCATAGGATTACCGATGCCGCGATTTACAATCATTTCCGTATGCGCCGCTTTGTAATGACCGGCAACGTATTTCGGGAAGAATACCGAGTTCTTGCCAAGCCAGCTCGAACGCGGCGACACGATACCTCTGCCGCCCGGAAGTCTTACCTGACCGCCGTGCATATGTCCCGAGAGAATAAGGTCGAAGCCGTTATGGTTCACGCACTCAAACATGTTTGCGCGGTGGAACAAAAGTATGTTGTAGCCGTCGCAGCGGCTAATGCGTGAGAGTGATGACTGCACGTTTTCCACCGCCTTCGCGAAGTTTAATGTGAACGGGTCGTCAATACCGGCAAGAGAAATTTTTTCACCGTTTTTTTTGAGAATGACGCGCTCATTATGCAGTGTTTTAACGCCCGCGGCGGTTGTTTCCCGTTCAAATTTTTCGTAATCTCCGCGCCACAAATCATGGTTGCCGGTCACGGCGTAAACAGGGGCGACGTCGGTAAGGTGCTCGCAGAGACGGAGGGCGGGAAGATAGCTGCCCTTGTCGTCGGCGAGGTCGCCGGTAGAGACGATAATATCGGGCATTTCGCCGCTTATTTTTGATATAAGTCCGCTCACCGCTTCGGAGTGGACATCGGAAATATGCGCGATTTTGAAGCCGTGAAACGGCGGCGGTATTTTCTTTGATGATATGCTGTAATGCGTGGTTTCAAGCCGATTGTCAAGCCCGCAGGCAAGACATACGGCGCCGCCCGCCGCAGCCGCGGTTTTTAAAAATTTTTTCACAAAAAATCGTCCTTTCGCATAAATTCTATATTATATTATTGTACCGCCCGCTAAAACGGTAAATTCGATTATTACGAGGTTATTTTAACGTCTTTTTTACGCTAAATATTTTTTTTCGCGTAAACTTAGGTATTATTATACCGCCGCGAAGGCGATAAAATTCGATTACTGCGAGGTTATTTTAACGTCTTTTTTACGCGAAACGTCTTTTTTCGCGTAAATTCTGCGTTATTGCAGCGCTCTAAAGGCGGTAAATGCTGATTATTACAGGGTTTATCGCCGTTTTTTCTTCACAAAAAATCGTCCTTTCGAGTGGATTCATGTATTATTATACCACTATTTTTTAATAAATACCACTGTTTCATGAACAAATCGCGCTATTTATTTGAAAAATACCACCCTTTTATCGCGCAGCACCCCTAACTACGACGAAAAAACACCCAACTTTGATGAAAATATCTTAACCTCGTTGAAAAATGAAAAGAAAGATGGTATTATATTAATACGAGAGACAAAAAAAGGGAGGAAATGTAAATGGTAAGACATATAGTTATGTGGAAAATGGCTCCGCTTCCCGACAGGGAGGAAAAGGCGGCGGCGATAAAGGAGAACCTTGAGGCGCTTAAGGAAAAGATAGACGTTATAGTTGATATAGAAGTCGGAATCAATTTCAACGATACCGACTCCGCTTCCGATGTTGTGCTCGTCTCCACGTTTAAAAACAAGGAGGATCTAAACGAGTACCAGAACCACAGCGCGCATAAGGCGGTCGGCGCGGCTTATGTGCGTCCCAACGTCGCGGAAAGACGCGTTTGCGATTATGAGTTTTGATGAGTTTTGATATTGTAATTTTTGACGCGTTATGGTAAAATATATGGCGGAAATATTTTTAGGAGAATGATAAATGGCAAAACTTATAACAAAGGAGCAGATAGCCGAGCAGCAAAGGTTCATAATGAAGCTCCGCGAGGAAAACGCGCGGCGCGCGCAGGAAATCGGTCACGCGCCTTTGGCGCTTACGGAGACCTACGGCTGTCAGCAAAACGAGAACGACACCGAGCGCATACGCGGCATGCTGCGCGACGCGGGCTTTGAGTTTACGGACGACGCGAATAAGGCGGACGTTGTGATATACAACACCTGCGCCGTGCGGGAGAACGCGGAGCAGAAAGTTTTCGGCAGACTCGGCATATTGAAGCATATTAAGGAAAAGCGCCGCGATATGATCATAGGCGTGTGCGGCTGCATGGTGCAGCAGGAGCATATAACCGAGAAAATAAAAAAAGTGCATGACCATGTTGACCTCGTATTCGGCACACACGCGCTTTACAAAATGCCGTCTCTTTTGTATAAGGCGATGACGGAAAAAAAGACGGTAGTAGACATAGCCGCGAGCGACGGGGCAATCGCGGAGGAGCTGCCCATTATGCGCTCCGACGCGAATAAGGCGTGGGTATCTGTAATGTACGGCTGCAACAACTTCTGCTCGTACTGCATAGTGCCGTACGTCAGGGGACGCGAGAGGAGCCGCGAGCCAAAGACGATAATCGCCGAGGTCAAGGAGCTTGTAAAAAGTGGGTGCAGCGAAATATCGCTGCTCGGGCAGAACGTCAACTCCTACGGCAAGGATTTGGAAACGGATATTGACTTTGCCGACCTCATGCGGGCGGTAAACGATATTGACGGAGTGAGACGGATACGTTTTATGACATCGCACCCGAAGGATTTGAGCGACAAGCTGATAAATACAATCGCGCAGTGCGGCAAGGTATGCAAGCAGCTGCATCTGCCGTTCCAGGCGGGCAGCGACAAGGTTCTTAGGCAAATGAACCGAGGCTACACAAAGGCGGAGTACCTTGAAAAAATAGAAAAGGTAAAAAAAGCCGTGCCGAATATATCGCTCTCGACCGACGTAATAGTAGGTTTCCCGACCGAGACGAACGAGGACTTTGAGGACACGCTCGACGTTTTGAGGAAAGCGGAGTTTGACAACATTTTCTCGTTCATATATTCGCGCCGCGAGGGAACGCCGGCGGCAAAGCTCGATTTTGTGCTTACGGAGGAGGAAATACACCGTAATTTCAACCGCCTTTTGGATACGCAGAACGAAATATCTTTAAAGAAAAACACGGAATACGTCGGACGCGTTGAGGAAATACTGGTGGACGGCGTGAGCAAGAACGACGAGAACATGCTTTCGGGACGGTGCGACAGCTCCAAAATAGTAAACTTTAAGGGCGACAAGTCGCTTATAGGCAAGTATATAAACGTAAGAATCACCGAGGCGCACACGTGGAGCCTTAACGGTGAAATTGTTTGATGACGGAAAGGACGGCAAAAAAATGAACGAAATAGCGGACAAGGCGAGAGAGCTTGGCGAAATGATACAGTCGAGCGAGGAAATGAAGAAAGTAAAAAATCTTGAGATTTTACAGGAAAACGACGATAACGCGCAGGAGCTTTTAAGGGATTTCAATTTGCAGCGAATGAATCTTGCGCGCGATATGCAGTCCGGTAAAATTTCGCGCGAGGACGCGGTTAAGAAAAACAATGAAGCGTTTGACGCGATGATTGCGAAATCCGAAACCATAAAAAATTACATCGAAGCGAAGAAAGAATTTGACGCGCTCGTAAATCAAATAAATCAGATTTTGAATTTCTATATAACGGGACAAGACCCGAACTGCACACATAACTGCTCGACCTGCGGCGGATGCCATTAAAAAGCTCATAATTTGCCCCTATCGAATTTTTCGCTCACCTTGCGTACAGCGCGTACGCGGCGGCAATCGAGAAAATCCGATATGAGCTAAATTCTGAACTTTTTTGAAAAAGGGTATGCGCATAAATATACGCGTTAGAAAGGGAAAAACATGGAAGGTAAATTAACTCCGATGATGGAGCAGTATTTGAAAACAAAGCAGGAATACCCCGACAGTATTTTATTTTACCGTCTGGGTGATTTTTACGAGATGTTTTTTGACGACGCGATAAAGGCTTCAAAGGAGCTTGAAATAACGCTCACGGGTAAGGACTGCGGGCTTAGCGAGCGCGCGCCGATGTGCGGCGTACCGTTTCACAGCGCTTCGGCGTATATCGCGAAGCTGATAGAGCGCGGTTACAAGGTGGCGCTGTGCGAGCAGGTGGAGGATCCTAAGGCGGCAAAGGGTATAGTAAGGCGCGAGGTCATACGCATTATGACGCCCGGCACGGTTATATCAGACGAGTTTCTTAACGCGCGCACGAACAACTATCTTGCCGTTATTTACGGAAGCGGCGAAAGATACGGCTTCGCGGCGTCGGATATTTCCACGGGTGAAATGTACGCGACGGAGCTCGAAGGCGATGACGAGGCGCTTGGCGAGCTTGCGCGTTACGAGCCGAGGGAGGTTATTATAAACAGCGCCGCCGCCGAAAAATTATCGGGGCAGATACGTCTGCGCTTTAACGTAAAGCCGGAGGAGCGCGGCGAGGAATTTTTTGAGAACGATTATTATAAAGATGTAATACTGCATCAGTTTTCAAAGCAGTCGCTTGAAGAGATAAAGCTTGGCGGCAAGAAGCACGCAATGTACGCCGTGGGGGCTATGCTGAATTACCTAAAGCACACGCAGAAAACAAGTCTTACATACCTAAATACCATAACGGTTTACGAGACGAGCAAGTATATGGATATAGACATAAACACGCGGCGCAATCTCGAAATTACGGAATCAATGCGGGACAAGGTTAAAAAAGGCTCGCTTTTATGGGTGATAGATTATACGCGGACGGCGATGGGCGCGCGTCTTTTAAAGCAGTGGGTCGAAAAGCCGCTTGTAGACCCGATAGAGATAAACAAGCGGTTGGAAGCCGTGAAAGAGCTTAAAGAGGCGGTCATGCTGCGCGACGACCTCGCGGAGGCGCTTGACGGCACTTACGACATATCGCGGATACTGAGCCGTATCGTTCAGGGTACGGTCACGCCGCGCGATTTGGTGTCGATTAAAATGACGCTTTTAAAGCTTCCCGATATAGAGTGTATTTTAAGCGCGATGAAATCGCCGATGCTGAGAGAGCTGAAAAAGAACTTCGACATTATGGAGGACGTGGCGGGGCTCCTCGACAGGGCAATCAAGGACGAGCCTTCGGCATTTTTGCGCGACGGAGGCGTTATAAAGGACGGCTTCGACGAGTATATTGACGAGCTGCGCCTCGCTATGCGCGACGGGAAAAAGTGGCTCGCGTCGATTGAGACCGAGGAAAAGGAAGCGACGGGCATTTCCAAGCTGAAAATAGGATACAACAAGGTATTCGGTTACTATATAGAGGTCACGAAGGCGAACATAAAGGACGTGCCGGACTACTATATAAGAAAACAGACGCTCGCGAACTGCGAAAGGTATATAACGCCGAAGCTGAAGGAGATAGAAAACACGATACTCGGCGCTTCGGAAAGAGTGCTGGCGCTGGAAAGTCATGTTTTTGAGCGGATACGCACGAGAGTGGAGGCATCCGCGGAGCGCCTTAAAAGGGCGGCGGAGATAATCGCGAAAACGGACGCGGTTCTGTCTCTCGCAGAGGCGGCGGTCAAAAACAATTACGTGATGCCCGAGGTGTACGAGGGCGGTAATATTGAAATCAAGGACGGCAGGCACCCCGTGGTGGAGAAAATGTCTGCCGAGACGATGTTCGTTCCCAACGACACGTATCTTAACACGGATTCGGACAGAATGATGATAATAACGGGTCCCAATATGGCGGGTAAATCCACGTATATGCGTCAGGCGGCGCTTATTACGCTGATGGCGCAGATAGGCAGCTTCGTACCCGCGTCGTCGGCGCGGATAGGCGTTGTGGACAGGATTTTCACGCGCGTCGGCGCGTCGGACGATATAGCGTCGGGGCAGAGCACGTTTATGCTTGAAATGAACGAGGTGAGCCATATTTTGAAGAATGCTACCGCAAATTCTCTTATTATACTTGACGAGATAGGACGCGGCACGAGCACGTTCGACGGTCTTTCAATCGCGTGGGCGGTGGCGGAGTATATCAACAATAAGCGTAAAATCGGCGCGAAAACGCTGTTCGCGACGCATTATCACGAGCTTACGGAGCTTGAAAACACGCTCGACGGCGTGAAAAATTATCGGATAGCCGTCAAGAAGCGCGGCGACGATATTACGTTCCTGCGCAAAATTGTGCGCGGCGGCGCGGACGACAGCTACGGCATCGAGGTGGCGGCGCTTGCGGGAGTGCCGAAAGAGGTAATAAACGGCGCGAAAAAGATTTTGGCCAGAATTGAAAACAATGAGGAAATCGCGCCGCGAAAGAAAGAGGAAAGGGCGGCGCAAGGTCAGATAGATTTCTCGGACAGCGCGGCGCTTGAAATCGCCGACGAGCTTAAAAATATGGACGTGACGACGTTCACGCCAATAGAGGCGATGAATAAGCTTTACGAGCTTGCCAACAGGGCGAGGGAAAACGGGTAACGAGAGGAGCGAGTATGGGTAAAATTCATGTGCTTGACACTGAGGTTTCCAATAAAATAGCCGCGGGCGAGGTCGTGGAACGCGGCGCGAGCGTCATAAAGGAGCTTGTCGAGAACAGTATAGACGCGTCGGCAAGTCTTATTACGGTGGAAATTAAAAACGGCGGAAACACGTATATGCGCGTCAGCGACAACGGCAGCGGTATGGGCGCGGACGACGCAAAACTGTGTTTTCTGCGTCACGCGACGAGCAAGATACGCGAAAGCTCCGACCTCGACGCAATCTACACGCTCGGTTTCCGAGGCGAGGCGCTTTCGAGTATAGGCGCGGTGGCGGAGGTGAGCCTTTACACAAAGCGCGCGGAGGATAAAATCGGCGTGAGGGTAACGTGCAAGGGCGGCGAGATAATTTCGTCCGATGAGGCGGGTATACCGAACGGTACGTCGATAGTCGTGGAAAATTTGTTTTTTAATACGCCGGCGAGACGTAAGTTTTTGAAAAGGGACGCGACCGAGACGGGGTATATAACCGATATAATGACGCGGTTCGTATTCGCGCATCCCGAAATTTCGTTTAAGCTGACGGCGGACGGTAAGGAGAAACTGTTTTCGCCCGGCGACAATTCGCTGAAAAACGCGGTGTATACCGCGTATGGCAAGGATTACGCGAACGGTACGATACCAATCGAGTATGAGGCGGACGGTATACGCGTAACGGGACTTATAGGTAAGGGTACGCTCGCGAGACCGAAGCGTAATTATCAGAGCTTTTTCGTGAATAAAAGGTATGTTCATAGCGGTACGCTTACGGCGGCGCTCGAAAACGCGTATAAAAATCAGATAATGATAGGTAAGTTCCCTATGGCGGTAATTAATGTAGAGACAAGTCCGTCGTTTACGGATATAAACGTGCATCCGACGAAGCTGGAGGTTAAGTTCGCGGATGAAAAGGCGGTGTACGACGCGGTGTATTACGGGGTAAAAAACGCGCTGTACGCCATTCCAAACGTACCGAAAATCGAGCGCGGCGATGAGGCGGGTACGTCCGCGCCGCTAAGGGGCGTAAAGGAGAAGCGCGGTCAGCTTACTCTCGCGGATATGGCGGAGGCGCTGCCGAAAAATCTGACGCGCCGTGCGGAAACGTCCGCGTACAATCCGCGCGAAAATCATTTTTTGGAAAGCGGCGCGCCGAAAAGTGACGGTAAGGATAAGGCGGATAAGATAACGGCGGAGTATACGGCGTCCGTTCCGAGAAGTCTGTCGCTGTCGTCGCCGAAAAGGGGCGGTAAGTTCCGCGCGCCGAGCGCGGCGGAAAATGTCGGGGACGTAAATAAACAAGCGGATATTGAGGATAAGTCAGAAGCGGGTATTGAGGATAAGTCAGAAGCGGAAAATAAAGAAGAGACGGTGTTCGCGGACGAGTACTTTGAAATTGTGGGTCAGGTGTTTAATTCGTTTATAATAGCCGAAAAGGGTGACGAGATGCTGCTCGTAGACCAACACGCGGCGCACGAGAGGCTTAAGTACGAGGAGCTTACGGAGGAGATGGCGTCAAGACGAATGACGTCTCAGATGCTTATAGAACCTGTCATAGTGAATTTAAGCGGTTCGGAAATGTCGGCGTACCGTGACAATAAGGAAATCTTTGATAAAATGGGATTTGAGTCGGAGGAGCTTGACGAAAGCTCGGTAATCGTAAGGTGCGCGCCGCTCGAGGCGGAAATGGGCGAGGTGGAGCCGCTTTTTACAGAGCTTGTGGCGCAAAGCGAGCAATTTAAAAAGGAGCTTATTACGGATAAGTATCAAAGGCTGCTTTATACGATAGCCTGTAAGGCTGCCGTTAAGGCGAATATGAAGATGAGCGAGCAGGAAATGGAGGCGCTTGTAAGGCGCGTGCTGCGTCTTAAAAATATAAATACCTGTCCGCACGGCAGACCTATTATTATTACGATGAGCAAAAAGGAAATCGAAAAGGAGTTTAAAAGAATTGTCTGAAATTCCACTTATAGTTGTGGCGGGTCCTACGGCTTCGGGCAAAACGGAGCTTGCCATAGAGATAGCGGAGCATACGGACGGCGAGATAGTAAACGCGGACAGTATGCAGATTTATAAATATATGGATATAGGTACCGCGAAGCCCACGAGGGAAGAACGCGCGAGGGCTGTTCATCATCTTATTGACTTCCTTGAGCCGAGCGCGGATTTTAGCGTCGCGGATTACACCGCGCTTGCGCACGAGGTGATAGCGGATATAGCGTCGCGGGGCAAAACGCCTATTATGTGCGGAGGCACGGGGCTTTATATAAGCTCCGTTGTAAACGACGTGAGCTTTGGCGAGGCTCAGACCAATCACGAGCTTCGCGAAAAACTGACGCGCGAGGCGGATGAAAAGGGCGGGGAGTATATGCTTCAAATACTGTCCGAGTTTGACGGGGAATCGGCGAAACGGCTCCACCCAAATAATCTGCGCCGTATAATACGCGCGATAGAGTTCTATGAGACGACGGGTAAAGCCATATCGGAGCACCAAGCGGAAACGAAGCAAAAAAAAAGCCGCTACGACCCGCTGATACTTTGCATAGCGTGGGACAGACAAATACTTTACGACAGGATAAACCGCAGAGTGGACATAATGCTTGAGGCGGGTCTTGAGGATGAGGTAAGAGGTCTTTTAAAAATGGGATGCAGGCGCGGCATGAATTCAATGCAGGGTATAGGATATAAGGAAATGCTCGACTTTATTTCGGGCGCGGTGACGCTTGGCGAAGCGGCGGAGGCGATAAAGCAAAACTCCCGCCGCTACGCGAAAAGACAAATCACATGGTTCCGGCGCGACGAGCGCGCGCGTTATCTTAAACCGCCCGCAGTCAAAGACGAGGCTTTAAGGCTTGCCTTTGAGCATTTAAAAGGGTTTAAAACCTGAAATCTCTTTTTCCGTTTTCAATCTCTTTTAAATAATTTTCCGCTATGCGCCTTACTTTTTCATTCGGTATTTCTTTCATTTCTTCTCTTATAAGCTTTTCACCCGTTTCGCGCGTTTTTTCGGACGCGTAGTCCGTAAGATACTCTTTAAGCGTCATAAGCGCGTTGGGCTGACAGCAGTTTTGTATCGCGCCGGTTTTCGCGAGAGACATAAAGTGGTCGCCGGTGCGTCCCTCACGGTAGCAGGCGGTACAGAACGAGGGTATATATCCCAGCTCCATAAGCCAGTTTACGACCTCGTCGAGAGTGCGTGTGTCGCTCCTGTCAAACTGAGCGGTGTTGTTTTCCTCCGTCTCCGGCTCCACGTATCCGCCGACGCTCGTGCTTGACGCGCCGCTTATCTGGGATATGCCGAGCTCCAGAGCGCGCGCTCTGTTCTTTTCGCTCTCGCGCGTGGACACGATCATACCTGTGTACGGAACGGCTATTCTGATAATCGCAATCAGTTTATGCCATATCTCGTCCGGCACGGCGTTTGAAAAATCTTCAACGTTGATATCGTCCGCGGGACATATTCTCGGCACGCTTATCGTATGCGGACCGACACCGTGAACCGCTTCAAGATGCTCCGCGTGCATGATTATGCCGACAAGCTCGTAGGGGTACGTGTTAAGACCGAACAGCACGCCGAGACCAACATCGTCGATACCGCCCTCCATAGCTCTGTCCATCGCCTCGGTGTGGTAACGGTAATCGTGCTTGGGACCCGCCGGGTGCAGCTTTTCGTAATTTTCCTTGTTATATGTCTCCTGAAATAAAATATACGTGCCTATTCCGGCGGCTTTTAAGCGTCTGTAATTTTCCACCGTAGTTGCCGCGATATTTACGTTTACGCGGCGTATCGAGCCGTTTTTATGCTTTATGGAATAGATAGTGTTTATACATTCGAGTATGTATTCGAGAGGATTGTTTACGGGGTCTTCGCCCGCTTCGAGCGCAAGACGCTTGTGACCCATATCCTGCAAAGCCACAGTCTCCGCCTTTACCTCCTCCTGAGTAAGCTTTTTGCGGCATATATGCTTATTTTTTACATGGTAAGGACAGTAAACGCAGCTGTTTATACAGTAGTTTGAAAGGTATAGCGGAGCGAACATAACTATTCTGTTTCCGTAAATTTTCTTTTTGATTTCACGGGCGAGAGAGTACATTCTCTCGTTTAAATCCTCATACGGACACGCCAAAAGCAGAGCCGCTTCCTTGTGCGTGATACCCTTTAAATCGCGGGCGCGCTCCAATATCTCCTCTATAAGCGCCCTGTCCGTCTTGTTTTTTTCCGCAAATTCCAATGACGCCTTAACTTCGCCGTCACAAATAAATTCGTCGGCATTCATTGATTTTGGATCGTACATTTCTTTCCACCTCTTATAAAAAATCTACATATATTTTACCGCAAAAGAAGTCTAAAATCAATACAAAAAAAGAAAAACGGTGATTAAAAATGAAGCGTTTCATCTCTAATCGCCGTTTTTTTATACAGGTTAAATTTTATGATAAAGGTTTATTTCAGAATGACTTACTTCAATCTGCTTTCGTAATCCGTAATCATCTTTTTAACCATCTGACCGCCTATCGAACCAGCCTGCTTAGAGGTGAGATCGCCGTTGTAGCCCTGCTTAAGAGTAACGCCTACTTCGTTGGCCGCTTCCATTTTGAACTGTTCCATAGCCTGCTTAGCTTCAGGAACCTGAATCTTGTTTCTGCTCATTTCTTTTCCCTCCTTAAAAACCAAAGTCTTTAATATATCTAAATTTTGTGTCGAATTATATCGGACACAGTACTATTTTGTACGCTGAAAAAAATAATATTCAAAAAAATATTGACAATATTTAGCTCATTAAATTATTGAAAAATTTGACGAATTATGATAGAATAAAATATGTACAATAATATTTACGGAGGGACGATTTCGTTGATAAAGCAAATAATCATTTTAAAAATCAAATCAGCGCTCGATTACCTGACCGTATTTTTTAAATGGACGTTTATAGCCGTGATAATCGGCGCGGTCGGCGGCGCGGTGGGCGCGCTGTTCCATGTCAGCGTGACGCGCTCCAACGAGCTTTTTACGCGTTACGATAAGCTGATACTGCTCCTGCCGCTCGGCGGTCTTTTAATAGTGGCTATGTACAAGAAAACGAAGATGCTAGGCAACAAGGGTACGGACGGTATACTCGCGTCGATACGAGGCGCGGGCGACGTGCCGTTTGTGCTCGCGCCGCTTATATTTGTAAGCACGGTCATAACTCACCTTTTGGGCGGAAGCGCGGGACGCGAGGGCGCGGCGCTGCAGCTTGGAGGAAGTATCGGCACGGGTATAGGCAAGCTTTTCCGTCTTGACCAAAAGGATATGCACATGGTTGTAATGTGCGGCATGAGCGCTTTGTTTTCGGCGCTGTTCGGAACGCCGATAACGGCGGCGTTTTTCGCGCTCGGCGTGACAAGCGTCGGCATAATGTACTATTCGGGGCTTGTGCCGTGCCTTATGGCGGCGCTGGCGGCGTACATGGTGTCGCTTATCGCGGGCGTGGAGCCGACGTTTTTACTGATATCGTCCGTGCCGGACGTGTCAGTGGTGACTGTGCTTCAGACGATACTGATAGCGGCGCTCTGCGCGGAGCTTAGCATAATATTCTGCACGGTTATGCACTATACGGCGCGCTACCTTAAAATATGGTTTAAAAATCCGTATCTTCGTGTACTCGTCGGCGGACTTATCATAGTCGTGCTCACGTACCTTACCGGCACGCGCGACTACAACGGCTCGGGTATGAATATCATTGAGGACGCAGTTACGTTCGGCAACGCAAAGGGCTGGGCGTGGGCGCTTAAAATAGTATTCACCGCTATCACGATAGGAGCGGGGTACAAGGGCGGCGAGATTGTTCCGACGTTCTTTATCGGCGCGACGTTCGGCTGCGCCATAGGTAATATTATCGGCATATCGCCCGGATTCGGCGCGGCGGTGGGAATGATCGCGATGTTCTGCGGCGTGCTTAACTGCCCCGTGGCGTCGCTCATACTCAGTATCGAGCTTTTCGGCGCGCACGGGTTTATACTTTTCGCGGTCGCGGTCGGTATAAGCTATATGCTTTCCGGCTATTACGGTCTTTACGGGAGCCAGAAAATAGTGTACTCAAAGCTTCGCGACGAGTACATTAACGCGGATACAAAATAAAACAAAAAAGTGGGAGGCAAAAACAATGATTTTGGGGTTTTCGATTTATGAGCTTATAAGTCTGTTCTTTATTTACGGATTTCTCGGCTGGTGCGTGGAGGTGGCGTACTGCGGTTTGGAATGCGGTAAGTTTGTGAACAGGGGATTCCTTAACGGTCCGATATGTCCGATATACGGCGTTGGCGGCGTTATAGTGGTGGTATGTCTCACGCCGATAAGCGACAATATTTTTGTGCTGTTTGTCGGTTCCGCGGTACTCACAACGCTTTTGGAGCTTGTGACAGGGTTCGCGCTCGACAAGATATTCCATGCGCGCTGGTGGGATTACTCGGACACGCCGTTCAACCTAAACGGTTATATCTGCCTTAAATTCTCGCTCGCGTGGGGAGTTGTGTGCATAGGACTTATGCGGTTCATACACCCCGTTATATTCGGTCTTGTAAAGCACTTCCCGCATTTTCTCGGAATTATAATACTTATATTCCTGTCGGCGGTATTTTTGGCGGATTGCGTAATCACGGTCGTGACAATAAATAAGCTGACGAAGCGTATGAAGCTCATGGACGAGATAGCCGCCAAAATACACGGCGTTTCGGACGAGATAGGCGAGCACGTTTACGAGGGTACGGTTAAGATAATACATAAGGGCGAGGAGATACGCGACAGCGAGAATGTGCGCGAAATAAAGAAAAAGTACGAGGAAAGCGTCGAGGCGCTTCGGGAAAAGTACGCCGCGACGGCGAACGAGCGCCACGTTTTTCAAAAGCGTATTTTAAAAGCGTTCCCCGATATGCGCTCGCATAAGCATAACGAGCAGCTTGACGCGTTGAAAGAGAGCGTAAAGAAAAAGCCGAAAAAGAGTAAGTAAGTAAAAAAGTCTTGGAATTTTCCAAGACTTTTTTCGTGTTTAAATTTAATTTACGGTTTTCGCGTCAATCGGCTTGCCGTCAGTCAAATTCCACAGAAACGCGCGCATATTCGATGTTTTTTCGGTATCGGTGAACGCGTCAACCTTTAAAAGCGCCTCGCCGCCGCCCGGCTGTATGTTCTTGCCGCACAGCTTAAGTGATTTAAGCGCGCCGTTTTCGTATGCCGCTGTCATGAGCGCCGTGCTTGCCGCGTGTATCGTGTTGTTTTTGACAAGCGCACTTACGGAGCCGTCCGCGTTTACCGTGACAGCGCCCTCCGGCTCTCGGGGAAGATCCGACGGGTCGAATATTTGCGGCATGACAAGGCTTTCACCCGTTTCCTCCGCTCGTTTTTCCTCGTTTTTAAGCGCGGCGGTCTCGGCGAATCTCGCTTCAACAACTATATCTTTGCCGTCGATTTGGTCATAGCTTATCGTAATCTTATTATCCGTGGGCGTGACGGTATTTGAGCCTACCATTACCGTCTCGACGTCATAGCCGTCAAACGGGGTTAGCGTAAGCGTTACGGTTCCGCCTTCTTTAAGGCTTATAAATTCACTGTCCGCGTCGGAGGTGACAGAGCCTCCGTAGGTCGATGAGACGAGTACTTGCTTTGTGTCCTCCGCAGCCTCGCCGTCGTCCGTCTTAACAGCCGCTACGGCGAACGGACTGAACGAATTGCAAAGTATAACGAGGCCGTAGCGCGTAATTTCGCACGGGATTTCTTCCACTTCAATTGTGTTTCCCTGAGAGTCCTTTTTGAAATGGTACGCCTTGAAGGTCACGCCCTCGTCGTCGGGACCGTAGGGGTAGGGGAAGCCCATGCTTATCCGCACCGACTGACCTGTCTCGACGACTTGGCATTTGCAAAGCGTCAGCGCGATATTGTAGGTACTGCTGCTTAAAACCTTGTCAACGTTAGTTTCGGGACTTTTCTCTATGAGGTCGTTCATCGTCTTGTCCTGCGACGCGTCCGTCTCAGATACGACGAGCGTCATTCTGTGCGTAAGTCCGCCGTCTACGGTGTTACCCTGAGCGTCAGTCCAGCCGCTCGTCGAAAGGTCGCTGTTTTCCATAAGCTGCGGCTTCGCGAATACGTTCCAGAAATATCCCCGCGAGCGGTACGCGCATACGGCGCAGCCGTGCGCGGCGTGGTATACAATGTCGTTCGGGGTTTTTTGGCTTATTTTGCCCTTTAAAGAGTTGAGTGTGATTTTATATATAATGCAGTCGCCCGCCCACATTTCCTCTGGACAAAAGTCGAACCGTACCGTGCGGTCACCGTCGAATACGGCGTTTTGTACCACAATGTCTTTCCTGACGTTGCCGAGCGCGTCGTTACGGGCAAAGTCCACAAGCTCTACGGTAAAGTCCTCGCCGTACCTAAGCGGCATTTCCGCGCCCGCCGCGCTTGTCTCGTCCGCCGCTACAAGCGGCTGGTCGTACACTATCTCGCACTTATACGTGCCGCCGACGGACAGTCTGCCAGTCTGAGACGGCGTGGCTTTTTTAATATACGGCGGAGCCATGTATGTACCCTCGGGGTTATGCAAAAGTCCCGTCTGACCCTCAAGCAAGAGCGGGTCGCCTTTGTAGTACTGATATTCAAATTCTTTCCCAGTATAAGCTTCCTTGCTCGGCGGGTCGGGTATCTGCGGAGTTTCGGGGATCTTCTGACCATCGTACCAGTGACCTATCGGAGGTATGTCCGTAACGGCGAACTCCGCGTATGTAAGGTGCCACGCGGGGAAGAGAGTGTAATTATCGTTCTCAAACTCAACTCCCTGTCCGTCGAAAAGACCCGTGTCGGCGTATACCCAATCCTTAAAGCCCGCCGTGCTTCCGTCCTCGGTGCTCGTTCCGTAAAGCTTTACGAGAATGTACATTCCGTCCTCTTTCGCCGCTCTTTCGTACCCCTTGCCGTTATAGCTTACCTTGTAAGCGGGCATAGGGTCAGCGTTCGGGTCGGTGGATACATTTTTGGAATACTCCACCTCGAGACCGTTCAGCGAATACACAGTATCATATCTCGTGCCGCTCATTTCAAGCGCGGGGTACGTAAACTCAAAGCCGCACCCCGACATTTCGCCGCTCGATACGTGCTGACGGTCCATCTCGTCAGCGCCGACCATAAGGTACTCGCTGTTTTCCTGACCGCTTTCGGCGTTACCGTTATTCCTTACAATTGGGTCGTCGAACGTGGAATCAACCGCGTACCACTTATTGCCGCTGTTTTCGTCAATCCTCACGTAATTCCACATGTGAAGCTCCGGCGTGTCTTTCGTGTGCATGTAAACGCCCTGTACAAGCACGCAGGGAACTCCCGCCCTGTCAAGCACCGTCTTTAACGCGCGCGAATATCCCTCGCAAAGGCTTTCATGAGCCACAAGCGGACCGTATACCGTCCTCACGTGACCGATATTTTCCTCTTTGCATCTGTTCGGCTCGTTTTCGCTCGTTGTGTCAAGCTTGTAAACGGTGGTGCGTATAAGCGCGTCATGAACGGCGGTGACGATTTTTTCCGCCTCCGTCTTTTCGCGCGCGCTTTCCTCGGCGCTGTTGTCGCTGCGAAGCTCGTCAATCGTGTATACCGTTTTGTCGCCCGTGCCGCTGCCCCCGCCGTTTTCGCTTTCGGTATTGCCGTAATTCTCGTCAGCAGCCGCGTCCTTAGCGTCCCGCGCCATTTTATCCGCCGCTTCGTTAAGCGTTTCTTCCGCAGCCTCTACGTCCTCCTTTGACGTGAAGCCATACCTGTAATAGCTCGCGCTTCTGCCCGCGCCGAGCGCCGCGGTGTACGTGCCGTCCTGCTTTTTTCTTACGACAATACTGAGTTGGTCAAAATCAACGTAAAACACATCGGGGAAATCGGCGCAGAACGCGTCGCGCGCCGCGCCGTAAGTGTTTAAAAGAGTGTTGTCGCCGTGGGCGTACGCGTCAAGCTGCTCTTGCGTCACAACGCTGTTATCGGTAAGGCTGTACTCGCCGTTACCCGTTTTAAATATTCCGCTTTCGTACATCTCTGCCATAGCGTTGTAAAACTTCTTCGCCTCGGTCGTCAGTTGGTCGTAAAAATAGATAAAGCGCTTCGCGCCGTTCGCGTCTGTTTCCCAGTGACCGTCGGTAACGTCGGGCGCGGACACCTCGAACGCCGCGTCGGATATAAACGGCGCGCAAAGCATGGTAAGCGACAATATTGCCGCGATTGTTTTTTTAAATTTTCCTCTAATCATAAAATGCCCTCCCAAATTATGCTTTAACGGATAATATACTCCGCTCCTGAATTTTATCATGCGGACAAATTCCGCGTCAACAAGATAATAAAATTTTAAAAAAGGCGTAATAAATGTCACATTTAAATGCGCACTTTAGCTAACTGACGTATTGACAACCGTATGTAGTTATGATAAACTTTATGTAGGAATAGATTGGTAATCGGGACGTTAAAAACAGGAGGAATATCATGGAGAAAGTAATAGGAGGCATTAAACGCGACTGCTACCCCATTACCGAGGCGGAGCTTTTGCATTTATACACGATGTCGTTCAGTCCGACGCAGGAAATCGTGAACCTCGGCACGGGGCGTTATTTGCAAATGGATATAAATATGTCGCTTCTGCGCGAGGCGCTGAACCGAGCGGTATCGCGCTGCGAAACGATGCGCCTCAGACTTTGGAAAGACCCGGAAACGGGACAAATTTGGCAGTACGTCATGCCGTATGAAAATCAGCACTTCGAGTACTACGATTTCTCGGATTTGAAAGAGGAAAAGGCGCACGCCATTCTCGACGGTTGGACAAGTCAGCCGTTTGACACGTTCGGCGGACCGCTTTCGCGTATCGTGCTCGTATCGATGCCCGACGGCTACAACGGTTATTATATGAACGTGCATCACGCGACGATGGACGCAGCGTCTATTATCACGTTTAACCGCGACGTTATGGACATATATTGCAGCCTTATGTACGATCTTCCTTATCCCAAGCCGATGACATCATATATAGAATCGGTAAAGAAAGACATGGAATATCTTGCGGGCTGCAAAAAGAAAGAAGCGGACGACAAGTATTGGGCGGAGCAGCTTGCCCGTCCCGAGCCTATATACACCGACTTTACGGGTCCCGGACGTTTGCAGACGCAGCGCAGGGAAAACAACAATCCAAATCAGCGCGCGGGACTGCTCTTATCGCGCGACGCGGCGGGCAGTACCGTTACTTACGCTCTTGACGTTGATTCAACGAAAAAGCTTGTTGACTTCTGCGAGGAGCACGGCTACCCCGTAAGCGTTCTGCTGCTGCACGGTCTGCGCACCGTTTTATCGAAGTTTAACAATAACGAAAAGGATATATGTATAAAGGATTTCGTCGCAAGGCGCTCGACGGTTCTTGCCAAAAAGTGCGGCGGCGTTAGGATGCACTGCATGACGCTGCGCACAATTGTCGAGCCGGACAACACCGTTCTCGAGTCGCTCGATATTATAGACAAGGCGCAGAACGATTTGTTCAAGCACTCGGAGTACGGTCCGATGACGTTCTACAAAAACCAGCGTGAAACATACGGCTACGCGCCGCGCGGCGGCTATGAGAGCGTCGGCTTCACGTACCAGCCGGCGACGCTTAAGAGCATCGCGCCGTACCTTAAGGGCATACCGTACAAGAATTTCTGGTATTCGAGCGGCAAGCAGCCGCAGGCGTTCTACCTCAC
>CANQQW010000035.1 GCA_947626075.1 uncultured Clostridia bacterium
TACGGTCGCGCTCCGTATAAAAATGTCCGCATTTTTAACCCCATTTTCGGGGTATCGAATATACTATCATTACCCTGCCGGTTTTCGGCTAAAAAACCCTTGATTTTATGCGGATTTTTTTGCTTAAAATGCAGACATATGACGCTTATTTCTCTTACGTTCAGCGTCTTTTTTCAGTCGTTCCGTTTTTCGACATTTATCACAGTATTTCGTTCTGCGCCCTGTCAGAATATAATTCTCACCGCATATTGTACATTTTTTCGTATTTTTAGGTTTCATCAGCCTTATGTACAATTCACTGTCATTCGACAAAACGGCAGTTCTGAACCATTTGCACAATAGAGAATGAAATTGTCTGCGGACACACGCAGCTATCGCTGTTATCGAGCAGAATATAAAAAAGAGCGAGTATTTCTGGCACTCCTTGTAAAATGGTTCTTGTTCTGTTTTTGGGAAAGAAAAAAGCAAGATATTGTCAAAACATATTGCGATTTCTTATAGCATTGTTTGTAACTGTCCTAAAATCCTTGATTTTATGCGGTTTTTTAGACCTTCCTTAATTATTATTACGGAAGCGTTGCAATAGGTAACGGTGTAACAAGTATTGGCGAATATGCGTTTCGTAGCTGTGATATCTTGACGAGTGTTACAATAGGCAAGGCAAGTATTGGCAACTATGCGTTTTCCGGCTGCAGAAGTTTGACAAGTGTTACAATAGGCAAGGGCGTAACAAGTATTGGCGATTGGGCGTTTGAGGACTGCAAAAGCTTGACAATCGTAACTATTCCCGATAGCGTAACAAGTATTGGCTGGGGTGCGTTTTGGGATTGTAGTAATCTAACAAGCGTTACAATACCCACCAGTGTGACAATCATTAGCGATAGTGCGTTTGAGAGCTGCGATAATCTTACAGACGTATATTATTCAGGATCAGAGAGGGAATGGAATTTGATTGAGATAGGTTCATATAATGAAAATTTGACAAACGCCACAATCCATTACGAAAGATACGCCCCAATCACCCCCGTCACTCTAACTGTCACACCGTCGGGCGACAACTACACTCTTACCGCCGACACAGACTACAACGGCGTTGCATATGCCGTGTCATACAATGGTGATGGCGTACTGCTTAACGTTGCAAGCAAACAGTTTACGGGTGGGACGGCGACTGTTACGCCGAATACGGCGGGAGCCTCAAAAATCAAATTCTTCGTATGGACAAACACGCTGCAGCCGCTGACGAGCGCGGTAACGAAAAATTTATAACAAAAAAAACGGGCATAGCCCGTTTTTTTATTCCTGCCTATCCAAAAACTCGCGCGCTTTTTTGATTGCCTTTTCAACGGTTTCCTTTGCCGGACCGCCGATAACCTTTCTGTCATTCACGCACGTTTCCATACTTATCGCGTCGTATATATCGCTCTCGATAATATCCGAGAACTCCCTAAACTCGCTCATACAAAGCTCGTCAAGCGACTTGTCGCGCTCGATCGCGTAGAACACCATACGCCCCACAACGGCGTGAGCCTCACGGAATGGGAGACCTTTCTTAACGAGATAGTCCGCAACGTCGGTAGCGTTCGTGAAGCCGCCTTTTGAGCCTTTAAGCATATTGTCCTTTTTTACGGTCATAGTCGCAATCATGTCACAGAATACCGGCAGACACAGCTTAACCGTGTCAATCGCGTCAAAAATCGGCTCCTTGTCCTCCTGCATATCCTTGTTGTACGCAAGGGGAATACCTTTCATCGTAGTCAAAAGCCCCATCAAATGCCCGTATACGCGTCCCGTCTTACCGCGTATAAGCTCCGCGACGTCGGGATTTTTCTTCTGCGGCATTATTGACGAGCCGGTGGAGTACGCGTCGTCCATTTCCACGAACGAGAACTCGTTGCTCGACCACAAAATAAGCTCCTCCGAGAAACGGCTGAGGTGCATCATCACAATCGACAGACAGCCTGCAAGCTCGATCACAAAATCCCTGTCCGATACGCCGTCGAGCGAATTAGCGGTAACAGCGTCAAAACCAAGCTGCTCCGCCACAAATTTACGGTCAAGAGGGTACGTTGTCCCCGCCAGCGCGCCCGAACCGAGCGGCATCACGTTTGTACGCGCGCGGCAGTCTCTGAGACGCGACAAGTCGCGCTTAAACATTTCAAAATACGCCATCAAATGGTGCGCGAACGTGACAGGCTGCGCCTTTTGCAGGTGCGTGTAGCCCGGCATTATCGTTTCCGTATGCTCAGCGGCAAGGTCAACGATAGTGTTCATCGCGTTAATAAGCATTTCTTCAATATCCGCCGTTTCGTCCATGAGGTACATACGCGTGTCCAGAGCCACCTGGTCGTTACGGCTCCTGCCGGTGTGCAGACGCTTACCCGCATCGCCGATACGCTCAATCAGTATCTTTTCGATATTCATATGAATATCTTCCGCGTCTATTTCAAACTCTATCTTGCCGTCCTCAATGTCGCTCAATATATTTCTAAGCTCCGCGATGATCTTATCGCTGTCCTCGCGCGGAATTATGTTCTGCTTGCCGAGCATAGCCGCGTGCGCGATCGAGCCTTTAATATCCTGTTTGTACATACGCTTGTCGAAGCGTATTGACGAGTTGAAGTCGTCCACTTTTTTGTCGGTGCTTTTCTGAAAGCGACCGCCCCATAACTTTGCCATTACAATTTCTCCTTTACCGTTTTACCTCTCATTATTATACAATAAAAAGCTCAAAAAGTAAACATTAAAAATAAAAAAGCGTTTCGTCCGATACTGCTCTACAGCTCATTGCGCGAAATGGACACGTAATCATTCATAATTCTGTGTCCGAGCGTATGCGCGATCTGCGCGGCACTGTAGCCGCGATCATTGTTGAGGCAAAACGTCGCCGCGCCTATGATACCCGATATGTAGTAGTTAATGATGATGTGCAGGTTGTAAAGCTTTTCCTCGCTCATGGGCGCGTCCTTTGTGTGCGTGGCGTTCCTGAACAGATTTTCTTCAAGTAAATGGCGCAGCTTCTCAATAAATGTGCTGCTTCCGCCGGTACATATGAGGCGCTTGAAAATATTTTTATTGTCAAGCATATACTTGATTGCCCTTTCAAGCTTTATCATAAATATTTCCTCGTTAAAATCGGAAATATTACCAAATTCGATTGACTGCGTTAGATTGTTTAAAAGCCTTTCCTCAACATAGTCAGCAAGCTCATAAATATCGCAGAAATGTATGTAGAACGTACCGCGCGCAACGTCGGCTTTTTCAGTTACGTCCATAATAGTGATTTTAGAAATATCCTTTTTCTGTATAAGCTCCAAATACGCGTTCTCAAGCGCGGCGCGCGTTTTTCTCGCGCGTCTGTCACCCTGCTTGTCATCCATTTCAATCACCTCTTAAAGCTATTATATTGTTAAAATCGAAATTAGTCAAGCCGTGCAATATCGAATTTAATGAACAATTTTGTACAAAGTGTTCATTAATATACAGTTTGAAGATAATTGAATATTGATTATTGCGCGTCACGGAATATAATTAAAAGTGGAATATTGTAAAAAGGAGCGGACGTGCTTATGAATAACGGCGTTATGTACAAAATATCCAAGCTTATTGTGGACCAAAGGCGCCTTATTATTTTTCTTTTTTTGCTTGCGTGTATAATTTCGGGAATACTCTATCCCCATGTGCGGGTAAACAGCGACGTAGCTTCATACCTGCCTGACGAGACGGAAACAAGAGTCGCCCAGCATATTATGGACGAGGAACTGGGAGTTTCGCCTATGGTAAATCTCATGGTGAACAATATTACATACGAGCAGGCACAGGACGTGATACTTCCGATAATCGAGGATACCGAGGGAGTCAAATCGGTTTCCGTAAGCGATGACAAGCAGCATTACAATAACAGCGCCGCCATGTTTGACGTTTCACTTGAAGATAATGACGACGTGGACGCGCTTCTCGCGGTTATAGACGATATAAAAGCAAATTTAAGCGACTATGACTGCTATTCAAATTCACCGAATATCAACGACAGTATGCAGCAAATTCAAAAGGAACTGCCCCCGTTGCTTGTGGCGGTCTTTTTGGTTGTTATAATAGTGCTTTTAATATCGCTTCAAAGCTACATGGAGGTTCTTATTTTCCTTATAACCTTTGTTGCCGCGGCGATAATAAACATGGGTACCAATATTATTTTCGGAGAAATATCGTCGGTAACACAGTCGATTGCGATAGTATTGCAGCTTGCGCTGTCGATTGACTACTCTATAATACTTTTTGACCGATTCGCGGAGGAAAAACGTGAAATGGACAGTTACCACGCGATTGTGGCGGCACTGTCCAAGGCGATAGTTGAGATAAGCTCGTCAAGTCTTACGACTATGGCGGGACTTGCGGCGCTTGTGGTCATGCAGCTTAAAATAGGAGCAGATTTGGGTCTTGTTCTTTGTAAGGGAATATTGTGCAGCCTTTTGTCGGTATTTTTGCTGATGCCCGGACTTCTTATAATATTCTCCGACAAGATAGAGAAAACGCAGCACCGCTCGTTTATTCCTGATATAAAGCCGTTCGCGTCGTTTGCGGTAAAGTTTCGGTACATATTTGTTGCGGTATTCGTCGTAATGGCGGCGGCAGGCTGCGTGTTTTCAAGCAAATGCCCGTACAGCTTTAACGCGCTCGCCGTAAACACGGAAAATCCGTCAACGGAAAAGGAGATTGCCGTTTCGAGAATAGAAAATACATTCGGACCTACCGAGCTTGGTATGATAATAGTCCCGTCGGGCGACGCGGACAAGGAAAAAATTCTTTTAAACCGCGTGTCGGAGCTTGAAAACGTAACCGAGGTTACAGGACTGTCCACAACGGAGGTTAAGGATGGCTACACGCTTACGCAGGAAATCACGCCGAAAGAGCTTTCGGAGCTTGTCGGAATAGACTACAGCGCTTGTAAACTGCTGTATCAGCTCTACGGCGTAAAGCACGAGCAGTACCAGAGCATTTTCTCCGACACAGCCGACTATCGCATATCAATTATGAATTTGTTTGAATTTGTACACGAGCAGTCGGAACTCGGAGTGATCAACCTCGGTGAAAGCTCGAAAGAAAAGCTTAACGAGATGTATGAAACGCTTACCGACGCTAAAGAACAGATGCAGGGCGAAAATTACAGTCTTATGCTGTTTAAATTCAAGGGCGCGCCTGACAGTGACGAAACGTACGATTTAATACAAAGAATACGCGAGGAAGGCATGGAGATGTACGACACGGTTTACGTTGCCGGAAACGCGACGAGCTGCTATGACCTTGAGCAGTCTTTCAGCTCGGACAATATGCGCATTACGCTTATAACCATAGCGGCGGTGCTTATAGTTCTGCTGTTTACGTTCCGCTCGGCGAGCTTGCCGGTACTGTTGGTGCTTATTATTCAGGGAAGCACGTGGATAAACTTTTCCGTGCCGTATTTCACGGGTAACAGCCTGTTCTTCCTCGGCTACCTCATCGTAAGCTCCATACAGATGGGCGCGACAATAGACTACGCGATTGTCTTTACCAACCGCTACACCGATCTGCGCTCGAATATGAGCGCTGCGGACGCGGCGGTAAGAGCGCTTAACGACTCGTTCCCGACAATACTGACGTCCGGCTCCATACTCACCATAGTAGGCTATCTGTTGGGTGTAACGTCGAGTAACGTAATCATATATTCACTTGGCTTCGCGCTCGGACGCGGCACGCTGATTTCAATTATAATCGTGCTTACGGCGCTGCCGGGAATTATGATTTTGTGCGACAAGCTGATTGCGAAAACGTATTTTAAGATACCTGAAATCGGGGAAATAAAGCTGCTTGAAAAGGGGGAAGAAAGATGAGACGCAAAATTTTATCCGCGCTCACGGCGGCGGCTTTGTTTGTGAATATCCTGCCATGCGTTACGTTTGCCGACGGCGGGGAGCGTATTTCGAGCGAGAAAGATCTCACAAAGTTTCTCGAAAGCTGTACCGGCGACAGCTTTTCCAAGGGAAGAAGCTTTGTTCTGACCACGGACATTGACCTCGGCGGTAAAAAGATAAACGGCGCGCCGGTGTTCTGCGGCAGCTTTGACGGCGGCGGACACACGATAAAAAATTACGAAATAGAGTTTACCGGCGACGACTACACAGGATTTTTCAATAAGCTTTCCGAGGGCGCGTCGGTTACGAATCTCAGTCTTAACGGAAGCATAAAAAAAGAGGAATCGGAAAGCGGTGGATTTTCGGCTGACGAAATACGCGGCGAGCTTGAAAAAAATCTCGGCATAACAACGGAATCAACCGCCGTGGACGGAGCTTCGTTCGGCGGTATTGTGGGCTTTAACGAGGGTACTATAAAAAACTGCTCATACAGCGGTACGATTGATGCGGAAAAACGCGCGGGAGGTATTGTCGGTGAGAACTCGGAAAAAGGACTTATTGATACTTGCGTAAACTATGCCAAAATTGACAGCACATACATTTCCGGGGGTATTGCCGGAGACAATGAGGGACGCATACGCGGCTCGGAAAACAAGGGCGAAGTCTGCACCGACGCAGAAGAAAACAGCAGCAACATCGGCGGTATCGCAGGCTTTAACGAGGGAGTAACGGAGACGAGCGTAAACAGCGCGGACGTGGGTGAATCCGGCTTTGGTACAAATATAGGAGGTATCGCGGGAAAACAGTGCGGAGTAATAAACGGGTGCGAGAACACGGGCGATATCGGCGGAAATAAAAACGTCGGCGGCATTGTCGGTATTTTCGTGCCGTATATCGACTATGACGTATCGGCTGAAAATATAAAAAACGAGACCGATAAAACGAAGCAGGCAATCAGGAACAGCGCAAGCGAAATCCAAAATGAGCTTAATAAAAGCGTTGACAATATGTTTTCGGGCTTCGGAGATTTTTCAAAACTGTTATCCGCCGGCGGACTTGCGGGACTTATTCCCGCCGCCTTATTCTCGGCGGCGAGCGGAAACGCTGCGGTCAGAGACGGAGCGGCGCGGGTGCTTAACGGTATAGCTGATGGCATAGAGCAGCGAAACGCAAACGGATCCGCGAACGTAGGTCAAAGCATAGTAGACGCGCTGTACGGCGTAAACAGCTCAATATCATCACTGAGCAGCGAAACCATGAGTGATTTTGAGGATTTAAAAATCTCCGCGCAAAACCTTACGGACAGCATAACCGCGGCGGTGGACGGTACAGCGGAGACGAATGACCGTATTAACGAGCTTCTTGTTTCGCTTGACAGCGCCGTAAACAGCGGTGCGGACAGAAAGCAAGCGGTTGTTGACAAGGTAAACGATATTGATTTTAACGAGCTTGACGACCTGTCAAATTCAATAGACGATATGGCAAATAACGCGGATCGTTTTCTTCAGGATGCCGAGCGCGATTTGGGCGACACGGCGGACACGGTGACCGAGCCGTTTGAGCAGATGAACGATATGCTTCACGACGTTCAGGACGATGTAAATAAAACGAAGGACAAGGCGGACAAATTAAAGGATGATTTAAACTCCCTTGTGGACAATCTGCCGACGCCGCGCCCGCTTCCCACTCCCGCATCGCGGTTGGGAGAAGCGACGGCGGAAGATGAATACGCCAATGACGAAACCGTGCCGAAAACCGGTTTGGACGCGTTTTTGGATGAAATAATATCGAGTATATTCACCACCGCCGAAGCGGCGGAGACGGAGCGCTCTGCTCTCAAGGAGATAATCGACACCGACGCGATTAAGGACGCTATGAAAAACATGGTAAGCGTTGACGTTTCTCTTGCGCGCACAATAGCCGGAGAGGAAGCGGACAATGCGCTTGTGAAATACTGCTTAAACTCAGGCAACGTAAGCGCGGGAGACAACGTTGGAGGCGTCGCCGGAAGCATAGGCATAGAATCTCTTATGCAGGAGGGCGAGAGCGTAAAGCTTCCCGACGGTAAACCGCTTATGGCGGACATGGCGGCAAAGGCTGTTATTGACAGCTCGGTCAACAGCGGCAAAATCACAGCAAAAAACAGCCGGGCGGGCGGCATAGCCGGTGATTCAAGTATCGGAATCATAAAGAACTGTCTCGGCTGCGGCGACGTTAAAAGTGAAAACGGCGGCTATATCGGCTGTATCGGAGGCGATACGCGCGCGTCGATTGTGTACAGTATAGGTATTTCGAGATTGAACGGTAAGAACAATGTCGGCGGCATTGCCGGAACTGCGGATAATATCGAGTACTGCTACGCGCTTCCGCTTATTAACGAGGAGGCACAGAAAAAAGGGTACATAGCCGGAACGGTGAATAATACAGCGAGGAATAATTACTTTATTGATGAGGGAGTCGGAGGAATAGACGGCGCGAGCGAAAAGGATAAGGCGGAGGCGGTGCAGCCGTCAAATATGATAGGTATGGGCGAAATGCCCGTAGGTATGCCGAATTTGGGTACGGAAAACTGGTTTATGGAAAAGGGCGACAAATACCTGCCGCAAATACAGGCGCTTGCCGGTAACGAGGCGAGCGGCGCGGTGAAGCAAAAAATAGCCGAAGCGTCGAGGGCAGCCGCGCTGTTCCGTTTCACCGTCACCTTTGAAGCGGACGACAAGGAACTGGCAAGATTTACAAAGGAGTACGGCGAGACGCTATTAGCCACGGAAATACCCGACTTACCGAAAAAGGACGGCAGCTACCCCGAATGGGACAACGATCCGACAAAACCGATTTTAAGAAACACCGTTTTCACGGCGCAGTACAGCGACGCGGTAACCACCATCGCGTCTGAGGGAAGTCCGTCGCTGCTGCTTATTGAAGGCAATTTCAGCGATGAGACAAAAGTGAGCGCGTCGGAAACGACATTTGACGCCAACTTTGGAAGCGGTTACAGTATAGTTGGAGAGTACGAATTTTCCGTTACGCCGGAATCGGACGTTAAGGACGGCTTTACCATGCGCGTCTACGACAAGGAGCAAACGGGAACGCATATAGGCGTATTGGAAAACGGCGTTCCGAGGGTGATTGAGGGCGAGCGCGACGGTAAATATTTAAAATGCCGTATGCAGTCGCCGGGACAATTCGCGGTACTGTCCGAGAAAAAACAAATGACCGTTCCAATTATAATTATAGCCGTATTACTGGCGGCGGCAGCCGCAGCCGCATTTTTCATCATAAAAAAGAAGAAAGAAAAAACCGAGAAAACCGAGCAATAACAAAAAGGCAGTGATTTTAAATAATCACTGCCTTTTAAGTACAATTTTACTTCAAGCCGTTCTTTTTCTTCATCATTGCGCGAACCTTGAGCGGCAGACCGAACAGGTTTATAAATCCGGCGCTGTCCTTATGGCTGTACAGTTCGTGACTGTCGCCAAACGACGCTATATCCTCGTTATAGAGCGAGTACGGCGACTTAGCGCCCGCGGGCGTAACGCTGCCCTTGTAAAGCTTTACTCTTACTTCGCCCGTAACGGTTTCCTCCATAACGTCAACCATAGCGGAAAGCGACTCGCGAAGCGGCGTGAACCATTTGCCGTCGTATACAAGCTCCGCGAACTTGATTGCCGCCTGACGCTTGAACGCTTGCGTGTCGCGGTCAAGACAAAGATATTCAAGCTCCTGCAAAGCGGCGTAGAGAATGGTACCGCCCGGCGTTTCGTACACGCCTCTTGACTTCATGCCGACAAGCCTGTCCTCAACTATATCCGCGATACCCACACCGTACTGACCGCCGAGCTTGTTAAGCTCTTCAACGAGCTGACGCGGCGCGTACTTCTTACCGTCTATAGAAACCGGCTCGCCCTTTTCAAAGCCTATCGTAACGTACTTCGGCGCGTCGGGAGCCTTTTCCGGCGAAACACCGAGCTTTAACAGACTGTCAAGCTGCGGCTCGTTCGCGGGGTCCTCCAAGTCCATACCCTCGTGACTGATATGCCATATATTGCGGTCGCGCGAATATAAATCCTTTTTTGTTACGGGGATTTCGATATTGTGCGCTTCAGCGTAGTCAACCGCGTCCTCGCGCGATTTAATATCCCATATTCTCCACGGGGCGATTATTTTAAGCGACGGGTCGAGAGCCTTTATGGTAAGCTCGAAACGAACCTGATCGTTACCCTTGCCCGTAGCACCGTGACAAATAGCGACAGCGCCTTCCTTATGAGCTATCTCAACGAGCTTCTTTGCGATGATAGGTCTTGCGTGCGAGGTACCCAAAAGATACTTACCCTCGTATACCGCGCCCGCTTTAAGCGTGGGGAATATATAATCCTTTACATAATCATCTCTCAAATCCGCGATATAGAGCTTTGACGCGCCCGATCTTTTCGCTCTTTCCTCAAGACCGTCCGTTTCCTTGCCCTGACCAACGTCGCCGCATACCGCGATTACGTCGTAATCATAATTTTCCTTGAGCCACGGGATAATAATTGACGTGTCAAGTCCTCCCGAATAGGCTAAAACAACTTTTTCCTTTGCCATAGTTGCAATTCCTCCTAAAATATTATAAAATATACTTATTGTACTTCGTATATTATACAACAAATAATATCCATATTCAATAGCAAATTTGACAAAAATAAAGGAGATGCGTTAAAAATGATAATATTAGGCATAGACCCGGGCTACGCGATAGTCGGTATAGGAGTGCTAGCTTACGCCGGAAATAAGTTTAAAACACTCGAATACGGAGCGATAACCACACCCGCCGGAATGTCTACCACGGAACGCTTAAAAAAAATCTACGCACAAATAACGATGTACGTCGATAAGTACAAGCCGGACGCTGCGGCGATAGAAGAGCTGTTTTTTAACTCGAATCAAAAAACGGCGATAAACGTCGCGCAGGCGAGGGGAGTAATACTCGCCGCCGTCGCAAATAAGGACGTGCCGATATTTGAATACACGCCGCTGCAAGTCAAGCAGTCCGTAACGGGATACGGACGCGCCGACAAACAGCAGATACAAACAATGGTAAAAATGCTTTTGGGGCTTAACGCTATACCGAAGCCGGACGACGCGGCTGACGCGCTCGCCATCGCGATTTGCCACGCACATTCCAATAAAATGAACAGCATGTTCGGAATCAATACCGTAAGATAAAAAACTATATATTGATATAAATATGCGGGAACCGCAAGATATTGTGGCTCCCGTAATATATTTGTAATAATTATGAAAACTTGTTGAAATATAACAATTTTGGTATAATTGCATAAATATTTTATTTCTAACAATAAAATTTATGTTAAAAATACACATTAAAATAGATGATTTTTTAAAAATATATTTAAAATCGACAAAACATTTAATAATTTTGTAATATTTATCGGGTTGACATAATTGTAATAATATTGTATTATAGGTGCAGAGGTTGATAAAAATGTATTACTATGTCAAAGGTATTCTTGCCCGTAAGGGCGACGGATTTATTGTCGTCGAAGCGGGCGGAGTAGGGTATATGATATATACTTCGTTAAACAGTATAACGCTCGCGCCGGCAGTCGGCTCGGAAATTACGATGTACACATATTTGTATGTGCGCGAGGACGTAATGGACTTATACGGTTTCACGTTGCAGGAAGAAAAGGACATGTTTATGAAGCTCATATCCGTATCGGGCGTAGGTCCGAAGGCGGCGCTTGCCATATTGTCCGTATCCACTCCCGCGAAGCTTGCCGCGGCTGTTGTGACGAATGACGCCAAGACTATAACGAAAGCGTCGGGCGTAGGTCCGAAGATGGCGCAGAGAGTTATTTTGGAATTAAAGGATAAGATAGACGCCGCATCGCTCAACATAGACGCGGACGACCTCGGCGAAGAAGCGCCGTCGGATAATAAAAACGAGGCGATAAGCGCGCTTATGGCTTTGGGCTACAGCCTTGCGGACGCGCAGAACGCGGTACGCAAGACGGACGGCACGCTCAGCGTCGAGGAAATAATAAAGAAAGCCCTTACAAGTCTTTTGTAATTTAGGAGGAAAAACACTTGTTTGATGAAGATGAGAGAATTGTCACAAGCGACTTTATAAATGAGGACGCGGATATTGAATTTGGTTTGCGTCCGCGCACTCTTTCCGAATATATAGGACAGAGCAAAGCGAAAGAAAATCTTCGCGTATACATACAAGCCGCGCTTGACAGGCACGAAGCGCTTGACCATGTGCTGCTGTACGGACCTCCGGGGCTGGGAAAAACAACGCTTGCGAGTATTATAGCCAATGAAATGGGCGTAAACATAAGGATTACGTCGGGACCCGCGATTGAGAAAGCGGGCGACCTCGCGGCGATACTTACAAACCTTTCCGAGCATGACATACTGTTTATCGACGAAATACACCGTATGTCGAGGTCGGTAGAGGAAATACTGTATCCTGCGATGGAGGACTACGCGCTCGATATTATTATAGGCAAGGGACCGTCGGCGAAGTCGATACGAATTGATTTGCCCAAATTCACGCTTATAGGCGCCACGACGCGCGCGGGACTTTTAACGGCTCCTCTTCGGGACCGTTTCGGCGTGATAAGCAGACTTGAAATGTACAGCGTGGAGGAAATACAGCAAATTGTAATGCGCAGCGCCAATCTTTTGGACGTTGATATAGACGAGGAAGGCGCGGCGGAGATAGCGTCAAGGTCACGCGGCACGCCGAGAATAGCCAATCGGTTCTTAAAGCGTGTGAGAGACTTCGCTCAGGTAAAGCACGACGGTAAAATCACATACGAGGTCGCGGCGGCGGCACTAAAGAGTATGGAGGTTGACGAACTGGGGCTTGACGAAATCGACGCGCGCATGATACGAACCATGATAGAAAATTTTGGCGGCGGACCTGTGGGACTTGATACCATAGCGGCTACGATAGGAGAGGAAGCCAATACTATAGAGGACGTGTACGAGCCGTATCTTCTCAGACTCGGATTTATTTCAAGAACTCCGCGCGGCAGAGTAGCCACAAAATTAGCCTATGACCATTTTGAAATACCGTTTTCGGAATGATTAAACAAATGTTATGTTATAAGGAAATGTAAAGGAGAGATGTGCAAAATGAGAAAATTATGCATAACGATTACGACAGTTTTAATTTTTCTGCTTTGCGGCGTAACGCTTGCGTCGGCTGAAAGCATGATGCTGGAATACGACGGAGAAACGCATGAATACAACGGTGCTGTTTACTCGCTCGTTGTAAAAAATCAACTCATCGATCCGCCTCTGTCGCCGATTATTTTCAACGACAGAGCGCTTGTGCCGGTAAGAGAAATATTTGAGGAGGTAGGCGCGACCGTAAACTATGTCAGCGAAACGCAGACGGTAGAGGTAATTGACGACGATTCTTACGTTGCCATGCGCATTAATGATAACGTGGCGTACATAAACGGCGACAAGACGAATATCCCCGACAACGTAGTGCCGAAGCTTATAGCCAAAGTAGGCGGCGAGACGAAAACTATGGTTCCCGTAAGATTTATAAGCGAGACGATAGGTCTTGATGTTGAGTTTGATTCCGAGGACGGTGCTATCCTGATTGACTCGGACGGCTACACATTGGCGGGCGGCTCCGTATCGGACGCTCCCTCTTACGAAGAACCCGCATACGAGGAACCGTCTTACGAGGAACCCGCATACGAGGAACCCGCAATACCGTATGTGACAGATGTTTCTTACGAGGCTCAAAGTGACAGTGAAATAAAGGTTACGATTAAAACCGACTCGCCTATGGGCGCGTTCACATTCTTCAAGCTTACCTCGCCGGAACGGGCTGTGGTGGACATAGCCGGCGCGAGACTGAGCGATCTTGACGACACACTGAAAGTGTACGAGGGCGGAATAACGACTATACGCCTCGGAGACAATCCCGAACGCGCACGAGTGGTTATAGACACCGAAAAAACCATTAAGGATTATAACGCGGAGAAAATATCGGACGATACGATTGAAGTGACTGTAAGAACAAAGGAGAACGCTCCCGCCGCTGCTGCGCCGCAGAATAATGCGGCTGAGGCACCGGGAAGCGCCGCTTCGGAATACGGGAACGAATATAACGCGCGCCCGTCATCGGATAAGCTTATCGTGCTTGACGCCGGACACGGCGGCGAGGACCCCGGCGCGATTGGCTATCTGAACGGCAACGCGGTGCTTGAAAAAACCCTCACGCTTCAGATTACAAATAAGGTAAAGACAATACTTGAAAACGCGGGATACACCGTTTCAATGACGCGCACGGGCGACACGCTTCCGTCGCTTACGGAAAGACCCGCGCAGGCTAACGCCGAAAACGCGGCGCTGTTCGTAAGTATACATATAAATTCCGCCGAGCCTGCCTCGGCGAACGGCACGGAGGTATTTTACGCGTCGGAGAATAACGGCAGCGCGTACGGCGTCACAAGCCAACAGCTTGCGCAGAATATTCTCGACAGAATGCTTTACTACATGGGCTCGACCAACAGAGGCGTGAAGTGCGCGGAACACGCCGTAACAAGACGATGCAATATGCCCGCGTCACTCGCTGAGGTTGGATTTATAACAAACCCGACCGAGGTATACAACATGACCACGGACGAATACCAGCAGAAGGCGGCGCAGGGCATCGCCGAGGGTATTATAATAACGCTTCGAGACATAACAATCCCTAATTAAGTTTAAAAATAAGACTGCCGACAAACTTTGCGGCGGTCTTATTTTTATATGTTCAATCCATACTGTGAATTTTATTTTTCCGACTGCTAGTATAAAACTCCATATTTATAACAAGACTAAATTAAAAAAAGGGAGAATAAAAATGCAGAGCATACGAACAGACCTTGCCGTTGAGGCTCACGAGCTGAGCAAGAGAGCGGCAAAGAACGCGTCTGAGATAGACGGAGTAATTTCCGACGTGGAAAAGAAAGATAATATTACCGTGACGCGCGTTGAAATAACGAATGAAAACGGCAGCCGAGCGCTCGGCAAGGCGAAAGGTACTTATGTAACTATAGACGCGCCCGATTTAAAATACAGTCTCGACACATACGAGCAAACGTGCAAAGCGGTGGCGGAGGAAATACGCAAGATGGCGAATGTGGCGAGCGATACGCTTACGCTCGTTGTTGGACTTGGGAACCGCGAGATAACGCCGGACGCGCTCGGCGCAAGCGTTGTGTCGAAGCTGCTTGTCACGCATCATATAAAACAGCAGGAGGACAATGATATTTTCGGCGACAATATAAGCGGAGTATGCGCGATTGCGCCCGGCGTACTGGGTACTACGGGCATAGAAACCGCCGATATAATAAAGGCGGTATCGGAGAAAGTAAAGCCCCAGCTTATAATAGCCGTGGACGCGCTTGCGGCGGCGGCTGTCGAGCGTATCAGCAATACCATACAGATTTCCGACACCGGCATACAGCCCGGCGCGGGCGTGGGCAACAACAGAGAAGGCTTGAACGAAGAAACCACCGGGATAAAAGTAATCGCAATCGGCGTTCCGACAGTGATTGACGCGGCGACAATATCAAAGGTCAAAATACCCGAGGAAATGTCGCCGCTTATGGTAACTACAAAGGATATAGACCTTGTTATAGAACGCGCCGCGAAAACGGTCGCCAACGGTATAAATCTCGCGCTGCACAAAAACATGACGCTCAGGGACGTGGAGAGCTACTTAGGTTGACATATCGGAGTTTTCGGAGTAAAATAACAGTATAAAAATAACAGGAAAGGAAAAGAACAAATGGACAGCTTAAAGATTAACGACAACATAAATCTGTATTATGTGCCTATGACGAAGCTTAAAACCACGTCGATAGGCGTGTACATTCACCGCCCCCTTAGGGAAAAGGAGGTTTCTAAAAACGCGTTGCTGCCTTACGTAATGAAACGCGGGTGCGCGCTTTGCCCCGAAAGCGGCAGCGTGTTCCGCCGGCTTGAAGAGCTTTACGGCGCAAGCCTTTCCGCGGGTATTTTAAAGCGCGGCGGCGACCATACAATATACTTCTCGCTTGAAACGATTTCCGATAAATATGCTCCGAACGGCGAACCGCTTACGGCGGACAGCATGAAGCTGCTGATGTCTATGGTGTTTGAACCGTCGGCATTTGATAACGATACCGTGGCGCAGGAAAAGAAAAACGCGGTTGACCGAATAACGGCTGAAATAAACGATAAGCGCCTGTACGCTCAGCTTCGCTGCTCGGAGGAAATGTGCAGGGGAGAGAGCTTTGCGCTGCCGCGTCTCGGCACCAAGGAAGGCGTGGAGGCTTTAACTGCCGACGCGCTAAAAGAGCATTACGAAGAAATAATCAAGTCGTCGGTGATTGACGTTTACGTGTGCGGCGGCGCCGATATAAATGCGCTTGCGAAGCAAGTAAATGACTGCACCGCGAATATGACGTTTATCAAGGCGCAAATACCACCGTCAAGCCTGTTTGACGGTCGGGGCGGCGTAAAGCGCGTAACGGACCATATGGACGTGGTACAAGGCAAACTGTCAATGGGATTTCGTACCGGCACGGCGGCAAACAGCGCCAATTACGCGGCGCTCATGGTAATGAACAGCATATACGGCGGCGGAGCGCACTCTAAGCTGTTTAACAATGTTCGCGAAAAACTGAGCCTGTGCTATTACGCGTCGTCAAGTCTTGTAAGGAGCAAGGGTATTATGTTTGTGAACGCGGGTATCGAGTTCCAAAACTTCGATAAGGCGTATAACGAGATACTGGCACAGCTTGACGCGGTAAAAAACGGCGACATATCCGAGCTTGAATTTGAATCCTCAAAAAACGCGCTCGTAAATCAGCTTGAGGCGTATAAGGACGACCAAATCGCCATGCAGCTTTATTTAATTGATGAGAGAATAAGCGGTACGAATTACAGCATAGATAAAATGAAAGACATGATAAACAATGTCACGCTTGACAAGGTAAAGGAAGCTGCGGCTGAGGTTAAACTTGACACCGTGTATTTCTTAACGGGAAAGGAGGCATAAGGTCATGGAATTAAAGCATATCACAAGCGACATAACGGGCGAGGAAATGTACTGCGGCACTCACCCCTCGGGACTCGGCATATACCTCATACCTAAAAAGGACTACAGCGAAACCTACGCGATATTCGGCACGCGCTACGGTTCTGTCAACTCGAAATTCATAGTGCCGGGAGAGACGGAGGTCACGGAAGTGCCGGACGGCATAGCGCACTATCTGGAGCATAAAATGTTCGACCAGCCCGACGGCAGCAACGTGTTCGACAAATTCGCGAAATACGGCGGCAACGCCAACGCGTTCACATCCTTTGACATGACCGCGTACCTCTTTACCGCGACAGAGCACATTGAGGAAAATCTCGCCGCGCTTATGGACTACGTGCAGTCCCCGTACTATACCGACGAAACGGTGCAAAAGGAGCAGGGCATAATCGGTCAGGAGATAAGAATGTATGACGACAGCGGAAACTGGAAGCTGTTCTTTAATCTCTTAAACTGCCTGTACCAAAACCATCCCGTCAAAAAGGAAATCGCGGGAACAGTCGAGAGTATAAGCCACATAACCCCCGAATACCTTTACAAGTGCTATAACACCTTTTATAACCTCTCGAACATGTCGATTGTCGTTGTAGGCGGCTTTAACGTAGAGAGCGTGCTTGACGTAATAGAAAAGGGCATAAAGAAGAACGAGCCGTTTACGGAGGAAATAAAAAAGATATACGAGGATGAACCGAGCGAAATCGCGAAGCCTTACGCCGAGCAAAAAATGAGCGTAGCGTCGCCGCTGTTTATGATAGGCTTCAAGGACACCGACACGGGCTACGGCGGTGAAAGGCTGATTAAAAAGTACATCGAGGTAAGCATATTGCTTAAAATGCTGTTTGGAAGAAGCTCCCGCCTGTACAAGGAGCTTTACGAAAGCGGTCTTATAAACAATACATTCCAAACCGACTATACCGTTCAAACGTCATACGCGTACAGCGCGATAGAGGGCGAGAGCCGCGACAGCAAGGCGGTGTACGAGGCTGTTAAGAATGAGATAGAGCGCGTAAGGCGCGAGGGACTTAACGAGGACGACTTTAACAGAATAAAAAAGGTCATGTGGGGACGGTATATCCGCTCGCATAACAACGTCGAGGAATACGCGGGAATGTTCATGCAGTTCCTTTTCGTGGGCGCGGACTACTTTAACTATCATGACGCATACGAGAAAGTCACGTTTGACGACGTAAAACGCAGATTTGAAAATCATTTCGTTACGGAGCGCAGTGCGCTGTCGGTGATAAATCCCATGTAAAACCGATATATACAAAAGGAGAGGGACACTAAATTTTAGTGTCCCTTTTGAGTCTTGTAATTTTTAACATACAGCGCGAGCGCACATATGACGCACAGCATTACAGCCGCTATAGCCGTCACCGTCTCAAACGCGGACGCCGCCGCGAACGAGCGGCTTACGGACGGTTCAAACACCGCCTCTGTGATAGGGTGCGCATATAAATAAATAAACATATACAAGCCCGCTATAACGCCGTGAAGCGCTTTGCCGATAATGTACGGCGCGAGACTTAAATTATATTTCGCTATAACCGCCATAACCTGCGCGTGTACGCTTATACCGGCGAAACCGACGATTACCGATGTAAGGATCAGCTTTTTTGCCATAGAAATATCAAGTCCGGCTACTTTCACCGTGCCGGTTACAAACTCGGTAACACCCGAGATAAGAGCGCTTATATTGCCGCTTGAGGGTATTAAGTCGGTAATAAGGCTTGACAGCACGCCGAAAAATAATACCGCTCCGCATACGGTCAATATATTCCGTATACCGTTTTGCAGCGCGATGTCAAAAATTTCACCCACGCTTCTTTCGGGCGTAGTCATTATCGTGGGTGGTGCGCTGTGTTTCTTTCTGCCGTAGAATCGGAACAGTATGCCGACCGTCAGAGCGGCGAGTATATGCGCTATGTACAGGGCGATACCGCAGCGTATATCCGAGTACAGCGCGATACCGACGGAGCCTAAAATAAACAAAGGACCGGAGTTGTTGCAAAACGCCAAAAGCCGCTCCGCCTCCGTTTTTGACAGATAGCTGTTCGCGTACAGCTCTCCCGCTGTGACCGCGCCCAAAGGATAACCGCTCACGATACCCAAAATGAACGCGCTTGACCCGGCGGGACTTACCCGAAACAGCGGGTACATACAGAACTGAAACGCTTTTGCCAAAAGCTCGCAAAAGCCCGAGTATATGAGAATACCCGAACAGATAAAGAACGGAAACAGCGTCGGCACAACCATTTCAAAACATATGTTAAGTGCGCTGCGCGCATACGATACGGCATTTTTCGCGTTAGCGGCGAGCAATACCACCGCGCCGGCGGCAAACACCCATACAAGAAGCTTTTTAATTTTCATTTTACTTGTCTCCCATCAGTCTGTTTGTTAAATTATATGATTGGTTTTTTGTACTTAAAACCGTTTGACTTTATTGCCTCATAATACATTTTTTGTATTGATATATTGATTTTCTAAAAAAAACATGGTAGAATAACTGTGTTGAGCGTATTGCCCGCGTGACTTGCGCGGCGTACCGCGCTGCTTGACGCTTTAAGCCCCGCGCAGGCTATATAATAATAACGGAGATGAACTGACAAATGGAACATACATATAACAACGGTGTTTTAACCGTAAATCTGCCCAAAAGAATAGACTCAAACAACGCGTCCGAAGCGGAAAGGGAGATATTTGCGCCGATTGAGGAATTTGGCGCGGAGAGCGTCGTTCTCGACGCGGCTGACACGGAATATATTTCATCGGCGGGACTGAGAGTTATTTTAAAGCTCAAAAAATCCGTGACCGACTCGAAAATAATAAACGCGTCGCCCGAGGTGTACGATATTTTCAGCCTGACGGGCTTTGTTGACATTATAGAGGTAAAAAAGGCGTTCCGCGAGGTTTCCGTCGAGGGCTGCGAGATTATAGGCAAGGGCGGTCACGGCACTGTTTACCGCCTTGACGGCGACACCATATTAAAAATGTACGCCGAAACAGAGCCGCTAAGCGAAATAGAACGTGAGATAGAGTACGCGAGAAACGCTTTTGTCGCGGGTGTACCGACGGCTATCGCGTTCGACGTTGTTAAGTGCGGGAACTGCTACGGTTCGGTGTTCGAGCTTATTAACGCCGATACTATGGGCAACCTCCTTGCCGCGAACCCCGACAAATACGACGAATATTCAAAAAAGTATATCGAGCTTGTGAACACGCTCCACACGACCGAGGCGGACACGAGCCGCCTGTCGAACATAAAGGGCTTGTATAACCAATGGGCGGACGAAATGGCGGAACTGCTTACGGCTGACGAGATAGGTATTCTGCATGAGATAATAAACAGCGTTCCCGACAGGAACACGTTCGTCCACGGCGATATTCACCCGAAAAACGTAATGGTTCAGGACGGCGAGCTTGTATTTATCGACCTTGCCGATATGACGTACGG
>CANQQW010000036.1 GCA_947626075.1 uncultured Clostridia bacterium
ACTTTTTTTGCTTTTTCCCTTTTTTACCCATAATAATATGCACCTCCAAATGTGTCTAACATTTGGGGTGCATATCAATTGAAATGTCCTTGTAATATTCTTTAGTATTTCTTTAACTCGCAATATACCCGTATCCAACCGGCGGGCAGTTCCTTTGCCGACTTGTCATGCCATATATACACAAGCCCGTCCTCTACTTTCATACTGCCGTTATGTATTTTATCGTTATCCGCGTCTGTAAGAATTACCGAGTCGGGATCAAATTTTATACAGTACGCGCTCTTTTTTTCATCATCCGTATCAAACGCGAAATCAAACGGATTACTGTTTTCTCTATTGTTTATGATACGCATACCATTGGGGTAGTAGTAATACGCGCCGCCCGAGCGCACAATCGACGCTCCGAATGTCTTTCCGCCGTCCTCCATGGACGCTTCCTCCACAAAGTCGCGCCAGTCCCACGCGGCAAGCTCGTACTTACCGTTTATGCCGCCGTCGGCTATAAGCGGCGCAATGTCTTCTTCGCCTATAACGTCGACAAGAAACGGAGCATAAGCGCTGTTGTCCCACAGCGAAGTGGGATTGGATTTAACGATAAGCAGCGTCTGTCCCGGCTTTGTCATATCCAGTCCGTCCGACACGACAGTGTACTTAACTCGCGGAAGCTCCTCGCTCGCTCCGCCTATGTACACGGCTTTTACCTTTAAGTTCTGTATGGCTTTGTCGGTATCTTCGCCCATAAATATCATCTTAGACGGGTCTGAGGGGTCAAGCGAGTCGTTTTGATAGTAGGTGTCGGGTCCGCTTACCGACAAGTATACTATTCTTTCCGCAAACGTCGGGCGCGGCGCGATGTCCACGCTTACGTTGCGCATAACGGAAAAGCTCAGCTCTTTCGCGATAATGTCATTATGCTTCTTGCATATCACCGACAGCTTTTCGTCGCCCGGGCATATATAGTAATCGGACGAGGAAAATTTATCGCTTTCGCCGGTCTTGACATTTATATTATTCATCAGCTTCTGGTAATTTCCGTTCATGATAAGCTCGTGCAGGTATGAACCGCCCGATTCCGTCTCCTTTGTAAGCTCCGCGCCCAGCGTGCTTACAATTTTATTCATATGATTTTCACACGCGGATTTGTTACGATTCGCCACGCACTTTACCACCGACGGTACTATCACAAGACATACGAGCAGCAAAACAACAGCCGTAACCGTAACGTCGGCGGGCTTTAGTTTGATACTCTTTATTTTTAATTCTTTGCGTTCCAATTCTGTCTGCTGCAAATCAGTCACCTCAAATTCAATACGTCAGCCGAGCCAATCTCCGTCGGAAAGCATCTGCTCTTTGATTTCGTTTTCAAACGTTTCCGCGTCACCCGTTTCCACGCGGCAAATTATTTTACTCTGCGTCGTGAACATTACTCGGATGTAGAATACGTCCTCAACCTTGTCGTATACCCGTCCCGCGCTTGTGGTGCCGCCCGCTACGCTCGCGGGTGAGTTGGCAATAAAGCCTACCTTGCCGATAACGGGAAGGCGTACCTCAATCGCCTCGGAATCATACTTGTTGGACGGAGTTTTTACGCACGCGAGCAGATTGCCTATAGCAAACGGCTTTTTCTGATAATAGTGCGCAAAGCCCGTCACGGTAACATATATTTCTTCCATGTTCTACACCACCAAGCTAATATTTCGATATATCAAGTATAACATTTTTCGACTGTTTTGTCCATATGTTTATTTTTCTATTATTCCTCCGCCGTCGAAAACGGGTATAAAGCTCTCCGAAACGGTACCGCCTTCCTGTATATACGCGTTTTCCACGCCCAATTCCTCGGCAAAGGATATTACGTCCGCGTATTCCTCGTCCGTGACGCGCCTGTTAATCTCGGGGTACGCGCTGACGTGAGGGAGAGGGGTATACTGGTTCATAATGCTCATGTAAATATCGTCTCCGTACGTTTTGTACAGGTACTCCACCGCCGTTTTTGAATTTTCCGTATACGACGGAAGCACAAGATGGCGCACGAGCGTACCGCGCGTCATTATTCCGTTTTCGTTAAAAGCGCACGCGCCCGTTTGGCGTACCATTTCGGCTATCGCCGCTTTCGCCGCTTTCGGATAGTCCAGCGCGGCGGAATATTTTTTTGCTATTGCGCCGGACGTGTATTTAAAGTCGGGAAGATAAACGTCCACATACCCCTCGAGCATTTTGAGCGTGTCGACACTCTCGTAGCCGCCGCAGTTATAAACGACGGGTATGTTAAGCTTTTTGCGCACTGCGTCGAGTGCGGCGATAATGTGCGGTACGTAGTGGGTAGGCGTAACGAGGTTGATATTTTCCGCGCCGCGCTGTTTTTGCTCAAGAAAAATTTCACCAAGTCTTTCCGCCGTTATTTCCGCGCCGACGCGTCCCAACGCTATCTCGCGGTTCTGACAGTACGCGCACCGCAGATTACAGCCCGAAAAAAATACCGTGCCGCTTCCCTTTTCGCCCGAAATGCACGGTTCCTCCCACATATGCAAGTACGCCTTAGCGGCGATAAGGGTGTCGCTCATACCGCAATACCCTGTCTCTTTGCTTCGGTCGGCGCCGCAGCGGCGCGGACAAAGCACGCATGATTTATAGTAAGTTAAATAATTGTCTGTCATATCGGTTTCTCCCGTTACATACGAATACTTTAAAATTATAACATTCGTCCGCGCGTGTTGTCAATCGGGGAGAATATAGAAACAGCATATCGCATGAGCGATATGCTGTGTGTGTAAACGAAGCGGAAATCGGGCGGCCGATGACAGCCCCTACGGGGACGTTGCCGCCAATGTGTCGGGGCGGCGAATGTAAACGCCGTCCCCTACAAATTATCGTTCTATTTTAATCGTGTCGGCTTTGCCGTATTTGCGGAATACGGTTACGTCGTTTTGGCGCGTCGTTGTCCAGCCCTTTGACGAGGTTTTTGCCGCGCCCTTTACGCTGACGCACATCATTCCGCCGTCAAGGAATTTCACGCTTGCGCCGTCCTTATCGCGCAGTATCGACGCGGGAAGATTTACCGACGTTATGTTTATATCGTTATTATCGCCCATTTTTGAAATACGCGCGCCGCCCGACAGCGACGTGTATATACAGTTGTTTTTCTTATAGTAAACGTCCGCGTCAACGTTAAATTCGTCCGCCGCCACTCCGTCGGCAAGAGTTACTTTCACGCCTACGGCTTTTTGGTAATTTTCGTCATAAAGCGGTATATCATTTCGCTTTTCCGACGCGGTGAGCGACAGACCGTTATCCTCCCACACCGCGTTTACCCGCGTGTTATACGCTGCGGCGACTAATTTTGCAAGCTGGTTTTCCTCCACGAAGCTGTAGCCGCAGTCGTTTACTATCTCGTCCGCTTTTTTGATTTTTTCCTCCTCGCCCGCCATGTCCGCGTACACGTAGTCGCAGTGGTTATAGAACAGAAGCGGCGTTTCGTACTTTGCGCTGATGTACGAGTAGGCGCTGTTTCCGTTCGGAGTGTTGCAGGGCTGGAGCATGAGCTGACCGTTAGTAAGATAAAACGGAATGAGAATCGAGTTTTCCGCGCTGACCTCCGGCACCGCGATACTGTTCGGGGTCTGAGAGCCGCTGTTCCAGTAAAGTCCCGCCTCCATTTGCGCGCGGTACGTACCGTCGTAGCCGTTCATATTGTCGTAATTGGCGTCGTAGCCTATCTTACTTGTGCGCCACGTGTGCTGGTTCGCGCCGCTGCCCTCAAAGTCAAGACCGTACTCCTCGAACGCCGCTTTCTGATACGCAAGCTCGCGCTCGTCGTGGGTCATGTCCGCGTATTCATGCGAAAGCGAGTGAACGCCGACGTAAATATCACGCTCCTTAAATCCGTCTATCTGCTTTTGCAGCTTTTCACGGCACGGAAAGTATTCGCTGTCTATCGGCACCGCCATTCCGTACTCCAAAGAACCGGCAATAAGGTCAAGCGCGCCGTCGCCAGTCATGTCGTAAAATCTCGGCACGCAGTTTGTACCGAATTTTAAATGAATATTCCCTTTATAATTACACTCGCTGCCCTCAAGGTAGCCGGTGAAAAGATGGTCGCTGTTATAACCTGCGATATACCCGTCGAACGTACCCGCAAAAAGCTCGTCCGCGCCGTCGCCGTTCAAATCCGCAATGCAGGGCGCATAAAAAGCTCCTCCGCTCTCCACTACCTCATAGTCGGGATATTCATAGCCAAAGCTGCCAAGTACACCGTAATAAATTCTAAGCTCGCCGCCGCGCGAACCTACGGCTATATCTGTTATTCCGTCGCCGTTTAAGTCGCCCGAAGCAACCATCGCGTCCACGAGTCCCGTGTTTATAATAACGCCCAAGTCCTCAAGTACCATTCCGTCAGCGCGGGCGAAGCAGTGTACGGTGCCGTCCTCACTGCCGCAGATTATCTCGTCTATTCCGTCAACGTTTATATCAGCCAAGTCGGGCGACGAGTAAGCGCCTACGGAAACAGGATTGCCGTCCGCGTCTGTGAATACCGTTTCCGCGCCAAGCTCGTAATTCGTTTTCATACCGCTGCCCTCAAAATAGTACAGCTTACCGTCCGCGCTGCCGCAGATTAGATCCATTGTTCCGTCGCCGTTAAAATCGAGCGGACACGGATACGCGCGTTTTGTGTAGTCCGCGCTTTCCTCAAAATAACTTATCGTATTATCGTCATAGTCCATAGCGAGCCATTTACCCGCCGCCGCAAAATGCGTTCCCGACGAGTACGCGTTTTCGTACGGATCCATTGAAAACTGTCCGTTATCGTTAATCGCATAGGTCACGCTTTCGGCGCGGCGAAACCACACATACGGATTGCGCACCAGAGTAAACGACGGTACCTGACCGTATTTCTCGCACATTTCTTCAAATATTTCCGCCGAGCCGTTTTCTATACCTGTAATATCCTCGTAGTGACATTCCCATGACGCGGCGGGCGACGCGTAGCCGCCGAGCACAAGCTCGACGCTGTAGCCGTACTTTTTCATAGAAACATACTCCGCTATATAGTCGCGCAGAAGCTTGTTAGCTCCTACCGTGGCGGCGGCAAGGTACTCGCCGGTATTTTCGGGAGAAAGGTTATTTACCGAAAAAACGTTCGGCAAAAGCGGATTTGTAAAAAATACGTACCCTTTTCCGTATTGGTTCACCGTGTAGATACCCGCGCCGTCTTTCATGGCTATACATTGAGCGGTGGACGGTACAAGCGCCGCGCCGTAATTTTGCTGCGAAAGAACGTCAAAATTCGCGTAATTCCTGTACAGAGAACAAAAATCGGCAATAAGTCCCTGTATTTTCTGTATATCCCTGTCCGCCGCAGGGTATTCCATATCAACCGGGCAGCCGTTCACCGGCACAAACTCAGCCGCGCCGATAAAGTCGTAGTCGAAATAATTGTAAAGCTCGTTATCAAGAACTACGCTCACCCCGCTGTCCGACACGCAAGCCTCTATCGTTTTCGCATCGAACGACGGGAGGTTTACCGCGCTTTTATCAATATAAATAATATCGTACTCCGACAAGGCGGACGCGTCCGACTTATCGGTCATGTCCGCTGTAAGCGTCGCCGCGGTGGATTCATTTAAAAAATTGTACGCGTTCACGGCGCTTACGCTGTCAGCAGCTCCGAGTACGGCGGCGCGCAGCACGTCGGGATTTTCTATTTCCGTTTTCGCGCCGCACGACGTAAGGCAAAGCGCGAGAAAAAACAGGGGTATAATCTTTTTCATTATTTTCTCCTTTTAAAACGCTTCATATATAAAAGTGCCGTTGCCTGTGAAGAATACGCAGACAAGAACGAACATTATAACATAAAGCGCGAATGTCAGAATTTTTTTGAATATTGTCATTTTTCTACCTCCGCATACTTTTATAACCAACCGTCTATTATTTCCATAAACTTCGGAGTTCCAACGTCATGGTTAAGATGTCCCGTGTCGTAAAAACATTCGGGCGGCAGCTGCGTTTCCAAGTCAAGCGTTTCCACGTTATACTTCTTCAGCACGTTTTCAGCCGCCGCGCGCACGGCGCGAAGCAGCTGAGGCTGCTCGATACCCGTGTTCCACGGCATCCACACCACTCTTACGCGTATGTTGTTTTCGCTGCAGTAATCGATCACCTTGTCAAGCGCGTCCATGTTTTTTTGAAATTTTTCCAAGGGTTGGTTAAAGTACAGCTCCTCGTACTTTGCCATGCTGTCCGCAAGAGAACGCTCGGACAGCGCGCCGTGATAAACATGTTTTTCCTGCGGTAAATAACGCATGGGCAGCGGGCTTTCTCCGTGAAGTATTTTATCAAAGCCGTCCGTAAGCATCGGATAAAAACGGTCGCGCTCAAAGTAAGCGTACGGCACATATATGTCCTTATGCCATATATATGTCGGATTCGTGTCGAACTCGTCGTAGAGCGTCAGGTAATTAAGTCCTATTACCAGCTCCGAGCCGATATTTATATGACGTTTTTCTATCATTTCCCACAGGTCGGTCACAACTCCGTAGTCCAAACCGAGGTTTATATAGCCGCTTGTGCTATTGTCCTCATCGTATGCGGAAATTACAACGCTGTTTCCGAAAAATACCTTGTCCCACGTCTTTTCGGGGTGCTTGCACTGAGTAATCTCAAAATCGTTCTTTACGAAATAGTCACTGCGCACGATAAAATTGTTATATGTCAGCGCCAAGTCGCATACGAGCGCGGCAAGCACGACCGCTATAATTGATATAACCTTTTTCATTGCCGTTCCTTTCCGTAAATCAAAGCGTTAAAAATCCCTTGAATATTTCTATAAACTGCTCCGTCGTTACCGTCATAAGCAGAGTATTCAGCGCGAAAAGCATATTTACAATTATACACCGTATAACGTATACAGCCTTGTTCATCTTGCGTTTATCCGCGGTAGTAAGTCCCAGCAGATTTTCCATGCCGAGGCATATACCGTTGTACACGCCGCCTACCACGTACGGAAGTGTGAAGCCGTGCCACATATCCATTACAAACATGACCATAAATCCCACGCTCGCCGACGCGAGACGGTTCAGCTTTTTACCGTTCAGCACAACGAAAATATGCTCTCTTACCCAATCCGAAAGCGTTATGTGCCAGTTGCGCCAAAACTGCGTAAACGACGCGGCAGCCCATGGTTTGCGAAAGTTTTCCGGCACGGTGTAGCCCATGACGGAGCCTGTGGCAATGGCTATATCGCTGTAGCCCGACAGGTCAAAATACAACAGGAAGTAGCTCGTCACAACTATCAGAAGGCTTATGTACCAATGTTTGTCGCTTCCCAAAAGGAAATTGAAAAAGGTCGAAACAAAGTACAGCACAACCATTTTCTTGAACATACCTTTTATAAACCGCTTAACGTACATAATAAATCTGTCCGCCGTCAGCGGCACGGGCTTATTGTAAACCTTTTGGAAATCCCTGTAACGGAAAATCGGTCCCGAAGTGAACGTCGGAAAAAACAACATATAATTTGCATACGTGAGGAACGGTATTTTCATATCCGCGTAGTACACAAAGTACATCACGTCCACGGCTTTGAGCATATGGTACGCGATACCGACAAACGTAATCAGAACCGGAAGCTGAGGAAAAAACTCCGTCATTCTGCCGTAGAAAAACGGCACGGTGCATAAAATACTGAAAAATACAAAGAAAAACCGCCTTGCTTTTTTCAGTGGCTTTAAAATCCGTGCCAGTATAAAAGTAATAAGCGTGTAGCCCACGCTCCAAAGCGCGAGCTGCCACGAAACGTAAGCTATAACGGCTATGTCCGCGAAAATCAGCACTTTCGGCGCTAAATCCTTTTTGAAGATAAGGCGCGTCAGTCCCGAAATCAACATTATCGAACCACAGGCAATAAGCAGCCGTAAAAGTACGTCAGCCTGTAAATACCACATTTTATTACTCCTCGTTATGAAAGCTTGCTGTCCACTACCTCGGCGATTTCCTCAATAGTGTTCATCGGGAACAGTGTAATATCTTTCTGCGTAATCTGCACGTTGTACGTCTGCTCGATAAAGTGGATAATCTCCACCGCCCCGAACGAATCAACAAATCCCTCATTAAATAAATGCACATCGTCCGTGAAGTCGGGATCGTCGCCTATTTCAAATTTTTCACTTATAAACGCTCTTAAAGTATCCTTTATTTCTTCCATTTTTTATTCTCCTTTTTCTATATATGTCTTTCTTAAGCCTACTCTGTCTATTTTACCGCTCGGCGTATGCGGAAATTTCTCCATCGTAACAATGCGCGCGGGTACCATGTATTTCGGTATATAACCTTGAAGCGTCATTTTAAATTTACGCGCGTTTATTTGCTCTGCGGTTTCCATAAACAGTACTATTTCTTGCTTAACCGCGTCAAACAGCGCGCACGCGCTTTTTACTCCGTCTACCGCCGCCGCCGCGGCTTCTATGTCGCCAAGCTCTATTCTGTTGCCGCGAAGCTTTATCTGACTGTCCGCGCGTCCGATAAATATAATGTTGCCTTCCTCGTTCTTATAAACAAGGTCGCCGGTACGATATATACGTTCATGGTAATACTTGTTTAAGGGATTTTGCACAAATACCTTATCGGAAATATCCGGCGCGTTCCAGTACCCCATTGCAATACCGCTTCCGCAGATACACAATTCGCCCTGCTCACCGACAGCGCACATTTCATTGTTGTCGTTTAAGATAAGCGCCTTCATATTCGCGCACGGAACACCTATCGGCAATGTCTCGTTATTCCCGTATTCTCTGTCTACCACGTAATATGTCGCTATATCCGTCGATTCGGTAGGACCGTACATATTCACATACATACATTGCGGCAGATATTTCCGCCAAATATTAAGCTGCGTGTTCGGCATTACCTCACCGGCGAAAAGTATCAGCTTCAGGTCGGGCAGAGGAACGTTTTCAAGCGCGCCGCTGTTCGCGACGCTTATCATAACCGTCGGCACCCAAAATATAACTGATATTTTTTCCTCTGCCAAGTACTCGGTCAATTTTTCGGGATACATGAACAATACTTCGGGGATAATGACCGTTTTCGCGCCCATGTAGAGGGCGGCGAACATGTCAAACACGGAATTGTCGAAATGGAATGCAGACTGCATACCTATTATACTTTTATCGGTAATCGGAAATGTGTCCACGACCCATTCCGTATAATCAATTACTCCCCTGTGTGAAACGGTAACTCCTTTAGGCGTTCCTGTAGAGCCTGACGTGTACATTATATACGCGGGGTCAAGGTCACATACAGAGCTTAACGCGCGGTCAATCCTTTCATCGTCCTCCGCCGACGAGGCAAGTCCGTCAAAAAGCAGTACGTCGGTCGTAACGCCGATTTTTCTGAGGTTTTCCGCGCCCTGCTCGTCAGTTATAACCGCTGACGGCTTGAGATTTTCAATCGTTTTTTCCAGTCTTGCCGCCGGGATAGCGTAATCTATCGGCACGTACGGGCTTGCGGCGTACATTATTCCCATAAAGCCGATTATTGATTTGACGCTTTTGGGAAGATATACGATAACGGGACACATACCGCCCGTGCGCGTTTTTGAAAGAAGTCCCGCCGCAAGCCGTCTTGACAAGCGTCTTAACTCCTCAAACGAAACGGAGAGAGTTCCGTCCTCAAACGCGGTACGTCCGCCGAATTTCTCCGCCGCCCGTTCAAGCAGGCATACGGCGCTGTTCATCATAGCTTTCATTCCTTTCGATTCTCGTAAATACTTTTCTTAAGCGTTACCCTGTCTATCTTGTCGTTCGCGGTATGCGGGAACTTGTCCATAACTACAAGACCGGCGGGGAGCATGTAGCTCGGTATATATTTTTTCAGTTCCATATTAAATTTGCGGAGCTTAAATTCTTCTTCGCTTTCGATGAACATTATTATTTTCTGTTCCTTTTCATCGAATACGGCGCACGCGCCTTTTACGCCCGCGACGCACATTGCCGCGTTTTCAATCTCACCCAGTTCAATTCGGTTGCCCTTTACCTTTACCTGATTATCCATACGTCCCAAATAAATGATAAGACCTTCCTCGTTTATGTACGCGAGGTCGCCGGTACGGTAAATGCGTTCATGGTAGTATGGATTTACGGGATTTTGCATAAACGCTTTCGCCGTGATTTCGCCGTTGTTCCAGTATCCCAGCGACACGCCGGAGCCTATGACGCAAATTTCACCCTGTTCGTTTGTTTTCGCTATCTCGTTTTTATCGTTAAGTATTATAACGCGCATATTCCTGCAAGCCCTGCCTATCGGCAGCGGGTCGCTGTCCTTGAACGGACGGTCAACGATGTAATACGTGCAGACATCGGAGATTTCGGTGGGTCCGTACAGGTTCGCGTAGGTGCATTGCGGCTGCGCTTTACGCCAAATATTAAGCTGCGTATTGGGCATTACTTCGCCGCAAAATACCACATTTTTCAGTTTTGGCATATCAATTTCGCCTAAAATTCCCGAATTTGCCACGTTTATCATCACTGTAGGCACCCAAAATATTGTTGTAATATCATTATCACGCACAAATTCCGGAAGTTTTAACGGAAACATGAACAATTTTTCGGGTATTATAATCATTTTAGCACCCGATAAAAGACAACTGTATATATCAAATATGGAGTTATCAAAGTAGAACGGCGCCTGATTGCCGAGTACCGAGTTTTCGTCTATATTAAACGTATCGCATACCCACATCGCGTAGTCTATTACACCCCTGTGCGGTACCGTTACGCCCTTGGGAGCGCCTGTGGAGCCGGAGGTGAACATTATATATATAGGGTCGGTATCAACCGCGCCGCTAAGAACGTTCTCAACAAGCGCCTCGTCCGTTTTGCCGTTTACCGTTTCATCGTAAAGATGCACGCTTATCGTTTCTGGAACGTCAAGCGATTTAAGATTTTCAAGACCGGCTTCGTCCGTGATTATATGACCTCTGCCCTGCAAGCTGTTTATAATCTTTCCTATTCTGTTCACCGGCATATCATACGCGGTAGGAACGTACGGGTTAGCGCTGTACATCGCGCCCATAAAGCAAACAAGACACGATATGCTTTTTTTGAGATACACCATAACGGGCGACGGCATATATCCGTCCGCCGACGTTTTTATAAGCGCCGTTCCGATAGCCTTACCCTTTTTTTGCAGCTCATTGAAGCTTATTTCGCCCCACTCGTCGGCTACAGCCGTTTTATCGCCGTATTTTTGCGCGGCTCTGTCCAATAGCCTTACCGCAGAATTTAAATGTACCATGATTTCCTCCATACCGCAAATTTTTACATAGCTATACATTGTAATTATAGCATTTACGCCTATATGTGTCAAGGGCGGCGACAGCGTGTAAAGGAAAAATAAAATAACAAAATCTACTTGACATAATAATTAAAATATGTTAATCTGGTATCAATAACTATATGTTATGGTTAAAATAATTTTACGGAGGCGCGATATGCTTTTAAACAGATTTTTACCGAGGACGGAATTTAATTCATATGAGGATTTTAAGGAGAACTATAGAGTGAATGTTCCCGAAAATTTTAATTTCGGGTTCGACGTGGTTGACGAGTGGGCGAAAGCCGACAAGAATAAGAAAGCGCTCATATGGTGCGACGACCGCGGAGATGAAAAGGTGTTTACGTTTTACGATATTATGAAAATGTCCAATAAGGCCGCGAATTTTCTGAAAGGTATAGGCATCAAAAAGGGCAGCGTGGTTATGATGGTCATGCGGCGCAGATGGGAGTATTGGGTATGCGCGGTGGCGCTTCATAAAATAGGCGCGGTTTTGATACCCGGCTCCGTGCAGCTTACGAAGAAAGACCTCGTTTACCGCGCAGACGCGGCGGATATTGCGGCGTTCATATGTGTAAACGATGAGTATGTGCTCGCTCAGGCGGAGAACGCCGCAAAGGAAGCGCCTTCGGTGAAGCATCTCATTACGATAGAGGAGCGCGAGGGCTGGCTCAATCTCGGCAAGTGTATGGAAAACCAATCCGATGTGTTTGAGCGTCCCAAAGGCGCGGACGCGACACATTACAACGACACAATGGCTGTTTTTTTCACCTCGGGAACTACCGGCATGCCGAAAATGGCAGAGCATAATTTCGCGTATCCGCTGGGACATATTGTTACCGCAAAGTACTGGCAGGAAACGCGCGAGGACACGCTGCATTTATCCGTTACCGATTCCGGCTGGGCTAAATTCGGTTGGGGCAAGATTTACGGTCAATGGCTGTGCGGCGCGATAGTGTTCGCTTACGACATGGATAAATTTGTGCCGCGAAAGCTTTTGGAAAAGATCGAGCATTATAAGGTAAACACATTCTGCGCGCCGCCCACGATGTATAGGTTCATGCTTCAGGAAAATATGAAAGAATTTGATTTGTCGAGCGTGGAAAAATGGTGCGTTGCGGGCGAGCCGTTAAATCCGGAGGTCTTTAACAAATGGTATGATTACACCGGCAAAAAAATGTGTGAGGGCTTCGGTCAGACGGAGACTACCGTTATGATAGCCAATTTTAAATGGATCGACCCTATTCCCGGTTCAACGGGTAAGCCGTCGCCGCTTTACAACATAGAGCTTACGGACGAGGACGGAAATCCCGTTTCGGACGGCGAGGAGGGAAAAATTGTGATAAAGGACGTCAGAACAAATCCGCCGACGGGACTTTTAAAAGGCTATTACAAAAACCACGAGATGACGTATGAAAGACTTCACGGTGATTACTACGACACCGGCGATCTCGCGGTGAGAAACAAGGACGGTTATTATTGGTTTGTCGGCAGAGCTGACGATGTTATTAAATGCTCGGGCTACAGAATAGGTCCGTTTGAGGTTGAAAGCGTACTTATGGAGCATCCGTCGGTTGTGGAGTGCGCCGTTACGGGCGCGCCCGACCCGATACGCGGTCAGGTGGTCAAGGCGGATATAGTACTCGCGAAAGGGTGCGAGGGTACGGAAGAGCTGAAAAAGGAGCTGCAGTCATACGTGAAAAAAAATACCGCGCCGTACAAGTACCCGAGGGTAATCGAGTTCGTGACAGAGCTGCCGAAAACTATCGGCGGCAAAATTAAAAGAGCGCAGATACGCGGCGATATGTAAATATGATTTTTTTGGGTGAAAGTACGCGGTTTTTGGAAGAATTGGCAAAAGAAAATTCCGCGGGGCTATTGCAAAGCGAGCAAGTTATGGGTATAATATACATATAAGCTGTCACCGATAGAAAGGGGATCGATATTATGGCTGAGAACAATATAACTCTCAATATAGAGCCGGAGCTTAAGTCGCGGGCAGCCGCTCTTTTTGAAGAATTGGGACTGGATTTAAGCACCGCTACGAGAATGTTTTACAAACAGGCGCTCAGATGCAACGGCTTGCCGTTTGACACTACTTTGGATGTGCCGAATGCCGAAACTTTGGCGGCCATAGAAGAAGTGCGTCAGATGAGAAAAAATCCGTCCGTTGGAAAGGCATATACCGATGTTGATGAAATGATGAAGGATCTGCTTGCATGATGTATTCGGTAAAGCCTACCACGAGATTTCAAAAGGATTTAAAGCGTATGCAAAAACGCGGATATGACATTTCATTATTAACCGACGTTATCAAGACGCTGGCCGCAGGTAAGCAGCTTCCCGAGAAGAATAAAGACCACCCGTTAACGGGCGATTTGGTCGGATGTCGTGAGTGCCATATAACTCCTGATTGGCTGTTGATTTATCAAATTGTTGACGACGAGTTATTTCTTTATCTGACACGAACCGGCAGTCACAGTGACTTGTTTTAAAAGGAGCTTTACAGCTCCTTTTTTCTTGTGAAAGTACTTATGCATCGGGCGGATATGATTTTTTCTTCCTTTTCTGCGCATAATAAGGAAAAGGAAGTGAAAGTATGCAATTTTTAAAAATAATATTGACGTCGCTCGGCGCGATAACCGCGTTGTTTGTATCCACAAAAATAACGGGTAAGAAGCAAATGTCGGAGCTTGGTATGTTCGACTACATTAACAGTATAACTATCGGTAATATCGCGGCGGAAATGGCGCTGTCCAAGGAAACGGAATTTTACCTGCCGCTTACCGCCATAGGCGTGTACACCGCGGTAATGTGGCTAATATCGCGTATCAGCGGTAAAAGCGTAAAATGCCGGCGGTTCCTTATCGGTAAGGCGCTGCTGCTTATGAAAAACGGTAAGATATACCAAAAAAATTTTAAAAAGGCGAATATCGACATCAATGAATTTCTTACCCAGTGCAGAATAAGCGGCTACTTCAAGTTAAGCGATATAGACACCGCAATTCTCGAGGAAAACGGTAAAATTTCAATACTGCCCAAAGTCGGCGCGCGTACCGTCACAACCGAGGATTTATCCCTCGCGGCGACGCAGGACCAATTGATGTACGCCGTTATTTTGGACGGTCACGTAATGGAAGAAAATCTTAAACGCGCGGGCAAAAATAAACAATGGCTCGAAAAAGCGCTGTATAAAAACAAAGTTGGCAATATAAAGGACGTGTTTATCGCGGAGTGTGACGGGGATAACGTGTTATTTGTATTCACAAAAACGGATAAAAATCCCGATAATGACCCGTTTCAGTGATTTTTTACCGCGTTTTGCGATATCGCGGTACAAAGTGCCGATGGTAAACCGTGTTCGTCCGCAAAAAGAAGCCGTCCATGTGGACGGCTTCTTTTAATACGCTGTTAAATTATTTCTCGTTAATCTTAGCCTGCGCCGCAGCGAGTCTCGCGATAGGAACTCTGAACGGTGAGCAGGATACGTAGTTAAGACCAATCTTGTGGCAGAACTCAACCGACGAGGGATCGCCGCCGTGTTCGCCGCAGATACCTACGTGGAGGTTCGGGTTGACCGGCTTGCCGAGCTTGATAGCCATTTCCATAAGCTTGCCAACGCCTGTTTGGTCGAGCTTAGCGAACGGGTCGTTCTCGAAAATCTTCGCGTCATAGTACGCGTCGAGGAACTTGCCCGCGTCGTCGCGCGAGAAACCGAACGTCATCTGCGTGAGGTCGTTTGTACCGAAGCAGAAGAAGTCAGCCTCGGTCGCGATTTCGTCAGCCGTAAGAGCCGCACGCGGAATTTCGATCATTGTACCTACTTCATACTTCAGATCAGCGCCCGCAGCCGCGATCTCGGCGTCTGCTGTTTCAACGACAATCTTCTTAACGTACTTCAATTCCTTAACTTCGCATACGAGCGGGATCATAATCTCGGGAACTATCGTCCATTCCGAATGAGCCTTCTGTACGTTTATCGCCGCGCGGATAACAGCCTTTGTCTGCATCTTCGCGATTTCGGGATAAGTTACGTCAAGACGGCATCCTCTGTGACCCATCATCGGGTTAGCCTCGTGCAGACCCGCGATAAGATCCTTGATAGCCTCAACGCTCTTGCCCTGCGACTTAGCGAGGATTTCAATATCAGCCTCTTCTGTCGGAACGAACTCATGGAGCGGCGGATCAAGGAAACGGATTGTTACGGGGTTGCCTTCGAGAGCCTCGTAAAGCTTTTCAAAGTCGCCCTGCTGCATCGGTAAAATCTTATCGAGAGCAGCCTCTCTCTCCTCAACCGTGTCGGCGCAAATCATCTCTCTGAACGCGTCTATTCTGTTGCCCTCGAAGAACATATGCTCCGTACGGCAAAGACCGATACCCTCGGCTCCGAGCTCTCTCGCCTTCTTAGCGTCGGCGGGAGTGTCGGCGTTCGTGCGAACTTTAAGAGTTCTGAACTTGTCAGCCCAGCCCATAATTCTGCCGAATTCGCCCGCGATCGACGCGTCGACCGTCGGGATAATTCCGTCGTAAATATTACCTGTTGAACCGTCGAGCGACAGAGTGTCGCCCTCGTGATATTCCTTGCCGTTAAGCGTAAACTTCTTGTTAGCCTCGTCCATGGCGATGTCGCCGCAGCCCGATACGCAGCACGTACCCATACCGCGCGCAACAACGGCAGCGTGAGATGTCATACCGCCACGAACGGTCAGTATACCCTGAGCAGCCTTCATGCCTTCGATGTCCTCAGGCGATGTTTCAAGACGAACAAGTACGACCTTTTCGCCTCTCGCAGCCCACTCCTTAGCGTCGTCGGCTGTGAATACTATCTTACCCGCCGCAGCGCCCGGCGATGCGCCGAGAGCCTTACCCATAGGAGTCGCAGCTTTCAAAGCGGCAGCGTCAAACTGCGGGTGAAGCAGCGTGTCGAGGTTACGCGGATCTATCATAGCAACCGCTTCTTCCTCTGTTCTCATGCCCTCGTCAACGAGGTCGCACGCAATCTTGAGCGCGGCCTGCGCCGTTCTCTTACCGTTTCTTGTCTGGAGCATATAGAGCTTGCCGTGCTCAACGGTGAACTCCATATCCTGCATGTCTCTGTAGTGATCTTCAAGCGTCTGGCAAACCGTCTTAAACTGCGCAAACGCTTCGGGGAACTTCTGTTCCATTTCTGCGATAGGCATCGGCGTACGCACGCCCGCAACAACGTCCTCACCCTGCGCGTTTGTCAAAAACTCGCCCATGAGGTGCTTTTCACCCGTAGCCGGATCGCGCGTGAACGCAACGCCCGTGCCGCAGTCGTCGCCCATATTGCCGAACGCCATCATCTGTACGTTTACGGCTGTACCCCATGAATAGGGAATGTCGTTATCGCGTCTGTAAACGTTCGCTCTGGGGTTGTCCCACGAACGGAATACAGCCTTGATAGCACCCATAAGCTGCTCCTTCGGGTCTGTCGGGAAGTCCTCGCCGATAACTTTCTTGTACTCCGCCTTGAACTGCGAAGCAAGCTCCTTGAGGTCGTCAGCCGTGAGCTCAACGTCCTGCTTAACGCCCTTTTCAGCCTTCATCTTGTCGATAAGCTCTTCAAAATACTTCTTGCCGACTTCCATAACAACGTCGCTGTACATCTGGATAAAGCGTCTGTAGCAGTCCCAAGCCCAGCGGGGGTTCTGCGAAGCCTTAGCCATGTAGTCAACAACAGTCTCGTTGATACCGAGGTTCAAAATTGTGTCCATCATGCCCGGCATCGACGCTCTCGCACCCGAGCGGACGGAAACGAGCAGCGGATTTTCGGGGTCGCCGAACTTCTTGCCGGTGATACCCTCCATCTTTACGATGTACTCGTTGATCTGTGCCTGAATTTCATCGTTGATCTGTCTGCCGTCCTCGTAATACTGTGTGCAGGCTTCGGTTGAAATTGTGAAGCCCTGCGGAACGGGCAGTCCGAGATTTGTCATTTCGGCGAGGTTAGCACCCTTACCGCCGAGAAGCTCTCTCATGTTTGCATTACCCTCAGAGAAAAGGTATACATACTTGTGTGCCATTAAAACATCCTCCTAAGTTATATTTTTTGTTAATAGCGGCGGATTTTTCCGCCAAAACACCTTATCTCCATTATACCATAAATCATGGAAATGTCTACAATTATATTTAATTTTTTTTACATTTTGTGAAAAAATTATCAGCGGTGCGATTGGTTTTTTGTTTTGTAAGTTTGTAAGTAACAAAAAGCGATAACCGTTGTGGTTATCGCTTTAGGGGTTTTCCTCTCCCCACTGTTTCATGTGTTCCAACACGGGAATAAAACTCTTACCCAAATCTGTGAGATTGTATTCCACATGAGGAGGCACTTCCTTATAATCATAACGAGTAATTAACCCGTCTGCCTCCAATTCCCGAAGTTGTTTCGTCAGACTTGACTCGGTAATATCGCCAATATGGCGGCGCAGTTTACCAAAACGATGTACCTCCTGAAAGGCGATGTAATAAATAATCTCAATCTTCCACTTACCACCCAATATTTTCTGTACCGTCGAAACCGTCTTGCAGCGTTCAACTGCCAATTTGCTTTTCTTCATTTCAGTCACTCTCCTCCGCAAACAGTATAGCACTTGTACACCGTAAAATCAATATACAAATAAAAAGTAGGTACTTGAAAAAAGTACAGTACTTGAAAAATTATTATACATTAATATAATTAATGCAGAAAGGAGAAATGAGTTATGCACTTTACAGGAACGATTTGGCGCCCGCCATATGAGGCGGAATCGCTGCTTTTAGAAGTAACGGCAGGCTGCACACACCATAAATGCAAATTTTGCACCCTGTACAATGACTTGCCGTTCAAGTTTAAAATGTCGGCTTTAGAAGTGGTAGAAGCGGATTTAAGAGAGGCGCAGATGTTTTTTCATTCGCCGCAGAAAAAACTGGAGGATAGACTGTTCGGACTTGAAAATAAAATCCCTTACCGCGTTTTCCTGACCGGCGCGAATCCGTTTGTTTTGTCCTGCGATAAGCTGAAAAATATAGCGGAGCTTATCCGAAAATATCTGCCGTCGGTAAAGTCAATCGGCACATTTGCAAGAATTACGGATATTGCCCCCAAAACAGATGAAGAATTGGCTTCACTCCGAGCATTAGGCTATGACGGACTGACGATTGGAATGGAAACCGGTGACGACGAGGCTTTACGGTTTATGGCTAAAGGCTATAACTCGGACAATATTTTGAAACAGTGCGGCAGGTTGGATGCCGCAGGTATCAGCTACAGCTTTTTCTATCTTGTAAGTATTTCAGGTGCCGGTCGGGGAGAAATCGGTGCAAAGCTGACCGCCGACATTTGCAATAAACTGCACCCTATTCTTATCGGCGCAAATATGCTTACAATCTATCCCGATTCGGAACTGTATACCGAAATTCAACGCGGTAATTGGCAAGAGGAAAGTGAGTTGGAAAAGTACAAAGAAGTGCGGACACTCGTTGAACATTTACAGATACCCACAACTTTCGCGGCAATGGGATCATCCAATGCCTTTCAATTTTCCGCGCAGTTACCGAAAGAAAAAGAAAAATTGCTGGCTTTTCTTGAAAAAATTATAGAAAACGTCAGCGAAGAAGATTTACAAAAATACAGAAAAAATGTACATCATTTATAATTTTTCAGTATTTTGCAAGAAAATTAGCAGCAAAAAAGCGATAACCGCGGTGGTTATCGCTTTACAGGAACGATTTGGCGTACGCCATAAGCTCAGCGTTGCTCATGCACGAAAGCACAGTGATTATGTTTTCGAGATTTGCCGCAAATGCTTTTCACCCAAAGGAATAACACAGCGCATACAAATATCCGTCACCCGCTCAACGGTATCGGCGCAATCATTTTTTATCCATTCCGAAATAATCGCCATAATTCCCGAGATGTAAAATGAAATAATGTAGGATTTGTCCCGCTCGGGGAGACGAAAGCGGTCTAATATCGGAGAAAATATTTCCGTAAAAAGTCTTTTGAATGTTTCTTCCGCGTTAAACACGGCGGGATTTGAAAGCACAATCTTAAACAAGCGTTTATTGTCCTTTACAAATTCAAGGTACGGCTTCAAATATTCGGGCGAAATGAAAATCAAATCTTCCAAATTTTCCGACTGCAGCCGTTCCTTTATGTCCTTGAGGTGCATAGCATATCTTCGGGTACATTCGTCATGCTTATATTCGACACACTCATCGAGCAAATCGCCGATCGTCTCATAATGCAGATAAAAGGTGGAGCGATTGACGCCCGCTTTTTCGCAAATTTCTTTCACGGTGATATATTCAAATTCCTTTTTTTCAAGCAATTCAATCAAAGCCTCGTCCATACGAACCGCCGTATTAAAATACTTGCTTTCCGACTTATTCAACCGTTCCGCCTCCTTTCTTTGAGTTAATTACTTTCGTTTGCGATTTCCGAGGCAAGACGAATAATATCACCGGCGTATTTTTCCTTGCTCTTTTGAAGAATACGGTTATAAATCGGATAATTAACTCCCGCTCCGATAAATCCGATAATTCCCACCGCAATGCCCAATATCATCATAGCTGTGCTGCCGTCGTCGATAACTTTCATCGACAGACACATTCCCACACCCGCGACCAGCGCGGCGATAATCCCAAAGGTATAGGTGAAAATCTGCGCCGGTCTTTTCGCCGCTCTGTCCAGCTTTCTGAGCGCCACCACCTTTGACGCGCTTTTTTTGGAATACTCGTTTACGATTGCTTCCGCATAAATCTTGTCTGTGTTCATTTTTATTACCTCCGTTTCATTTGATAATTTTATTATAACGGAGAAAATATTAAATCCGAACAACACGATTACGCTTTTGTGTTGAGTTCATGGGGATTTTCCCAAAAAACACAAAAACGGCTCTAATCAAGCCGTTTTGCGTGTATCAAATTTATGGTACAATCGTGGCTCCCCGAGTCCGGCTCGAACGGACGACCCTGCGGTTAACAGCCGCATGCTCTGCCAACTGAGCTATCGAGGAA